>JAGWPW010000106.1 GCA_028870315.1 Sphingomonadales bacterium | reverse complement strand
GGCCGAGGCGGCGGGGATATCGACGTTGTCGACCCCGATCCCGGCGCGGCCGATCACCTTCAGATTGGTCGCGGCATCGAGGATCGCGCTCGTCACCTTGGTCGCGCTGCGGATCGCGAGGCCATCGTACTGGCCGATGATCGCGGCGAGCTCCTCGGGGCTCTTGCCGGTGATGACATCGACCTCGCAGCCGCTCTCGGTGAAGATCCGTGCGGCATTGGGGTCCATCTTGTCGGAAATGAGGACACGCGGCTTGGTCATGGTGAAATCCTTTGAATGGGAGCCTGGGATTTCCGTCGCGTCCTGGCGCAACGGCGAAGCGTCATGCCGACGCTGACACGAACGGGGTCCGGGACCGCTGGCCCCGGAAACTGGTTTTACCCCTTGAGCGAAGCCCAGGCCCAGTCGAGCCATGGCCCAAGCGCCTCGATGTCGGCGGTATCGACCGTCGCGCCGCACCAGATGCGCAACCCCGGCGGGGCGTCGCGATAGCCGGCGATATCGTATGCCGCGCCTTCCTTTTCGAGGAGCGCGGCAAAGCTTTTTATAAAGGCTTCGTCGGCGCCCGCGACGGTGAGGCACACCGAGGTCTTCGAGCGGATGCCCTTGTCCTCGGCGAGGTGGCCGAGCCAGTCGCGTGTCGCGACGAGCTTGTCGAGCGCCTCGGCGTTGCGCGTGCAGCGCTGCTGCAAGCCCTCGAGGCCGCCGACCGCCTTTGCCCATTCGAGCGCCAGGATCGCATCCTCGACCGCGAGCATCGAGGGGGTGTTTATCGTCTCGCCCTTGAACACGCCTTCGGCAAGCTTGCCCTTGGAGGTGAGGCGGAACACCTTGGGCAGCGGCCAGGCAGGCGTGTAGCTTTCGAGCCGTTCGACCGCGCGCGGCCCCAGGATCAGCACGCCATGCGCCGCCTCGCCGCCGAGCACCTTCTGCCAGGAGAAGGTGGCGACGTCGATCTTGTCCCAGGGGATGTCATAGGCGAAGACCGCGCTTGTCGCATCGGCGAAGGCAAGCCCGGCGCGATCGGCCGGAATCCATTCGCCATCGGGCACGCGAACGCCGCTGGTGGTGCCGTTCCAGGTGAAGAGCACGTCGTTCGACCAGTCGATGCGGTCGAGATCGGGAAGCTTGCCGTAATCGGCGCGCATCACCGTTGCATCGAGCTTCAGCTGCTTGACCGCGTCGGTCACCCAGCCCTCGCCGAAGCTTTCCCAGGCGAGCGCGGTGACATCGCGTTGCCCCAGCATCGTCCACATCGCCATTTCGAAGGCGCCGGTGTCCGAGCCCGGAACGATGCCGATGCGGTGCGTCCCGGGCAGGTCGAGCAGTTCGCGCATCAGGTCGATGCAGTACTGGAGACGCGCCTTGCCGATCTTGGCGCGGTGCGAACGGCCGAGCGATTGGGTCGCGAGCTGGCTGGGGGAATATCCGGGCGGCTTGGCGCAGGGACCGGAAGAAAAGAAAGGACGCGCGGGTTTGCGCGCCGGCATTGGTGCAGTCATGAAACTCTCCTTGCAGAGAGCACGCGCGGCGTTGGGACCGCGTGGCCCGGGGGCGCTCATAGTGGCCCGGCGCGCCACGTCAAGCGCGGCAAGCGGCGGCGGCGCCATCAAACCGCGGGTTAACCCGAAATTAACCCTGTTTCCTCATGTTCCCGGCATGACCCGCGCCATCGCCCTTGTCGCCCTGCTCACGCTTGGTGGATGCGGCGCGATTCCGCAGGTTTCGCAGGCGCCGCAGCCGTCGCAGCCATCGCCGCGCAGCGCGTTCACCGAACCCGCGGCGCCCGTGCGCCAATGTATCAGCGATCTCGATGCGCGGCAGGCCGAATTCACCCCGCTGCCCGACCGCTACTTCGGCGCCGGCTGCTCGACGGTAAATGCGGTGCGGCTCATCAGCCTCCGAAGCGACGAGACCGATCTCGGCCTCACCAATCTCGGGCCGGTCACCTGTGCGCTCGCCGATACGCTGGCGGGCTGGGCGCGCTTCGGGGTCGATCGCGCGGCGCGGCAATATCTCGGCAGCCCGCTCGCCCGGATCGAGACGATGGGCAGCTACAACTGCCGCAATGTCGCGGGCACCGACCGGCGCTCGGGGCATGCGACGGGCAATGCCATCGATGTCTCGGGCTTCATCCTTGCCGACGGCCAAAGGATCAGCGTGCTAGGCGATTATTACGCGGGCAGCCCCGATGTGCGCGCATTCCTGCGGGTGATCGAGGCCAGCGCCTGCAAGCGCTTCGGCACCGTGCTCGGGCCGAGCTACAACGCCGCGCATCAGAACCATTTTCACCTGGAAGTGAGCAGCGGCGCCTTCTGCCGATGACCGGCGAGGCCAGGCGCCAGGGTGACGATCAGCCGGCGGCGAAGCGGATCGGCAAGCCCTTCAACCCCCACGTCCCCGGAAACGGCCGCCAGCCATATTCGCCGTCCAGGCGCGGATCCTTGATGCGCTGCGCGATCAGATGCAGCGATTCCTGCAATTGCGCGCGGGCGATATATTGCCCCAGGCACATATGCTTGCCGAGGCCGAAGGCGAGATGCCGGGTGTTGGGATCGATCGCGCGCTCGGGATCGAAGGTCTCGGCATCGGGGAAGGCGTCGGGATCGCGCCCCGAAATGCTCAAGGGGAAGAACAGCATCGTGTCCCTGGGCAGCAGCACGTCGCGAAAGACGATGTCCTGATCGGTGAAGCGGAAGGTGGTCCCGGGGTTGAAGTAGCGCAGCGCTTCCTCGATCGCCTTGCGACAATAGTCATGATCCTCGGCGCAGCGTGCATAGACCGTGGGGTTCTTCATCATCAGATGCATGGTGAAGGTGAGCACGTTCTTCGAGGTATCGTAGCCGGCGATGAAGAAGAACATGATGAGATCGGCAAGCTGGCGCTCGGAAATGCCGCCGCCATCGCCGGCGCTGATGACGAGATCGAGCAGATCCTCGGGGTCATCGCCCGCGGGGCGCGCCCGGCGGGTGGCGATGAGTTCGTGGACCAGTTGATCGAGCCGCGTGATCGACTGCTGAAGCGCCGGCACGCGTGTCTTGTCCATGCTGAAGGCAAGGCCCAGCGTTTCGAGATCCTTCTTGATCGCGCCGATCCTTGCCACCGGCGCGCCAACGAGGCGGAACATCACCGAGATCGGGAACCAGCTGGCAAATTCCTCGAAATCGAATCGCCCCTTCGACACCCATTCATCGAGCAGGCCGGTAATCGTCTCGCGCATCATCGGCCGCAGATTATTGGCGAAGCGCGGGGTGAAGCGCGCCGCGAACGTATCGCGAAGCAGCTTGTGCTGCGCGGGCGGGAGCGAGATCATCTGCTCTTCGGTGAAGCGCCCCCACGGCGTGCCGTGCGCGCCGAGCTGCTCGACGATGCCATCGAAGCTCGGCCGCATCTTGTCGTCCATCCAGAACAGCTCGCGGATGGCGCGGTATTCATGGACGAAATAGCCGATGTCCGAACGCGCGAGCCACGGGTGCTGCGCCCGCGCGCGGGCGAAATGCCCGGTCGGATCGGCGCCGAATTCGGGGCTTTGCACGGGAAGATAGGGCAGATCGAGTTCGGCGAGCGCTTGCATGTCGGAGCCTCTCCATGCCCCGTTGGCCCGAGGCTATGATACAAGTCCCCTCATAATACGCCAATGGCAACGCCTGTCGAGACGGTCAGCCCTTCGCTGCGGCGGATTTGACGCGCTGGCGGGCGTTGGGCTGGATCGCGGGCTGTGCCTCGTCGGCGAAGGTGAAATCGGGCAGATTGTGGAACGCCTCGCGCAGCGCCTTGCCCCAGCCCGAGGAAATCTGCCGGAAATAGGGATCGGCGTCGGTGATGCGCTGGCTGTGCAGCGGCGCGAAGTGCCCCCGCTCGACCACCAGCAGATCGAGCGGCATGCCGACCGAGAGATTGGCCTTGAGCGTCGAATCGAAGCTGACCATGAGCAGCTTCGCGGCATCCTCGAAACTCATCGCCCGATCATAGCCGCGCAGGATGATCGGCCGGCCGTATTTGGTCTCGCCGATCTGGAAGAAGGGCGTATCGAAGCTCGCCTCGATGAAATTGCCTTCGGGATAGATCAGGAACAGCCGCGGCTCCATCCCGCGGATATGGCCGGCAAGGATCAGCGAGGCGGAAAAGCGGCCCGCCGCCTCCGGCCCGTTCTCGGCATCGCAACTGGCGATCGTCTCGCGCAGAAGCCGCCCGACGATGGTTGCCACCTGGAACATCGTCGGCGCTTCGAGCAGCGAATTATGCCGCTCCTCGGGCGCCTTGTTGCGTTCCTCAAGCTGGCTGATCACCGCCTGGGTGGTCGCGAGATTGCCCGAGGTCATCACCGCGATCACGCGGTCGCCCGGCTCGCACCAATGGTGCATCTTGCGGAAGGTCGAAATATTGTCGACCCCCGAATTGGTGCGGGTGTCGCTCATCAGCACCAGCCCGCGATCGAGCAGCATGCCCACGCAATAGGTCACGAAACGCCCCCTTCGGCGGCTGCGGCCTGTTTGCCGTCGAACCGCCTGATCCAGCGACCATCGCTTGCGCAAAAGCCGGCGGCGGTCAAGCCGTCAGCCGGTGCTTTCCCACCTATTGCGACTGCGCGGCCGGCGCGCCGGCGCCTTGCTGCTGCCCGCCGCCATCGACCGCCAGCTGCACCGACGGCGCGCTTCCCACCGCGCCAAGCGCGATCCCCGTCACCGGCGCTGCATCGCGGTAATCGCGGCCCGATGCGACGCGGACATAGCGCTCGTCCGGGCAGACCGCATTGGCAACGTCGAAGCCCACCCAGCCGAGGCCCTCGACATGCGCCTCGGCCCAACCATGCCCGGCTTCCTGCGCGATGACGCCGTCTGTCCACAAATAGCCACTGACATAGCGCGCCGGGCACCCCAGCGTGCGCGCGGCGCCGATGAACACATGGGCATAGTCCTGACAGACACCATGACCGGCGGCGAGCGCCGCCTCGGCGTCGGTGCGGGCATCGGTATGGCCCGCCTCGAAGGTGATCGCGTCATGTACCATGGCCGAAAGCGCGTGAAGCTGGTCGAGCCGGTTCACCTCGCCCTCGCGCAGCCGCGCGGCGAGCGCGCGCAACAGCGGCCCGGGCCGGGTCAGCGCGGTCTGGTCGCGAAACACCCAGACCGGCATGAAGCCGGTATGCGGGCCAAGCACGCCGGCATTGTCGGCGGTCTCGACCCGGCCGCCGCAGGTGACCGCGATCTCATGGGTTCCGGTCGCGAAGCTGACCAGCACGGTATGGTTGCTGTTGTGATCCTCGTAGCTTGCTTCGACCCGCGCGCCCTCGATCGCCATCTCCCAGTCGAGCACGCGCTGGCCGTGCGTCGATTTGGGGCGCAGCCGCAAGCGCTGGAGACCATGCGCGGGCGGGTGCTCGAAACGGTAGGTGGTGGCGTGGCTGACGCTGATCTGCATGATGCCCGGTCCTGAGCCTATGCGACGAAGCGGTAATCGCGCGCAATCTCTGCGGCGAGATTGCGAGTGCGCAGGATGAATTCGGTGAGGAATTCATGCAGCCCGAAATCGAAGATGCCGGCGATATCGACGCCGTGCAACCGGGCGATCGCCTCGCGCAGCAGGACATGCGCCGGCGCCTCCTCGCCATATTGATGGGCAAGCCCGGTCATGTTGCTCGCGATCTTGGCATAGGCATAGGCGATGCTGCGCGGAAAGCGGCCGTCGAGGATCAGGAATTCGGCGATGCCGCGGCGGTTGAGCAAACCGGAATTGAGCCAGCGAAAGGCGCGTTCGCCCGCAACCGAGCGCAGCAGCATTTCCCACTGCGCGTGATCGAGCACCGAGCCGACCCAGGCGACCGAGGGCAGCAGCACGTGATATTTCACATCGAGGATGCGCGCGGTGTTGTCGGCGGCTTCGAGATAGGTGCCGATGCGCGCGAAATTGAAAATCTCGTTGCGCAGCATGGTGGTTTCCATCGCGCCGCGCACCAGCATCGTCTGGCGGCGGACAAGCGCCAGCACTTCGCCCAGCGTGCTGTCGCGCACCGGCCGCGACAGCGCCTCGCGCAGCACCATCCACGCCTCGTTGGTCGCCTCCCACACCTCGCGGGTGATCGCGGTGCGCACCATGCGCGCATTGGTGCGGGCATGCTCGATCATCCACAGCACCGATCCGTCGTTCTCGCGGTCGCGCAGGATGAAATTGAACACCAGCGGCCCCGAAATCTCCTTGTGGCGCTGGCTGAAAAGGGCCTGCTGGCCGAGCGTCGCCAGCACCGATCCCCATTCGTCGCTGGCGGTGGTGCTGGTGCGGGTGAGCGCCATGCGAAAGCCCGCATCGAGCAGCCGCGCGGTATTCTCGGCGCGTTCGAGATAGCGGAACATCCAGAGGACGCCACTGGCGCTGCGCCCTAGCATGGAAGACGCCCCTTCATTCGGCGAGCACCCAGCTGTCCTTGGTGCCCCCGCCCTGCGACGAGTTCACCACCAGCGAGCCCTTCTTGAGCGCGACGCGGGTGAGCCCGCCAGGGGTGATCTTTATCCCCTCGGGCGAGACGAGGACGAACGGGCGCAGATCGACGTGGCGCGGGGTCAGCCCCGCACGCGCAAAGATCGGCACGGTCGAAAGCGCCAGCGTCGGCTGGGCGATGTAATTCTCGGGCTGCGCCTTCAGCTTGCGGGCAAAGCGCGCCCTTTCGACGCGCGAGGCGGTCGGGCCGATCAGCATGCCATAGCCACCCGAACCATGGACTTCCTTCACCACCAGCTCGGCAAGATTGTCGAGGACATAGGCCAGCGAATCGGGCTCGCTGCACCGCCACGTCGGGACATTGGCGAGCAGCGGCTTCTCGCCGGTGTAGAATTCGACGATCTCGGGCATGAAGCTGTAGATCGCCTTGTCATCGGCGATGCCGGTGCCCGGCGCATTGGCGATGGTGATACCGCCGGCGCGGTAGATGTCCATGATCCCGGCAACGCCCAGCACGCTTTCGGGGTTGAAGGTCAGGGGATCGAGGAAATCGTCGTCGACACGGCGATACAGCACGTCGATCGCGCGCCAGCCGCGGGTGGTGCGCATCGCGATGCGCCCGTCGACGACGCGCAGGTCGCTGCCCTCGACCAGTTCGGCGCCCATCTGGTCGGCAAGGAAGGCATGTTCGAAATAGGCCGAATTGTAGATCCCCGGCGTCAGCACCGCGACCACCGGCCGCTCGCGATCGACGCAGGCCGGCGGCGCGCAGGCGGCAAGGCTGCGCGCGAGGCTGCGCGGATAGTCCGAGACCGGCTGGACACGCACCCGGGCAAACAGCTCGGGAAACATGGCGATCATCGTCTCGCGGTTTTCGAGCATGTAGGAGACGCCCGAAGGCGTGCGGGCATTGTCCTCCAGCACCATGAATTCGTCCGGCCCGGTGCGGACGAGATCGACCCCGACGATGTGGGTGTAAATCCCGCCCGGCGGGGTGAATCCCGCCATTTCGGGGAGATAGGCGGCATTGTCGCGCAGCAGCCGCTCGGGCAGGCGTCCGGCGCGGACGATCTCGCGCTTGTGATAGAGATCATGGAGGAAGGCGTTGAGCGCGCGCACCCGCTGCTCGATCCCGGCCGAAAGCCGGCGCCATTCCTCGCCGGTGACGATGCGCGGGATCATGTCGAAGGGAATCAGCCGCTCCTGCCCGGCATCCTCGCCATAGACGTTGAAGGTGATGCCGGTGCGGCGGAAGAACTGCTCGGCCTCCTGCCCCTGGCGGTGCAGCCACTTGCCGTCCTGCCGGTCGAACCATTCGCGATAGGCCTGATAGGCGGGCCGGACACGCCCCTGTTCGTCGACCATTTCATCGAAGCAGGGACGGCTGGATGGAGGCATCGGCGCAACCTTCTGTCGGTCGCGAACCTGCAACACAAATTTCGTTTTGCCAAGGGCTCATGCTGCACGTGCGAAAAGATTTAACTGATCGCCCATGCGGTGCCGCCGGCGCATTCACCTGTGGCCGGCAGGCGCGATGCGGTCGATGGACGTTCGCCCGTCAGGCGGAGGAGCTGACATGACCGAAAAGACCCTGTGGCGCATTCCGAAGCTGCCGCGCGAGGAATGGACCGAGGATGCGATCGAGGCCTTCTCGTTCTGGGGCGAACCCAACGCGCGCGAGGAAGGCTCGAAGACCAACATCATGATGGTCATGGCCAATCACCCGACGATGTGCCACGCATGGAACGTGTGGGGCAAGCACATGCTCGTCACCAACACCACCCCGCTGCGCGACCGCGAGCTGGTGATCCTGCGGCTCGGCTGGCGGCTGCGGTCCGAATATGAATGGCACAACCACGTCGGCTATGCGCTCAAGCTCGGGATGAGCCTCGAAGAGATCGCCGCGGTCAAGCAAGGCCCGGACGCGCCGAACTGGAACGAGCATGATCGCAGTGTGCTCGCCGCCGTGGACGAGCTTCTCGACACCAACGATCTGTCGGACGCAAGCTGGGCGGCGCTCAGCGCCTTCTATGACCGGCGGCAGATCATGGATTTCGTGCTGATGGTCGGCCATTACGCGATGACCGCCTGGGCGATCAACGCCTTCCGCATGCCCTTGGAAGCGCATGCCGACAAGATCGGCTGGGATCTGAAAACCGCCTCGGGCCGCGCGCCGGGCGCGACCGAGAAACCCGGCGAAAGCGAGGACTGGGCCGAAAAGCGCGGCTATTCGCAGTGAGCGCGTAGCGCCGGCATCACCTCGCGCGCGAACAGGTCGCGCGCCGTGCCCCAGGCTTCGGGATAGAAGCCGGGGCCGACGATGACGAAGCGGTCGATACCAAGGGCCCGCAATGCGGCGAGCCGCGCAAGGCAATGATCGGGCGGCCCGACGACGGCGAAGCGGCGCACAAAATCGGGCGAGAGCGCGCCCTGCGTCAGGCGCCGGGTTTCGCCGATTTCGCCATGCCGGGTCATGTCATAGCCCGCGCGCACCGCGGCAAGGCTGGCATCGCCACCGCCCGGGCCGGCGGCGGCCCCTTCCATCACCTGGAAGCGGGCGAGCGGCGGTGCCATCGCCATCGCCACTTCGAGCGCGGTGTCCGCGTCGGGATGGCACACGAGCAGAAGCTGCGCGCCCCAGGAGGGGCCATCGGCCGGCAACCCTGCTTCGGCCCTTGCCGCATGACCAAGCGCCAGCGCCCAGCGCAGCCGTTCGGGATCGGCACCGACGCTGAAGGTCACCCGCTCGGCGATCCGCGCGCCCATGGCGATCACCTTCGGCCCGGTCGCGGCGACATCGAGCGGCACCTTGGCAAGCCCTTGGGGCAGCCATTTGAGCTGCGTCACATCGGGCCTGGCGCCGAGCGAAAGCCCCGCGGCGCTGCGGGATTCGCCGCGCTCGCCGGTCGTCGCGAAATCGACCGCCGCGCCCGAGAGCAGCGCCTGAAGCGTGGTCAGCGCGCGCTCGAACCCGGCCAGCGGCGCCGGTGCAAGGCCGAGATAGGCGAGCGCCGAATCGCCGCGCCCGATGCCCAGCACCGCACGCCCGCCCGATATCGCCTGCACCGATGCCGCCGCTGCCGCGGTCACGGCAAGGTTGCGGGTCAGCGGATTGGTCACCCCGGTGCCGAGCTTCAGCCGCCGCGTCGCCCCCGCCCAGGCGCCCATCAGCACATAGGGATCGGCGCTCAGCGCCTGCGAATCCATGAACATCTGGCCGTCCCAGCCTTCGGCCTCGACCGCCTCGGCGGCGGCGCCGGAAAAGCCGGTGTTGGACCCGCCGGCCCGCCAGATTTCGAGCATGATACCCTCTGCTGCTGCCCGCGCCGGAATGCCCTGCGCCCGCTACGAATCCTCGTCCAGTTGCTCCAGCACCGCGGCGATGACCGCGGGATCGCCGGCGAAGCCGAGATGATGACAGCGCAGCGCCACCGCCCGATCGCGTTCCCCCGGCCAGCCGGCGGCCGAGCGCGGGCTGACGATGCCGTCGCGCGGGCTCCACAGCGCGATCGTCGGCACCGGCGGCTTCACCGCGAAATCGCCGGCGATCGGCGGTTCATCGACCGCGTGGCCGGTAATCGCCTGATAGGCGCGCCAGGCATTGTTGGCGCGGCGGTCGCCCGAAAACGGGGTGCCCATGGTGATGACCTTGCGCACCGCCTCGGGCCGCCGCTTGGCAAGCTCGCGCGCGAAAAGCCCGCCAAGACTCCAGCCGACAAGCGCGACCGGCTCGCCCTCGGCGCGGGCGAGATTGGTCAGCCGCTTGAGCAGAAAGGCGAAATTCTCGGGTGTCGGGCCGAAATTGAAGCCCAGGCCCCATTCATGCATGCGATGGCCCGCGGCATCGAGCGACAGCAGCATCGCGCGCATGCGCGCCGGATGCGAACCGAAACCGGGCAGCAGCATCACCGGCTGCGGGCAGCGCGCCGGGCGCGCAGCGGGCTGCGCGCGGCGCGGGGCCAGCCCGCGCAATTCGGCAAGCAGCAGCGGCAACCGCGGCGCGCGCACGCCCTCGGGACAAGGCTGGCGCGCGAGCCCGGCCCGGCGGGTGAGCGCGGTGATGCGCAACCGCCCCGCAAGAGCCATCGGACCGCCGCCGCCACCCGTCATCCCCCGGCGCCGCCGGCGCTCGCCTCGCTGCCGTTGCACGCGCCCGCCCACCGCGACGAGGTGGTCACATCCTCCTGCATGGTGCGTCCGCCCGGCATGCTCGTCGCATTGTGCATGCTGCCGGTGAAATGCGAATCATCGTATGTGCCGGTCATCGTCATCTGCATCTGGCTTGCCCCGGCTGAACAATGCATGACGGCATCGATCCGGCCGCCGGCCATGGTGAATTTGTCGTAGGTGCAGTCGTTGCCGCGACCGGTGAACATGCCGGCGGCGGGCTTGTCCGCCTCGGCCCGGGTGAGGCAATGGGCGGCGGTGACACCGCGGCCCATGTGCTGCTGCATCGCCGCCGCCATTTCAGCGGGCATGCCCGGCATGTCGATATGCGTAACCGTGACCGTGGTTTCCCAGCGCCCCGGCCGCGGGTGAATTTGCGCGGCCGCAACCGCGGCGACGCTGGCCGCCGAGCCGCTGGCCGAAACCCCGCCCGAAGGCTGGCCCTGCCGATGGCAGCCGGCGAGCGCCAGCCCGCCGGCCAAGGCGGCAATGGCGAGTGCTTTGCTTGCTCCACCCATGGCAATTCCCCCGTCATGAAAATCCGATCCTATCAAGCCGGGGCACAGGTTCCAATCCCGGGATGCGCGGCCCGGGGATATGTTGTTGCCGGTCCGCGCGCGCCATGGGGCACAGCCCGCCGGCGACACCCCCTGGATCCCCCCGCATGCGGGCTGTTGGCGGCAATCCACGGTGATTGGCGCAGGTGACGATGGGGGTGATATGAAGCGGCGCCGAAAACCGCGTGCACTTGTCGTCATCACGCCGAGGCGCCGGCAGGATGTTGACAGGCCCTACTCCACCTCAACCCTGATGCGGGTGATCCGGGTGGTCTTGATCTGCCAGGCTTCACCCACCCGGATATAGGTTTCATGATAGAAACCATAGCCAGTCAGCCGTGAAAACGCCCCGCCTGCGGGGAAGAACATGCGATCGGTAAAGGCCCAGATACCGTTGGCCGTGTCCGGACCGGTGATTTCGATGTCCGACTGATGCCCCTGATGCACGCTGACAATGCCGAAACGCGCCATGCCGTCCGCCAGCCACTTGTCGCGGCCGCGCAGCGTCACGTTCATCGCGGGCAGATGGTCGACGCCCGTCTGCGGGTCGGCGCAGCAACCGTGGTAGTCCAGTTCGCAATCCTCGGCGAGAACCGAACGGACGAGGTCGCCATCACAAAGATCGACCCCGCGCCAGTAGCGGGCCTTGATCTGCCTGATGGCCTCGATCGCCGCGAGGCGCGCTGCTTCCGTCATCTCAACCTCTTGTCCCTGTTGGTCTGCTGATACGCCGACGCAGAGCCACGGCGTGCTTGCGGCAACCGCGCCTGCGCACGCATCTGGCTTTCCTGATAATCGGGAAACGCCCGTCGTCCAGTTCCTTGTGGAGAGTCAGCCCGTCGGTCTGCAAGGCGTCGGCGGGGGCGCCAGTCCAGCAGGGCGCCCATCAGATTGAAGGCGGCGATGCTCAGACCATAGTGCCGGCAAATCCTGTCAAGACCGGTTGCCAGCATGCGGCCGACGTTGAACGTGCGCCGGTCGCGCCGCGTGGTTTGGCGACAGGCCGACCGTGCCTCCGATGCAGGTCGCCGCCAGCGGAGCGCTCAATAATCGAAGGCAAACCAGCCGTTGCCGTTGCAGGTGACGAAGGCCCTGTGGCTGCCACCGCCCGCCATCACCTGCTGGTGCCAGGCGGTGATCGGCGCGCTTGCATCGGTGATATAGGCGATCTGCCCGGCGCCAACCCCGCCCGAGCATCGCGCGAGGCTGGCGAAGCTCGTGCCCTCTTCCTTGAGCGTGCCATGTTGATCGAGCGTTGCGACGACCGTGCCGCCGGGGTTGCGGAAGGCAACGAACCCGCCTGCCCCCATGTTGATGTTGAGGGTGTGTGCCGCATCACCATATATGTAAGTATCGGTTCCGAAACTGCCGCCGCCGAAGTTGATCGATTGCCCGGCGCCTTTGCCCAATACGATCGGCGCGTTCGAAAAAGTGCCGCTGGTCGTGTTGATGAAGCTCGCCGCGGTCGTCGTGTTGCTTGAATTGACCGAGAAGTAGGAGCCCCTCACCCCCGAACCGACGATGCCATTGGCCCATGTACCGCCGCCGACAACGCCGATGAGCAGCGCGGGCGCCGAATTGGCGATATTGAAACCATTGATCCCAAGCCCGAAGCTGTCGCCGCCATCGCGCGATCCGGTCGAGAATTCGAGATCGATCTCGCGCCCGCGCAAGGACGCGCTGATCGCGCTGTTGGTGCGCGCGATATCATTGCCGCCGAAGCACGATCCGCCCGCGACCATCGCATCGCAATCCTGGACGATGCCCGTCACCTGCGCGCTCGCGCCATTGTTGAACGCGGTGACGAACAGCGGGGTCAGCGGGCCGTTGACAATCAGCGCGGTGCCCTGGCCCGAAACCGTGCTGGCCGTGAAGGTGCGGGTGATGGCATTGGCGGCATAGGTCGCGGTCGGCCAGATCGCCCCTTCATGGGCGGGATTGATGCCATCATCGCTCCACAGATTGTCGATCTTCATCGTCCTGCCGCCGGCGTAGGACTGGTTGCCAAGCGACAGGCTGCCGCCGCCGCTGCCGGCGACACCGACGCGGGTGCTTTGAGATGCGACCTGCGCGACCGACATGCGCTTGCTGACACCGCCCTGGACGACCTCGACCTGTTCATCGCCCGACGGCGCCGTGGCGGCGGGAAGCTGCGCGATCGCCTGTCCCCTCGCCTCGGATAACGACAGAAAAGCGCAGAATGTTGCCGCAAGGATCGTTCTGTACATGAAAACCTGCCATTGTTTGGGTGCGTTGCGCTATCGCCTTGCATACCCCCCCGGCGCTGCCTTGCATACCGCCAGAACACCGCGCATTGCATTCCCGCGCCTGTTCGCCATATGCCCGCCCATGCCCGAACTCGTCATTCGCCGCGGACTCGATGAGCCCGACACCTCGGGCCAGTTCGTGCCGCACAAGCCGCTGCGCCCGGACAAGGCCGAGGGCGGCAAGGCGTTTTGCATCGTTTCCGATTACCGCGCCGCCGGCGACCAGCCGACCGCCATCGCCGAACTGGTCGAAGGCGCCAGGAGCGGCGAGCGCACGCAGGTGCTGCTCGGCGTTACCGGCAGCGGCAAGACCTTCACCATGGCCAAGGTGATCGAGGAACTGCAACGCCCCGCGCTCATCCTCGCGCCGAACAAGATCCTGGCCGCGCAGCTTTACGGCGAGATGAAGAGCTTCTTTCCCGAAAACGCGGTCGAATATTTCGTCAGCTATTACGATTACTACCAGCCCGAAGCCTATGTTCCGCGCAGCGATACCTATATCGAAAAGGAATCGAGCGTGAACGAGGCCATCGACCGCATGCGCCATGCGGCGACGCGCGCGCTGCTCGAACGCGACGACG
>JAGWPW010000105.1 GCA_028870315.1 Sphingomonadales bacterium | reverse complement strand
TCGCTCGACCAGGTCGCGGTCGAGCTCGAAGCACGCTGGTTGACGGTGCTGCGCCCCGCGCCCACCGGCCTTGAACGCACGATCGGCGTCACCACCCGCGCCTCGTGGCGGCCGACCACGGTCCAGGCCGAGTTCCTGCGCGACCTGGAAGCGGTGTCGCCCGGCGCGGGCCGGCCGGCCTGACGCCAGCGCAAAGCGCGCGCAGTAACCCGCCTCGTCGGCGCGGAACGCCTCGCGGTTCGCGTGATCATTGAACGAGTAGCGCATTGCGTTGAGCTGATAGCCCAGCATCGCTACCGCGCCGCGCGTTGATCGCGATCATTCTTGCGCGCGGCAGCGGCATCGCGCTCGCCCCGGCGCCGAATTCGAGCAAGGATTAGCGGCAGCTTATGACAGGTCCGGGATTCCGATTTGAATGCGCGGTGGCCCGGGTCCAAGGCGGCGGCATGGACAGGCGGCTTGCCCTCATCGGTTTCGGCGAAGCGGGATCGACCTTTGCCGCGGCCGCCGGCTGGGGCCGCGAGATCGCCGCCTGGGACCTGCTGCCCGCGCGCCGCGCCGCCGCCGCGCGGCTCTGTCCCGCGGCGAGCGCCGCCGACGCGCTTGCCGGTGCGCCGCTGGTGCTGTCGCTGGTCACCGCCGATGAAGCGCTCGCCGCGGCCGCGGCCGGTGCGGCGCATCTCGCGCCCGGTGCGATCTGGTGCGACATGAATTCGGTGGCGCCCGAAACCAAGCGCGCCGCCGCCCGCGCGATCGAAGGCGCGGGCGCGCATTATGTCGATGCGGCGGTGCTCGCCCCGGTGCTGCCGGCGCGGATGGCGGTGCCGCTGCTGCTTTCGGGCGCGCGTGCCGAGGCGGCGGCGGCGCTGCTCGGCGCGGCGGGCTTTGCCGATGTGCGCTGCGTCGGCGTCGAGATCGGCCGTGCCTCGGCGATCAAGATGATCCGTTCGGTTATGGTCAAGGGGATCGAGGCGCTGACCGCCGAGATGGTCCTCGCCGCGCGCGCCGCAGGCGTCGAGGACGAGGTGCTTGCCTCGCTCGACGCAAGCGAGCGTCCGCGCCCCTGGGCCGAGCGTGCCGCCTATAATCTCGAACGCATGGCGCGCCATGGCGCGCGCCGCGCTGCCGAGATGGAGGAAAGCTGCAAGACGCTCGCCGCGCTGGGGGTCGAGCCGATGATGACGGTGGGCACGGTGCTGCGCCAGCGCGAAATGACCGGGCGCGATGATCGCCTGCCGCCGCCGGCGCCGGTCGTATTGAGGAGAGCGCATCCATGACGCTGGTGATCGATTGCCACGGCCATTACACCACCGCGCCCGAGCCGCACAACGCCTGGCGCGAGGCGCAGAAGGCGGCCTTCAAGGCGGGCGAGGCGCCGCCGCCCTACCCGGCGATCAGCGACGATGCGATCCGCGAGACGATCGAGAACAACCAGCTTCGCCTGATTCGCGAGCGCGGCGCCGATCACACGATCTTTTCTCCCCGCGCGAGCGCGATGGCGCATCATGTCGGCGACCAGCAGGTGAGCGAAGCCTGGGCGCGCGCCTGCAACGATCTCGTCGCGCGGGTCGCCCTGCTTTATCCCGAAACCTTCACGGGCGTGTGCATGCTGCCGCAGAGCCCGGCGGCCGATCTGTCGGCCTCGATCGCGGAATTGCGCCGCTGCGTCGTGGAGCTGGGCTTTGTCGGCTGCAATCTCAACCCCGATCCGGGCGGCGGCCATTTCAGACATCCGCCGCTCACCGATGCCTATTGGTTCCCGATCTACGAGGCGATGTGCGAGCTTGACGTGCCGGCGATGATCCACGTCTCGGGGAGCTGCAACCCCGGGCTGCATGCCACCGGCGCCTTCTACATCGCCGCCGATACCATCGCCTTCATGCAATTGCTCGAAGGCGATCTCTTCGCGCGATTCCCCAAGCTGCGCTTCATCATCCCGCATGGCGGGGGCGCGGTGCCCTATCACTGGGGACGCTATCGGGGCCTTGCCGACATGCTCGGGAAGCCGGCGCTCGACGGACATCTGATGAACAACGTCTTTTTCGACACCTGCGTCTATCACCAGCCCGGCGTGAACCTGCTCGCCGAGGTGATTGGCAGCAAGAACATCCTCTTCGGCAGCGAGATGGTCGGCGCGGTGCGGGGGATCGATCCGACCACGGGTCATTATTTCGATGACACCAGACGCTATGTCGATGCGCTGGCGATCGACGAGGCCGAGCGCCACGCCATTTTCGAGGGCAATGCCCGCCGCGTGTTCCCGCGGCTCGATGCCAAATTGAAAGCGCAAGGGCTTTGACCAGCTGGGTCAGCAACGCCTGGTACGTCGCCGCCTGGGATGCCGAGGTCGATGTCGCGCCGCTGGCGCGGACGATCTGCGGCGTGCCGATGGTGCTTTACCGCAAGCTCGACCGCTCGGTGGTCGCGCTGCGCGATGCCTGCCCGCATCGCCTGTTGCCGCTGTCACTGGGCTTGCGCGAAGGCGATTCGATCCGCTGCCGCTATCATGGGCTGAAGCTCGGACCCGACGGCATCGCCGAGGAAATGCCGCTGCGCAGCGATCCGGTGAACCGGCGCGTCTGCGCGGAAAGCTTCGTCACCGCGGAACGGCATCGCTTCGTCTGGGTGTGGGTGGGCGATCGCGCGCTGGCCGATCCGGCGCTGATTCCCGACCTGTGGGCCTGTTCGGCGCCGGGCTGGGTGTTCGACGGCGGCTATACGCGGGTCGCGGCCGATTACCGGCTGATGATCGACAATCTCATGGACCTCACGCACGAGACCTATGTCCATGCCGGCTCGATCGGCCAGCCCGAGATCCTCGATGCGCCGATCGAGGCACAGGTGCGCGCAGACGGCGTCTTCGTCTCGCGCTGGATGCCGGGGATCGAGGCGCCGCCGTTCTGGCGCGATGCGCTCAAGGCCGATGGCCCGGTCGATCGCTGGCAGGTCTGCCGCTTCCTGCTGCCCGCCGCGGTGATGATCGACGTCGGCGTCGCCCCGGTCGGCGCGGGCGCCACGCTCGACAGCCACGATCACGGCGTGCGCGGCATGGTGGTCGATTTCATGACTCCTGAAAGCGAGACCAGCCACCACTACTTCTGGGGCATGGCGCGCAATTTCGACATCGACGACGCCGGTTTCACCGCGCGCTTCAAGCGCCAGCAAGGGGGGGTCTTCGCCGAGGACAAGGCGATCCTCGAAGCGCAGCAGGCCTCGATCGCGGCCAATCCGGAGCTGGGCCTCACCGCCTATCGCATCGACGAGGGCGGGGTGCGCGCGCGTCAGATCATCGCCCGCGCCATCGCCAACGGAGAGACGGCATGAGCAATGCCAGCGACATTCACGCCTATCTGGCCGAATTCGACGATATACCCGGCACGCGCGTCTATACGGCGAGGCGCGCGCGGCAGGGCTATCACCTCAACCAGTTCGCGATGAGCCTGATGAAGCCCGAGAACCGCGCAAGGTGGAAGGCCGACGAGGCCGGCTATCTCGCCGACTGGCCGTTGAGCGATGACCAGAAGGCGGCGGTGCTGGCGCGCGATTACAACCGCCTGCTCGATCTCGGCGGGAACATCTATTTCATGGCCAAGCTGTTTTCGACCGACGGGCTGAGCTTCGTCCAGGCGGTCAGCACCATGACCGGGATGAGCGTCGAGGATTATCAGGCGATGATGATCGCCGGCGGGCGTTCGCCCGAGGGGCTGCGCTCGCTCGCCGATGCCGCAGCCCGGAAGGACGCCTGAGATGGCCCGCATCACCGCCGGCATCGGCTGCAGCCACATCCCCGCGCTCGGCGTCGCCGCCGATCTGGGCAAGGCGGCCGAGCCCTATTGGGCACCGGCCTTCGCCGGCTTCGACTTCACGCGCGCGTGGGCGTGCGCGGCAAAGCCCGATGTCGTGATCCTGGTTTACAACGACCACGCCTCGGCCTTCGACATGAAGGTCATCCCGACCTTCGCGATCGGCTGTGGCGACCGCTATGCGCCGGCCGACGAGGGCTGGGGTCCGCGCCCGGTGCCGGTGGTCGAAGGCCACCCCGATCTGGCCTGGCATATCGCCCAGAGCCTGATCCTCGACGAATTCGACATGACCATCATCAACGAGATGGATGTCGATCACGGCCTCACCGTGCCGCTCACCATGATCTTCGGCCAGCCTGCGACCTGGCCCGTCAAGGTGATCCCGCTTGCGGTGAACGTCGTCACCTATCCGCCGCCCACGGGCAACCGCTGCTGGGCGCTGGGCGAAGCGATCACGCGTGCGGTAGCCAGCTTTCCCGAGGATCTCAATGTCCAGATCTGGGGGACCGGCGGCATGAGCCACCAGCTCCAGGGACCGCGCGCCGGCCTCATCAACGCCGATTGGGACCAGCGCTTCCTCGACCGGCTCTCGGGCGGGAGCGACGAATTGCGCCGCATTCCCCATATCGAATATCTGCGCGAGACCGGCTCCGAAGGCATCGAGATGGTGATGTGGCTGATCATGCGCGGTGCGCTTGGCCGGCGCGCGCGAGAGATCCACCGCCATTATCATGTGCCCGCGAGCAACACCGCCCTGGGCCACATCATTCTTGAACCCGTGAAGGACTGACATGACCACACCCCTCCGCATCGCGCTCGCGGGCGCCGGCGCTTTCGGCGAGAAGCATCTCGACGGGCTGAAGCTGATCGACGGGGTCGAGATCACCTCGATTATCAGCCGCACCGGCGAGCAGGCGGCGGCGGTCGCGCAGAAATACGGCGCACGGCACAGTTCGACCGAGCTCGCCGATGCGCTGGCGCGCGACGACGTCGATGCGGTGATCCTGTGCACGCCGACGCAGATGCACGCGAGCCAGGCGATCGCATGCATGGACGCGGGCAAGCACGTCCAGGTCGAAATCCCGCTGGCCGACAGCTGGGCCGATGCCGAGGCGGTGCTGGCGAAGGCGAAGGAGACCGGGCTCACCTGCATGGTCGGCCATACCCGCCGCTTCAACCCCAGCCACCAATGGGTGCACAACCGCATCGCCGCGGGCGAACTCCACCTCCAGCAGATGGACGTGCAGACCTATTTCTTCCGCCGCAAGAACATGAACGCCAGGGGCGAGCCGCGCAGCTGGACCGACCACCTGCTCTGGCACCACGCTGCGCATACCGTCGATCTCTTCGCCTGGCAGGCCGGCAGGATCGTCAAGGCGCATGCGCTCGAAGGCCCGCACCACCCCGAGCTTGGCATCGCCATGGACATGTCGATCCAGCTGAAAAGCGAGAGCGGGGCAATCTGCACGCTGTCGCTGTCGTTCAACAACGACGGCCCGCTTGGCACCTTCTTCCGCTACATCGGCGATACCGGCACCTATATCGCGCGCTACGACGATCTGGTGAACGGCAAGGAAGAGAAGATCGACGTCAGCCAGGTCGCGGTGTCGATGAACGGCATCGAGCTTCAGGACCGCGAATTCGTCAGCGCGATCCGCCAAGGCCGCGAGCCGAACAGCTCGGTCGCGCAGGTGCTCGACTGCTACCGGGTGCTCGGCGAGCTTGAACGGCAGCTCGCGGCGCGGTGACCACCGGCACGGACGATGTCGATGCGCCGCTTGGCGTCGCCGCGCTGTTCCGCACGGACGCCGCATAGGCGCGCCGCCATCGGGAGACCTTGCATGACCAATCAGACCGCTTCGCGCTACCGCATGCCGGCGGTGTTCGGCCCCGCGCCGGGCCCGCGCCAGCATCCCGACGGGCGGATGTGGCGGAAGGAGGAAACCGGGACGATGAGGTCGGACTGGATGCGGGTTGCCTATCGTACCGATCCGGCAAAGCTGGAAAGGCTGCTGCCCCCTGGCTTTGAACTGCGCGGCGACCCGGTGGTCAACGTCAACTGCGCATGGTTGCACGACCTCTACTGGCTGGCCGGTCGCAGCTATGGCCTTCTCGCCATCAACTTTCCCGCCACCTTCCGTGGCAGCAAGGAGACGATCGCCGGGAATTTCTGCCCGGTGCTGTGGGAAGGCCGCCCCGATGCGATCATGACCGGCCGCGAAGAGCTGGGTTTTCCCAAGATGTTCGCCGATTTCCCGGAGATCGCCCGCGACCAGGCGGCGGGCACCGCGAGCTGCTCGGCGAGCTATATGGATTTCACATTCTTCGACATCGCGCTCGAAGGCCTGGTCGAGGACGCAAATCCGGTGAAGGTGCTGCCCGAAGCCGGAAAAAGCGGCGGACCGCTGCTCTATTGGAAATATATGCCGCGAACCTCGCCCGGCGGCGGTGAGGGGGCGGATGTGTCCTGCGTCACCACCGGGGCGCCCAGGGGCAGCACCGCCACCAACATCATCATGGATGATTTCGACTATCGCCGCTGGACCGGCAAGGGCGCGGTGCGATGGCACCGGGCGAAGTGGGAGCAATTGCCGCTCAGCGCCCATGTCGTGAACGGCATCGCCGATCTCGACATTCTCGAATTTGTCGATGCCGAACTGGTCAGCTTTTCCGGTCCCGGCATCGCCATCTCGGTAAACCAGATGCGCACCGTCGAGTCGATCTGACCCGGCGCCGCCATGGCCCAGCGTTTGCAAGGAAGAGATCACGATGACTGACGTTGTGCGCGACAAGGCGGCGAGCTTCACCCGGCTTGATCCGCTGACCGGCGAGGTCGCCTCCTCGGCCGCGGCGATGAAAGCCGCCGACATTCCCGCGATTGCCGCGCGCGCCGCGGCGGCGCAGCCCGGCTGGGGCGCGCAGGGGCCGAATGCGCGCCGCGCGGTGCTGATGACCGCCGCCGCCGCGCTCGAAGCGCGCAAGGACCGCTTCGTTGCCGCGATGTGCGCCGAGATCGGCGCGACCGCGGGCTGGGCGATGTTCAACCTCGGGCTCGCCGTCGGCATGGTGCGCGAGGCGGCGGCGCTGACCACGCAGATCACCGGCGAGGTCATCCCCTCGGACAAGCCCGGCTGCCTCGCCATGGCGCTCAGGGAGCCGGTCGGCGTCGTCCTCGGCATCGCGCCGTGGAACGCGCCGATCATCCTTGGCGTGCGCGCGATCGCGGTGGCGCTTGCCTGCGGCAACGCGGTGATCCTGAAGGCGAGCGAGATTTGCCCCCGAACGCATGCGCTGATCATCGAGGCCTTCGCCGGGGCGGGCTTTCCCGACGGGCTGGTGCAGCTCGTCACCAATGCGCCCGAGGATGCAGCCGAGGTGGTCGGCGCGCTGATCGACGCGCCCGAAGTGAAACGCATCAACTTCACCGGCTCGACCCATGTCGGCCGGATCATCGCGCAGCGCGCCGCGCGGCATCTCAAGCCCTGCCTGCTCGAACTTGGTGGCAAGGCGCCGCTGGTCGTCTGCGCCGATGCCGATCTCGATGAGGCGGTCAGGGCCGCGGCCTTCGGCGCGTTCATGAACCAGGGCCAGATCTGCATGAGTACCGAGCGGATCATCGTCGTCGACAGCATCGCCGATGCCTTCGCCGCAAAATTCGCCGCCAGGGTCGAGGCGATGCCGGCGGGCGATCCGCGCGCCGGGAACACGCCGCTGGGCGCGGTGGTCGGGGTGAAGGCGGTCGCGCATTGCCGCGCGCTGATCGCCGACGCGCTGGCACGCGGCGCGGTGCTGCTCGCGGGTGGCGAGACGAGCCTCAACGTCGTCATGCCCGCGCATGTCATCGACAAGGTGACGCCCGAGATGAAGCTGTTCCGCGACGAGAGCTTCGGCCCGGTGGTCGGCATCATCCGCGCGCGCGACGAGGCGCATGCGGTCGATCTGGCCAATGACAGCGAATACGGGCTTTCGGCCGCGGTCTTCACCCGCGACATCGCCAAAGGGCTGAAGCTCGCGCGGCAGATTCGCTCGGGCATCTGCCACGTCAACGGCCCGACCGTGCATGACGAGGCGCAGATGCCCTTCGGCGGGGTCGGCGCCTCGGGCTATGGCCGCTTCGGCGGGCGGCAGGGGATCGATGCCTTCACCGAAACCCGCTGGATCACGGTCGAGACCCAGGCCGGCCATTTCCCGATCTGAGGACAGATGCGATGAAAACCAGGGTTGCGATCATCGGCGCGGGGCCTGCCGGCCTCATGCTTGGCCATCTGCTGCGCGCCGAGGGGATCGACTGCGTCGTCCTCGAACGCCAGACGGGCGATTACGTGCTCGGCCGCATCCGCGCGGGCGTGCTCGAACAGATCACCGTCAGGACGATGGCGCGGCTGGGGCTCGACGCGCGGCTCAAGGCCGAGGGGATGGTCGAGGACGGCTTTGCGCTTGCCGATGGCAAGCGGCTGATCCGCATCGACCTGAAGGCGCTCACCGGCACGTCGGTCGTGGTCTATGGCCAGACCGAGATCACCCGCGACCTGATGGATGCAGCCCCCCGCCGCGGGCTTGAAGTGATCTACGAGGCCGGCGATGTCGCGCTCCACGCCGTGGACAGCGACGCGCCCTGGGTCACTTACCGCAAGGACGGCGCCGAGCACCGCATCGACGCGCGCTTCATCGTCGGTTGCGACGGCTATTACGGCCCCAGCCGCAGGGCGATCCCGGCAAGCGTCGCGCGCGAATATGAGCGCGTCTATCCTTTCGGCTGGCTCGGCATCCTTGCCGATGTGCCGCCCTGCCACAAGGAACTGGTCTACGCCAACCACGAGCGCGGCTTCGCGCTGGCCAGCATGCGCAGCCGGACAAGGAGCCGCTATTACATCGACGTGCCGCTGACCGAAAGCGTCGCGAACTGGCCCGACGAACGGCTGTGGGACGAGCTTGCCATCCGCCTTGGCGCGCAGGCGGCCGCGAATATCACCCGCGGGCCGTCGCTCGAAAAATCGATCGCGCCGCTGCGCTCCTATGTCTTCGCGCCGATGCGCCACGGCAGCCTGCTGCTGTGCGGCGATGCCGCGCATATCGTCCCGCCGACCGGCGCCAAGGGGCTGAACCTCGCGGCGAGCGATGTCCATTACGCCGCCGAGGCGCTGGCGGGCTTCTTCGCGCGCCACGATGCCGATGCGATCGCGCGCTATTCGGACAAGGCGCTGGCGCGCGTATGGAAATGCGAGCGCTTCAGCTGGTCGCTGACCAGGCTGATGCACCGCTTCCCCGAAGATGGACCGTTCGAACGCGCGATGCAGGTCGCCGAACTCGACTATATCGCACAAAGCCGCCATGCACAGGCCAGCATCGCTGAAAATTACGTCGGGCTGCCCGTTTAGGGCTTCGCGTCAAAAAGCGAAGCGACAACAAAGGTCTGGAGCAAAATGCGTGCGTTTGGGAAATCACGCGCCTTGCGCCGGCCGCCACGCAGCAGGAGCAGCGCATGCGCATTGGCACCGTCCGCGAGATCAAGAATCACGAATACCGCGTCGGGCTGACCCCCGAAAGCGTCCACGACCTCACCGCGCATGGTCATGAGGTCTGGGTGGAGACCGGCGCGGGCCTTGGCATCGGCGCCACCGACCGCGATTACGAAGCCGCCGGCGCCGCGATCAAACTGAACGCCGCGGTCATCTTCGCCGATTGCGAGCTGGTGGTGAAGGTCAAGGAACCCCAGCCGGCAGAGCGTGCGCAGTTGCGCCGCGGGCAGGTGCTGTTCACCTATCTCCACCTCGCCCCCGATCCCGGGCAGACGCGCGACCTCCTCAAGAGCGGCGTCACCGCCATCGCCTATGAGACCGTCACCGGTGCCGGCCATTCGCTGCCGCTGCTCAAGCCGATGAGCCAGGTCGCCGGGCGCATGGCGGTGCAGGCGGGCGCGACCGCGCTCGAAAAGGAGCATGGCGGGCGCGGCGTGCTGCTGGGCGGGGTTCCGGGGGTGATGCCCGCCAAGGTCGCGATCCTCGGCGGCGGGGTGGTCGGCTTCAACGCCGCGCTGGTCGCCGCCGGCATGGGCGCCGATGTCACCATCCTCGACCGCGATCCCGACGTGCTCGAACGGCTCGGCACCCATTTCGAATCGCGCGCCAAGACGCGCTTTGCCAACCATGCGAACATCGCGGTCAGCGTTGCCGAGGCCGATCTCGTCATCGGCGCGGTGCTGATCCCCGGCGCTGCCGCCCCGCGGCTGGTGACGCGCGCCATGCTCAAGACGATGAAGCCGGGCGCGGTGCTCGTCGATGTCGCGATCGACCAGGGCGGCTGTTTCGAGACCAGCCACCCGACCACGCATGCCGAGCCGACCTTCGTGGTGGACGGGATCGTCCATTATTGCGTCGCCAACATGCCCGGCGCGGTGGCGCGCACCAGCACCTATGCGCTGAACAACGTCACCCTGCCGCATACGCTGGCGATCGCCGAAAAGGGCTGGCAGGCGGCCCTGCGCGCCAATCCGCATCTCGCCGCGGGGCTGAACGTGCATGCCGGCAAGATCACCTGCGCCGCGGTCGCCGAGGCGCTGGGGCTGGCCTATACGCCCTTCGGCGAGGCGCTGAAGGGCTGAAGCGCGATCACAGCTTCATCTTGTTGCGGAACGTCGAGCGCTCGACCATGCCGGTCGCTTCCTCGCCGTCCCAGCGGTATCGGGCATGCGCCTGCTGCACCAGCGGGAAGCTGTCGGGCAGGCTCGCATGGCTTTGCGAACGGGTGTTGACGAAGGTCGTGCCGTCGATTTCCACCCGGCGCCCGTCCTCGGTTTCGAGCACCAGCGGCACCGGCTCGCCGCGTTCGCGAAATTCGGTCATCCACGGCGATTGCACCGCGCGCGCGGCGACCAGCGGCCCGTCGCCATCGAAGACGAAGCCCTCGTTGAAGCTTGGCTGGCCGTCGTCACGCGGGGGGAAGGCGTTGACCCCGAAGGCCTTGCCGCTGGGGAACAGCGCCGATTGCCAGCAATGGCCGAAGAAGCCCTCGAACCGGCGCACCCCCTGGCGCTTGATGCGCAGCGCCTGTCCCTTGAAATCGCGACGTTTTCCATCGACTTCCAGCCAGCCATCGACCCGGCACAGCTGTTCGAAGCGCGGGCTGATGAAGCTGCCCTGTTCGCCCGCCATCAAGGCGCGAGAGGCGGCGGTGAGCGTGCCCGAGACCAGCGGCGGCACCGCCGGGCGCATCGTGATCGCGAAGGCAACCTCGGCGCGCGGGATCGGGTCGGGATAGCGCGCCTCGATCAGCTGGCGCGTGGTGATGTCCGACACCGGATGACGCTCGAAGCCGATCGTCCACAGGCGGAACGGCTCGACGCAGCGGAATTGCAGCGGCCCGGTGCCCAGCACCGTCGGCTTGCCGTCCGGCCCGATCGGCGGGTGCGAGCGGCAGCGATCGCGCGAATTGAGCACCCGCCCGTCGGGAAAGGCGACGTCGAGCCACAGCTCGTGATTGTCCCAGACCTCGGCCACGCCCTCGATGCCGATGCGCATCGCGAAATCGCCGGCTTCCTCCTCCAGCCAGACATTGGTGGCATCGCGCACCTCGGCGCCGGGCCGCGCGTCGAGGAAATATTCGCGTTCTACCGGCAGTCCGCCCGAAAGGTCTGTTGCCATGGCTCTCTCCTTGGGGCGGGACGATGCCATGGCGACGGGATGCTGCCAACGCCGGGCCGCAGCTTATCGCGCCGGCGGACGAAGGCGGGGGCGCGAAGCGGGCGGCCGGACCGTCCGGCTCACATCATCTCGGCAATCTCTTCGAGCCGGCCCGGTTCGGTTTCCCACCGCCCCAGGCCGTAATCGCCCTTGATCGTGGTGCGGTGCATCACCCGCTCATATTTGGGATCGCAGCCGCAGGCGGCGTGAAGCATGCGCCAATTGTCCCACACCAGCATGTCGCCCGGCTGCCATTCGTGGTAATAGGGGGTCATCGCGCGCTCGGTCTCGGCCCAGACCCTGCGGAACAGCGCGTCGCCCTGCGCGGTCTCCATGCCGGCGATGCCGCGCGCGCCATAGGGCGAGATGTGGAGCACCTTTTCGCCGCTCGCCCTGGTCCACACCGCCGGGTGGAGCGCGCGCGGGAAGGTCTTGGCGATTTCGAGGATGCCGCTGCCCTTGCTGCGCACCTCGCGAAAGTTTTCGGGCAGGCCGAAGCGCTGGAGGCTGTAGACGAGGATCAGCGTGTAGATGATGTCCCGGCCCTCGATCGCGGCGCGCAGGGCGGGGTTCATCGCCGCATAGATCTGGATGCCGTCGGCAAAGCCGGTTCGCCCGCCCTCGGGCGGCAGCACATCGCCGCGCAGCACGCCCGCGCGGTTGAGTTCGTTGTTATAGCTGTGGTCGAAGTGCCAGGGCTGCCAGGTCATCAGCTGCTGGCCGTCGATCTCGACGATCCCCGCCTCGGGGCTGGTGCGGATGGTGATGACGCCGGGCATGGCATCGGCATCGACGCGCTCGACCGTCTTGACCGGATGGTCCTTGAGCGGCCCGAAGACATTGCTGAGCGCGACCTGCATTTCGCCGGTCTGCTCGACATCGGCGAAGACGATCATGCCGCGATCCTCGAACACCGCGTTGATCTGGCGGCGGATCGCGGGGTCGGCGAGGGCAGCGCGGGTGACGCCGGCGATGCGCGCGCCGAAGGGCAGGTCGTCGCGCAGCGGGCGGACATCGAGCGTGGGCATGGCGGCTTCTCCGGCGGGTGCGCGGCAAATGTAACGCCGCCGCGCCTGCGCGGGCAAGCGCGGGGGCGGTTCTTCGCCTTGCCGCCAGCGGCAAGGCGTTATCGCGCAGGCTTCAGCAGATAATGGCTCACGCCCCATTCCTCGCCGCCGGCATGGCCGAACAGCCCCTCGGTCGCGAGGTAGAACAGCCGCCAGCGGCGGTGCCACAGCCGCGCCTGTTCCGCATAGACCTCATCGAGGATCGGCATGATCCGCGCTTCATTCGCATCGAAATTGCGCAGCCAGTCGCGCGCGGTCTGCGCATAATGCCGGCCGTTCCAGCGCCATTCGCGCGCGATCGTGAAGCTTTCGGGGAACTGCGCGGCAAGCGCGTGGCTCGGCATGATGCCGCCGGTGAAGAAATGCTGCGCGATCCAGTCGGCGCGATCGCTGCTGTCGAAGCGATAGGGCTGGCAGCGGTGCGAAAAGACGTGGAGGAACATCCGCCCCTCCGGCGTCAGCCAGCCGCGCGCGCGCGCGAACAGCGCCTGCCAATTGGCCATATGCTCGAACATCTCGACCGAGACCACGCGATCGAAGCGGCCGGTCGGGGCGAAATCGTTCATGTCGGCGGTGATGACCGTCGCATTGGCCAGCCCGCGGCGGGCGATCTCGCGCTCGATATACCGGCGCTGCGGGGCGGAATTCGAGACCGCGGTGATCCGCGCGGCCGCGAAGCGCTCGGCCATGTAGAGCGTCAGCGCGCCCCAGCCGCAGCCGAGTTCGAGGATGTGCTGCCCGTCGGCAAGCCCGGCATGCGCGACGGTTTCGGCGAGCGCTGCCTCCTCGGCCTCGGCGAGCGTCTCCGTGCCGGTGGGATAGAGGCAGCAGCTGTATTTGCGGCGCGGGCCCAGGGTCTCGGCGAAGAATTGCGGCGGCAGTTCGTAATGCTGGCGGTTGGCGGCGTCGGCATGCTCGGCGATCGGGAAGCTGGCCATGGCGCGGGCAAAGGCCGCATCCTGAAGCGGCGCGGCGGCAAGCTTGCGCCTTGTGCGCGCGCACAGCAGGCCGATGCCGAGCCGGGTCATGGCATCGGGCAGCGGCGCGGCTTCGATGGCGCCGATCACGGTGGCGAGCAGGGTCATTGCGGCTCCATTGCCTTGGGGATCGGCCAGAAGGCGCGCACCCGGCGCTGATAGGCGCGAAATGCCTCCCCGCGCGAGGCGAGCATATGCGCTTCGAGCGGCGGCACGCCCGAGACATGGACGAGCAGCGCATAGATGAACAGCGGCGCTGCGAGCGCCAGCCAGCTCGTCGCCGGATGCGCGCAAGGGGCAATCGCGATCACCGCGTAAGCCGTCCAGCCGAGCCATTCGAAGAAATAATTGGGATGGCGCGACAGCCCCCACAGCCCCTTGTCGCAGACCTTGGCGCGGTTCGCGCGATCGCGGCGAAAGCGCGTCAGCTGGCGGTCGGACACATGCTCGCCAAGGATCGCGGTGAGCAGGATCGCCACCCCCAGCGCATCGCCCCAGCCAAGCGCCGGCGCCGGATTGCGCGCGGCAATGAGGATCGCGCCGACAAGCGGCAGCGCCGCCGCCGCCTGCACCTGGAGGAACAGGAACAGCCGCGCATCGAAGCGCGCGCCCCATTCCTCGCGCAGTCTGGCATAGCGCGGATCCTCGCCATGGCGCGCGGTCCGGGCGGCGATGTGACCGCCAAGCCGCACGGCCCACAGCGCGGCGAGCGCCGCCACCAGATGGCGCCGGGCCGCCAGCGTGCCTGCGTGCGGCACCAGCGCCACCAGCACGCCCGCGCCGCCGGTCGCGAAGGTCCAGAAGACATCGGTCCAGCCCGACAGGCCGGGCCTGCGGGCGATGCCCCAGGCGAATGCCATGACCGCGGCCAGCAGCACGGCGGCGAGCGAGAGAAGCGTGAGCGAGCCCATGACTTCTATACGAAGCACAGCCCGGCTTGGACCGGAAGCCGCGCGCGAACGGGCCATCTGGTGGAAAATTTCGCCGGGCGCGGCAGCGGCCTGATCCGGCACCCGCTTCGTGCCGTATCCGTTGACGACAGGGCGGACGCGCGTCACCCTGTCCTCGGGGGAACCTGGCGACAATGTATCTGCAACCGGCCGACGGAGCTGAGCCTGCGCCCTCGGGCATGCGCATCGCCGTGGTCGGCAGCGGCATTTCGGGGCTGAGCGCGGCCTGGCTCCTGTCGCAGCGGCACGAGGTGACGCTGTACGAGGCCGAGGAGCGGCTGGGCGGGCACAGCCACACGCGGATGGTGGCCGGGGTTCCGGTGGATACCGGCTTCATCGTTTTCAACCACTTCACCTATCCCAACCTCACCGCGCTGTTGCGCCACCTCAAGATCGAAACGCTGGAGACGGCGATGACCTTCGCGGTCTCGCTCGATCGCGGGCGGCTCGAGTATTCGGGCACCGACATGGGCGGGCTGCTCGCGCAGCGGCGCAACATGCTGCGGCCGCGCTTCTGGTCGATGATGCGAGACCTTCTGCGCTTCTATCGCGAGGCGCCGCGCGATCTTGCCTGGCTGGGCGAGGAAAGCCTGCATGATTATCTCGAGGCGGGCCGCTACGGCGCCGCCTTCCGCGACGATCATCTCTATCCGATGGCCGCGGCGATCTGGTCCACGCCCTGCGCGGCGATTCGCGATTATCCGGCCGCATCCTTCATCCGATTCTGCGAAAACCACTATCTGCTCGAACCCGGCGACCGGCCGGCGTGGCAGACGGTGGCCGGCGGCGCGCGCGAATATGTCGCCGCGCTGTCCGCGCCCTTCGCCGCGCGCATCCGCACCGGCACGCGGGTGCGCGCGATCCGGCGCGATGCGGCCGGGGTCGATGTCGCGAGCGACGGCGATGTCTCGCGCTTCGACCAGGTGGTGATCGCCAGCCATGCCGACGAGGCGCTGGCAATGCTTGCCGATGCCGATGCCGAGGAACGCCACCTGCTCGGCGCCTTTCGCTACACCACCAATACCGCGGTGCTGCATGGCGATGCCGCGCTGATGCCGCAGCGGCGACGGGTGTGGTCGGCGTGGAACTGCCTTGCCGAACGCGCGCACCCCGATCGGTTGTCGGTGACCTATTGGATGAACGCGCTGCAACATCTCCCCGCCGACAACCCGCTGTTCGTCACGCTCAACCCGATTTTCGAGCCCGATCCGGCGCTGGTCCACTGGCGCGGGACCTATTGCCACCCGGTGTTCGACGGCGCGGCGATGCGCGCGCAGCGCGGGCTGTGGGCGCTTCAGGGGCGGCGGCGCGCGTGGTTCTGCGGCGCGCATTTCGGATCGGGCTTTCACGAGGACGGGCTTCAGGCGGGGCTTGCCGTGGCCGAACAGCTCGGCGGGCTGCGCCGGCCGTGGACGGTGGCGGCGGCCTCGGGCCGGATCGCTGGCCCGGCGCCCGCGCGCGTGGCCGCGCGATGAGCGCGGCCTCGGCGCTGTATGCGGGGCAGGTGATGCACCAGCGCCTGCGGCCGCGGCGCCACCGCCTTGCCTACCGGCTCTTTATGCTGCTTCTCGATCTCGACGAGATCGACGCGCTCGCCGCGCGGCTGCGGCTGTTCGCGCGCGGGCGCTTTGCGCTTTTTTCCTTCCACGACCGCGATCACGGCGCCGGAACCGCCGAGCCGCTGCGCGCGCAGGTCGAGGCGCATTGCGCCGCGGCGGGAATCCGGCTCGATGGCGGCGCGATCCGCCTGCTTGCCATGCCGCGGGTGCTGGGCTTCGTCTTCAACCCGCTCAGCGTCTATTTCTGCCACGCGCGCGAGGGCGCGCTCGTGGCGATCCTTTACGAGGTCAACAACACCTTCGGCGAGCGGCACAGCTATCTGCTGCCGGTCGCGGCGGACAGCGGCGCGCTCGTCCGCCAGACGATCGCCAAGCGGTTCCACGTCTCGCCCTTCATGGGCATGGACATGGATTATGCCTTTCGCGTCGTCCCGCCGGCAGACGCGCTGGTCGTGGCGATCACCGGCTCGGACGCGGCGGGCACGGTGCTGACCGCGGTGCTGACCGCCCGGCGCCGCGCGCTGACCGACGCGGCGCTGGCGCGCGCCTTCCTTGCCATGCCGCTGCTGACGGTGAAGGTTGTCGCCGCCATCGGCTGGGAAGCGCTGCGGCTGTGGCTGAAGCGCGTGCCCTTGCACGATCACCCCACGTCGCCCGCCGATCCGGTGACGCTGGCGACCGGCAAAAGGCCCGCGCATGTATCTTGATCTCGACGCCGAGGCGCCGTCCGCGCGCTTCGCGCCGCGCGGGCTCGTGGCGTCGCTGCTGCTGCGCGGGGTGCGGCGCGCGCTGCGCAAGGGCCGACTGAGCGCGACGCTGCCCGATGGCCGCCGGATCGAGCACGCAGGCGCCGAGCCGGGGCGCAGCGCGGCGATCCATTTCCACACCATGCGCGCGCTGCGGCGCATCCTGCGCACCGGCGACATCGGCTTTGCCGAGGGCTATATCGCCGGCGAGTGGACGAGCCCCGACCTTGTCGCGCTGCTCGGGCTGTTCGCCGACAATATCACCGCGATGCAACGGACGATGGACGGCTTCGCGCCGCTGCGGCTGGTCAACCGGCTGCGCCATGTGCTGCGCGGCAACACCGCGCGCGGCGCCAAGCGCAACATCGCCTTCCATTATGATCTCGGCAATGATTTCTACCGGCTGTGGCTCGATGCCAGCATGACCTATTCCTCGGCACGCAGCCTCGCGCCGGGCGAGACGCTGGAGGCGGCGCAGGCGGCGCGGCTTGCGCATATCGAGGCGCTGCTCGCGCTTTCGGGGACCGAGCGCGTGCTCGAGATCGGCTGCGGCTGGGGGGCGCTTGCCGCACGGCTCGCGGCGCGCTGCGAAAAGGTCACCGCGATCACCCTGTCGCGCGAGCAGCTTGCCTTCACCCGCCAGCGCTGCGCCGCCGCCGGGCTCGCCAATGTCGAGGCGCGCTTGCAGGATTACCGCGAGGTCGGCGAAGTCTTCGACCGCATCGTCTCGATCGAGATGCTGGAAGCGGTGGGCGAGGCGTTCTGGTCCACCTATTTCGAGCGGCTGCGCGCCTGCCTCGCCCCGGGCGGCACCGCGGTCCTCCAGGTCATCACCATGCGCGAGGACCGCTTTGCCTCCTACCGCCTCGGCAGCGACTTCATCCAGCATTACATCTTCCCCGGCGGGATGCTGCCGACCGCGCCGATCCTGCGCGCCGAGGCCGGGCGCGCCGGACTTCGGCTCGTTGCGGTCGAACGCTTCGGCGCGGCCTATGCGGCAACGCTCGCCGAATGGCGCCGCCGCTTCCGGGCTGCGCAAGCCGAGGTCGCCGCGCTCGGCTTCGATGAACGCTTCCGCCGGATCTGGACCTATTATCTGTGCTATTGCGAAGCCGGTTTCCGCAGCGGCACCATCGATGTCGGGCTTTATGTCCTGAAAGGATGAGCATGATCGCACGCAGGCAATTGCTGCTCGCCGGTGGCGCGCTGGCGCTGGCCCCCGCCGCGCTGCGCGCCGCGCCGCCGCCGGTTCCTCCCGGCGATCGGCTTGCCTTCGATGTCCTGCTGAAGGCGAAGAAGATGGGCACGCATGTCATCGGCTTCACCCGGCAGGGCGATCGGCTGGGGGTGCATGTCGAGGTGGCGCTGGCCTATCGGCTGCTCGGCATCACGCTTTACCGCTACAGCCATCGCTGCAACGAAAGCTGGGAAGGCGACCAGATGGTCGCCGCCGACAGCCATACCGATGATAACGGCAAGCTTTACGCGGTGAGCGTGCGGCGCGGCACGGGCGGCCTCCTTGTCGAGGGCAGCGACAATCTGCGCTATACCGCACCCGCAAGCGCGGTGCTTTCGACGCATTGGAACCAGCGCGAACTCGACGCGCCGTGGATCAATCCGCAGGACGGCAAGCTCCTGCACCCGCGGGTCGCGGCGGCGGGAAGCGAGACGATCCCCGCGGTCGGTGGCCGCTCGCTGTCGGCGCGGCGGTTCAACCTGTCGGGCGATGTCGATCTGTCGATCTGGTATGATCGCATCGGCTGGGCGGGAATCGCCTTCTCGCGCGACGGCTCGACGGTCCGTTACGAGCGTCAGGGGTGAGCGATGTCCGTGCCGCGCGCCGGGTTGGAGCGGCGCGCTGGGCCATGGTGGCGCTGATCGGCGCGGCAGCGCTCGGCGCCTGCTCGCCGCTGCGCGTCTTCGATACGCTTGTCCCCAAGGATCAGGACGCGCGGCTGGTGGTCCGCGGCGCCGCCTATGGCCCCGACCCGCGCCAGCGGCTCGATATCTATGCCCCGAGCCGCGCCGCGCCGCGGCCCTGGCCGGTGATCGTCTTTATCTATGGCGGTTCGTGGAATTCGGGCTTTCGCGAGGGCTATGGCTTTGTCGGCCGCGCGCTTGCCGCGCATGGCTTTCTTGTCGTCATTCCCGATTACCGGCTGGTGCCGCAGATCCGCTACCCGGTGTTTCTCGAAGACAATGCAGCGGCCGTGCGCTGGACCATCGCCCATGCCGGGCAATATGATGGCGATCCGCGCAGGCTGGTGATCGCCGGCCATTCCGCCGGCGCCTATGATGCGGCGATGCTCGCCTACGATCCGCGCTGGCTCGGCGCCGAGCGCGCCGCGCTCAGGGGCTTCGTCGGGCTTGCCGGGCCTTACGATTTCCTGCCCTCGAACGTGCCGGCGGCGATCGCCGCCTTCGGCGCCAACCCCGATCCGCATGGCATGCAGCCGCTCGATGCGGTCAGCCCCGGCGCCCCGCCGGCGCTGCTCGCGACCGGCGACAGGGACAAGACCGTCGGCCCCTACAACAGCGACCGCCTTGCCGAACGGCTGCGCGCGGCCGGGGTGATGGTCGAACGGCGGACCTATCCCGCGGTCGGCCATATCGGCCTCGTCACCGCGCTTGCCGCGCCGTTCCGCAAGCGCGCACCGGTGCTTGCCGATGTCGTCGGCTTCGCCGGCATGGTGACGCGATGACGCTTGCGGCCGATCACCGGACCGCCTCGAACCACCGGCATCGGGAATTTCAGAGCAGCGCGCCGAAGCGGGGTTCCGCCACGCCTGTCACGCCCAGCCCGTCTATCGCATAGACATAGCCCGCGCCGTCCTCGACCGGATCGCCATGGATGCCATGGACGATGGTGGTGACGTAGAGCACATCGAGCAAGGCGCCCCCGAAGGACACGCTCGAGACCAGCCGCACCGGCATCGGCACGCAGCGCTCAAGGCTGCCGTCGGGGCGGAAGGCGGCGATGCAGCCGCCCTGGTAGATCGCCACCCACAGCCGGCCCTGGGCATCGGTGGTGGCGCCATCGGGGAGGCCGCCCAAGCCATCGGTGGTGGCGAAGACGCGCCGGTTGGACACCGCGCCGCGCTCGAGGTCGTAGTCATAGGCGTAGATCGTGCGCAGCCAGCTGTCGGAAAAATACAGCGTGCGGCCATCGGGCGAGAAGCAGGGGCCATTGGAGAAATGAATGCCCGAATCGAGCCGGGTCAGCGTGCGGTCCGGGTCGAGCCGGAACAGCCCGCCGTCAGGCGTGGGCGCAGCGAAGTTCGCGGTGCTGGCGCCGATCACCCAGCGGCCATGGCGATCGACCTTGGCATCGTTGAACACATGGGGCGGCGGATCGGGCAGCGGCGAGACCGGCGTGAAGCTGCCGCTTTCGAGATCGAGCAGGTGGATGCCGCTGCGCATCGTGACGATCGCCCCGCCTGAAGCGCAACGCGCCAGCGAGGTGACGACGCTTGGTGTTTCCCGGCTGCGGGTCGCCCCGCTCGCCGGATCGAAGCGGTGAACCCGGCGCCCGGTGTTGTCGATGTACCACAGCGCCTGGTCCTCGACGTCCCACAGCGGCTGCTCGCCGCCCTCGCAGCGCGTGGCCGCGGTCCTTTCGATCCGGATAGTCATACCTTGCGCACCCCCGACATCGCCAGCCAGCCGCCATCGACGTTGAGCGAATGGCCGGTGACATAGCTCGAATCCTCGCTGGCAAGGAACAGCATCGCCCGCGCCATCTCCTCGGGCGCGGCCATCCGGCCGAAAACGCTCATCCGGTCGATGAGGTCGCTGGCGGTGGGATGGCCGAGCGCCAGCAGCTTCTCGCGCTCGTGGCGCGCCATCGGCGTCTCGGTGGCGCCGGGGCACAGCGTGTTGACGCGAATGTTGTGCTGCGCCAGTTCGACCGCGGCGACCTTGCTCAGCGCGACGACGCCGGCCTTCGAGGCGCAGTATCCGGCCGAGCTGGCGGCGATGTAGGCGGCAAGCGAGGCGACATTGATGATCGCGCCGCCACCCGCGGCGATCATCGCCGGCACGGCATGTTTCGTCATTAGCCACGGCCCCTTGAGGTTGACCGCCACGGTGCGATCGAACGCCTCTTCGGAAACGTCGACGATGTTGATGCGCCCTTCGAGATCGACCCCGGCATTGTTGACGAGAATCGAGAGCGGGCCGAGTTCGGCGACGGCGCGATCGATGATGCGGCGGACGTCGGCGGTCACGGTGACATCGCCGCCGATCGCGATCGCGCGGCCACCTGCGGTGCGGATGCGTCGGGCGGTGCCCTCGGCCGCGGCCTGGGTCAGATCGACCACCGCGATGCGTGCGCCTTCGCTGGCGAACAGCAGCGCCGTCGCCTCGCCGATGCCGCCGGCCGCGCCGGTGATGACCGCGACCCTGTCTTGAAGTTTGCCTGGCATAATCTGGTCCTGATCAGCGTCCGTTGAAGAAACGATAGACAATGGTGTTGCGATAGCGCTGCCCGCGATCGAGGCGAATGCTGCCGAAGCCCGGATGGTTGACGGTATCGGGAAAAGCCTGCGGTTCCAGAACGATCGCATCGCCCTCGCGGTACAATCCGCCGGCCTTGCCGCGGCTCGTGCCATCGAGGAAATTGCCCGAATAGAACTGGAGCCCCGGCTGGTTTGACCACAGCTCCATCGCCCGGCCCGAATGCGGATCGCTGACCCGCGCCATCGGGTGCACGTCGGGGGTGGGCGCGCGCGCAAGCACCCAGTTGTGATCGTAGCCGCGCCCGACGCGGATCTGTTCGTCGTCGCCGTCGCGCACCCGCTGGCCGATCGCGCGCGGCCGGCGGAAATCGAACGGCGTGCCGGCCACCTTGCGCAACTCGCCCGTCGGTATCAGGCTCGCATCGACCGGCAGGTAACGTGCGGCGGGGATCGTCAGGCGCTGGTCCATCGCTGAAAAGCGCGAGCCTTCGCCGGCGAGGTTCCAGTAGGCGTGGTTCGACAGCGCAACGACCGTCGGGCGGTCGCTGGTGGCGCCACAGGTGATCGTCAGGCGGCTGTGCTCGTCGAGGCGATAGCGCACCGTTGCCACCACCGTGCCGGGAAAGCCCTGGTCGCCATCGCGGCTGACATGGCGCAGCGCCACGTCCTCGCCGTCCCTGCCTTCATGCACGCGCGCCACCTGCCACACCGCCTGGTCGAATCCGGCGGCGCCGCCATGTAGCGCGTTGGCGCCGTCATTCCGCGTGATCCGGTAGCGCCTGCTGTCGAGCAGGAAGCCGCCGCCGGCGATGCGGTTCGCCACCCGGCCGACCGTCGCCCCCATGAACTGCCGTCTGGCGAGATAGCCGGCGACATCGGCATAGCCGAGCAGCACGTCATCGCGATGGCCCTTGGCGTCGGGCACGATCACCGCTTGCAGCGAAGCGCCAAGCGTGATCACCGTCACCGCCATGCCGTGGTGATTGGCAAGCGTGATCGCCTCGATGGCGGTGCCGTCGGGCAGGGTGCCGAAGCGGCGCCGCGAGGGCTCGGCATTCGCCGATGCGGCCGCCGGCAGCAGCGCGGCTGCGACCGCGAACCCGAGACGCGCGCGCTGCCCGGTCATGGTTCGAGCATGACGACGGTGATCGACCTCGCCGGCAGGTGAAGCGTCAGCCTGCCACCGTGGGCGGTGAAACGGACCGGACGCGGCGCGACCGCGGCCGGCTTGCCGAATTCGTTGACCGTATCGATTCGCTCGGCGCTCAGCACCTCGCCGGTGGCGGCGCGCGCCGCAAATCCTGCGCCGTCGGCGGCGATATCGACCGCTTGTGCAGGATCGATGTTGGTCAGCGCCAGCCAGATGTGGCCATCCTTCGCCCGCGCGGCAATGGCGTCGAGCCGGGGCAGGGTGACGGCTCCGAAGTGGTAATCCCCGGCCTCGGCATCGACCGGGATCGCCCGGGCATCCTGGAACGGCACATACATGCGAAAGACGTAATAGGTTGGTGTCAGCACCATCTTCGGCCCGTCGGTCAGCACCATCGACTGGAGGACATTCGCCATCTGCGCGATATTGGCCATGCGCACCCGCCCGGCATGGCGGGCGAAGATATCGAGGTGGAGCGCGGCGACGATGGCATCGCGCAGCGAGTTCTGCTGGCGCAGGTAAAGCACGGGCGTTCCCGGCATCGGCGCCAGCCAGACCCCCCATTCGTCGATCGACAGCGCCACTTTCCGGTCGGGATCGTAGCGATCCATGATAGCCGACTGCGTCGCGATCAGGCCGTCCATCGCATAGCTGTTCTTCACGAAGGCGGCATAGTCGGCCTCGCCGAAGCCTTGCGCCTTCTCGCGCATCGAACCGACAAGGCCGGCGGTATAATGGTGGAACGACAGCGCCTCGAACGGCTTGTCGCGCGGCGATGCCTCCTGCCAGGCGCGCATCACCGCCTCGGTGTAATCGGTCCTGTCGTCGGCCGGCCCGACGGCGATCCGCCGCATCGGATCAGGTCCCGGCATCAGCCGCGACCACCCGTTCTGCGCCGGGTTGAGATTGCGCGCGAAATTCGCGTAGATGCGCAGCCGCGTGGCATAGGCCGCCGCCGACATCGGGCCGCCGCAGCCCCAGCTCTCGTTGCCATAGGCGAAGTATTTGATCCGCCAGGGCGCGGGATGTCCGTTGGCGGCGCGTTCCCTTGCCAGCGTGGTGGGCTTGTCGGCGGTGAGATATTCGAGCCAGTCTGCCGCTTCCTGCACGCTTCCCGAGCCGACATTGGCGGTGATGTTCGCCTCGCTGCCGATCTGGTCGATGAAGTCGAGATATTCGTGGGTGCCGAAGCGGTTGGGCTCGACCGGATCGCCCCAGTTGATGTTGGTGGTCACCTTGCGCTGGCCGGCGGGGCCGATGCCGTTGCGCCAGTGGTACTGGTCGGCGAAGCAGCCGCCCGGCCAGCGGACATTGGGCACATGAAGCGCGCGCAGCGCCTCCACCACATCGCTGCGGATGCCACGGACATTGGGAACGGGCGAATCCGGCCCCACCCAGACGCCGCCATATATTCCGTTGCCAAGCTGCTCGGCGAATTGCCCGAAGATATCGCGGTTGATCAGCGGCCCGGTCCGGTCGGCATGGATCACGAGGCTGGGCGCGGGCTGGGCCTGCGCGGTCATCGCCGTTGCGGCAAGAATGAGGGCAAGTCCCCGGAAGGCAGGTTTCAAAGCCACGATTCTCTCCCCGATTCGCTGGTGTCGCCGTCGCTGCGCCATCATGCGACAGGGTTGCGCCTCGACACGGCTTTCAAATCGCGTTTGCCCGGGCGATCCGGCCCAGCACCGCGGCGCTGGGTCTGGGCGTGCGGACGAACGTCTCGCGATCGACCGCGCAAAGGCCGTATTTCGGCTTGTATCCGCGATTCCATTCGAAATTGTCGATCAGCGACCAGTGGTAATACCCCAGCACCGGGATGCCCCTTGCCATCGCCGAATGGAGGCTTTTGACCGCCTCGCCGATGAACCAGCAGCGCAGTTGGTCATTTTCGGTTTCGATGCCGTTTTCGGTCATGATCACCGGCTTGCCGGTCGCCTGGTGAATGTATTCGAGCGTGTTGGCGACCGCCTCGGGCCGGGCGAGATTGGCCTGGAGATCGCCGGGCCTGGCGAAAGGCATCGGCGGCATCGGCGGCAGCGCCGCACCCGGCCCGGGCAGGCGGACCATGCGATAGCTCTGGACGCCGGTGAAGTCGCCGGCGCGCTTGATCGCCTCGATCCACTCCCCGTAAGCGGCCTGGCGGACGGCCAGATAGGGGCTGCCCTCGTTGGCGGGCTGGAAATCGGTGACCGACAGCGTCACCCCGACCGGCAGCCTGCCGTGCGCCGCCTTGATCGCGGCACATGCCTGCTCGTGCCCGGCGATCATCTGCGGCCGCGCGCGGGCAAAGTCGGGATGCCCGCTCGACTGGAATTCGGGCACGTCGAGGTCGTGCGCCGCGGCCTGGTGCATCGCCAGCGACGCCGCGTCGGCTTTGGCGAAATAGGTCGAAGCGCCGGGGATCGCGCGGAACACCTCGTTCACCTGCGGTTCGTTGATGGTGAAGGCAAGGTCGATATCGGCCCCGAAGGCGCGGGCGGCACGGTCGCAGAACCGCGCGAAAAGGGCGGGGGCGTCAGGATTGAACCAGCCGGCGCGCTCGGCAAACCACAGCGGGGCGGTGCCGTGGAAGAAGGTCACCGCCGGGCGGATGCCATGCTGGTGGCAGGTGGCGATGACGCGCTTGTAATAGTCGATCAGGGCGATCGAAAAATGCCCCGGCGAGGGTTCGATCCGCGACCACTCGATCGAAAAGCGATAGGCGTTGAGCCCGATCTTCGCGGCAAGCGCGATATCCCCGGCGAAGCGATGATAGCTGTCGCAGGCATCGCCCGATCGTTCGATGAAGGTGGTCGGGGTGATATTCTCCAGAAACCACAGGTCGGAGTTGACGTTGTTGCCTTCGATCTGATGCGCGGCGGTGGCGGCGCCCCAGCGGAATGCTTCGGGAAAGCGGCCACCGGCGCTGGCCGGCGCGGCCGGGCCCGGCTCCGCACCCGCAGGCAGCGCCACGGTGAGCGCGGCGGCGCCTGTTCCCGCGATCAGCGAACGTCGGTCGAGTGTGGCGCCGAAGCTGGTCATGCGGTGTCCCTTGAAAGCCGTTAACTCATACAACTATCAATCGCGATGCGCGATGGCAATCCGGTCAGCGCGCCCGCCCGCGCCGTGACAGCGACGGCAAGGCGATGTTCTACCCCCTGCGCCAATGGCGATCCACGAAGCGGCGCATTTCGCGCAGCCGATCCTCGGCCT
>JAGWPW010000104.1 GCA_028870315.1 Sphingomonadales bacterium | reverse complement strand
TGGCAAGCGGCACAGGCGGGTTCTCCCGGAAACACGAGGTCGCTCCAGCAGGGCTGGCACTGCCCGTCCTGCGCCGCCAGCGCCGCGCCGTACAGCGGACAGCGCGGCGGGAAGTCGAAATCGACGAGCGGTGACAACCCGGCGGCGAGACCCATGACACCATGCTTACCCCATGCCAACGCCCGAGCAAGCTTGCACCGAGGCACGAGGCGCGGCAGGGGCGCGGGGATGCCGTCCGCCACGCCACCACAGATATTCTCGCCCGAGCGCCGCCTCGCTGCTCGCCGGCGCATGCTGCGATTGCAGGACCGCGCCGGGGCGCCACGTTACCTGATCGACGACATGGTCGATGACCTTTTCGAGCGGCTGGCATTCCTGCGCCACTCGCCGCGCCGCGCACTGGTCATCGGCGACCATTCGGGCCGGCTGGCCGCGACACTGCAGGCCAATGGCACCGATGCGATCATGGTCGAGCCCGCCCAAGGATTCGACGAGCAGAGTCCGTTCAACGACGCCGGGTTTGACTTCATCGCCAGCCTCGCCACGCTCGATACGGTCAACGACCTGCCCGGCGCGCTGATCCATGTCCGGCAGGCGCTGGCGCCCGGCGGCCTCGCCATCGCCAGCTTCGCTGGCGCCGGCAGCCTGCCCGCTTTGCGCCAGGCGATGCTGGCGGCGGACGGCGATCGCCCCGCGCCGCGCCTGCACCCGATGGTCGACGTGCGCGCCGGAGGGCAATTGCTCCAGCGCGCGGGCTGGGCCGATCCGGTGATCGACAGCCGCAGCCTGGAGGTGCGCTTCTCCTCGCTCGACCGGTTGGTGAACGACCTGCGCGCGCAGGGCCTTGGCAACGTCCTCGACCGTTCCGGCCCGCCGATGAACCGCGCCGCGCTGGCCCGCGCCCGCGCCGCGTTCGGCACCGGCACGGTCGAGAGCTTCGAAATTCTGACGCTCAGCGGCTGGAAGCGTTAGGGCTCACGCCCGCCTGAGCGCTGCCTGTGCCGCCGCCAGCCGGGCGATCGGCACGCGGTAAGGTGAGGCCGAGACGTAATCGAGCCCAACCTTTTCGCAGAAGGCGATGCTCGCAGGATCGCCGCCATGCTCGCCGCAAATGCCCAGCTTGAGCCCAGGGCGCGTCGCCCGGCCGCGCTCCGCGCCCATCGCCACCAGCTGCCCCACCCCCTCGATGTCGAGGCTGACGAAGGGATCGCGCGGGTAGATGCCCTGTTCGACATAGGGGCCGAGGAAGCGCGCGGCATCGTCGCGGCTGACGCCCAGCGTGGTCTGGGTGAGGTCGTTGGTCCCGAACGAGAAGAAACAGGCCTCGTGGGCGATCTCGCCGGCCATCAGCGCGGCGCGCGGCAGCTCGATCATGGTCCCGACAAAGTAGTCGAGCGTGCGGCCCTTCTCGCCGAAGACCTGCGCGGCCACGCGATCGATCAGCGCCTTCAGGATTTGCAGCTCGCGCCGCGTGGCGACCAGCGGGACCATCACTTCGGGGACCGGCGCCTCGCCCGATTCGGCGGCGACGTCGCAGGCTGCCTCGAAGATCGCGCGTGCCTGCATCTCGTAGATCTCGGGGAAGGTGATGCCGAGGCGGCAGCCGCGATGGCCGAGCATCGGGTTGAATTCGTGAAGCTCGTCGGCCCGGCGCCTGAGCGTCTCGACGCCAATCCCGATCGCTTCCGAAAGCTCGGCGAATTCGGCATCGCCCTGCGGCAGGAATTCATGGAGCGGAGGATCGAGCAGCCGGATCGTAACCGGCAACCCCGCCATCACCTCGAAGATGGCGTGGAAATCGGCGCGCTGTTCGGGCAGCAGCCTGACCAGCGCGGCGCGACGCCCGGCCTCTTCCTCGGCGAGGATCATCTGGCGCACCGCGCTGATCCGCTTGTCGTCGAAGAACATATGCTCGGTACGGCACAGCCCGATGCCTTCGGCGCCGAACTGGCGCGCCATCCGGCAATCGAGCGGGGTTTCGGCATTGGTCCGCACCTTCATCCGGCGATGCCGGTCGGCCCAGGCCATCAGGGTGCCGAAATCGCCGACCAGTTCGGGCTCGATCGTCGCCACCTCGCCCGCCATGATCTCGCCCGAACTGCCGTCGAGCGTGATGATCTCGCCCTCGCGCAATTCGCGCCCGCCGATCCGCATCGTCCGGCCCGCCATGTCGATCGACAGGCCCGAGGCCCCCGAGACGCAGGGCCGCCCCATCCCGCGCGCCACCACCGCGGCATGGCTGGTCATGCCGCCGCGCGCGGTCAGGATGCCGCGCGCGGCGTGCATGCCGTGAATATCCTCGGGGCTGGTCTCGACCCGCACGAGTATCACCGCCTCGCCGCGTTCGGCGCGCTTTTCGGCATGATCGGCATCGAACACGATTCCCCCCGAGGCCGCGCCCGGCGAGGCGGGAAGCCCCTTGCCCAGCACGTCGCGCGGGGCTGACGGATCGAGCGTCGGGTGAAGAAGCTGGTCGAGCGCCATCGGATCGACGCGGCGGATCGCCATGCCCTCGTCGATCAGCCCTTCGGCGACCATGTCCACCGCCATCTTCAGCGCCGCCTTGGCGGTGCGCTTGCCGCTGCGCGTCTGAAGCATCCACAGCTTGCCGCGCTCAACGGTGAATTCGATGTCCTGCATGTCGCGGTAATGGCCTTCGAGCAGTTCAAAGACCTGCGCCAGCTCGGCATAGGCCGCGGGCATCGCCTCTTCCATCGACAGCGGTTTGGCGTTCGCCCTCTCGCGCGCGGCGCGGGTCAGATATTGCGGGGTGCGGATGCCGGCGACGACATCCTCGCCCTGCGCATTGACCAGCCATTCGCCGTAATAGGCCTTCTCGCCGGTCGCCGGATCGCGGGTGAAGGCAACCCCGGTGGCGCTGGTATCGCCCATGTTGCCGAACACCATCGCCTGGACATTGACCGCGGTGCCCCAGTCGCCCGGGATGTCGTTGAGCCGGCGATAGACCCTGGCGCGATCCGAATCCCAGCTGTCGAACACCGCCGCGATCGCGCCCCACAGCTGCTCATGGACATCCTGCGGGAAGGGCTTGCCCAGCGTTTCCTCGACGATCCCCTTGTATGCGCCGACAAGCCGCTGCCAATCCTCGGACTCCATCTCGATATCGCTGAAGAAGCCCTTGTCTTCCTTGGCGATCTCCAGCGCATCCTCGAACAGGTGATGGTCGATCCCCAGCACCACGTCCGAATACATCTGGATGAAGCGGCGATAGCTGTCCCAGGCGAAGCGCGGATCGCCGCTGGACATCACCAGCCCCTCGACCGTCGCATCGTTGAGCCCGAGGTTGAGCACCGTATCCATCATCCCGGGCATGGAAACGCGCGCGCCCGAGCGCACCGAGACCAGCAGCGGCCCCGGTCCCGATGTGTCGGCATCGCCGAACCGCTTGCCGACCGCGCGCTCGATATGCGCCAGCGCCTTCGCCACTTCGGCGCGCAGTTCGCCGGAAAAATTCGCGCCTTCCTTCAGATAGCGCACGCATTCCTCGGTGGTGATGGTGAAGCCCGGCGGCACCGGCAGGCCAATGCCGGCCATCTCGGCGAGGTTGGCGCCCTTGCCGCCGACCACCACCTTGTCACGCGCGCGCTTGTCGTCATGCTTCGCGCCGCCGCCGAACGTATAGACCTGGGTTGGCATCTTGAGGTTCCCGTCCAAGAGAAGTGTCGGATACAACGGGCAAGCCCATCGCGCTCCCCATCGTTAGGCCGCCGCGCGGCTGCGCGAAACTCAGCCTTCGATCAGGCTGAAATCGGCAACTTTGTGCACCGCAGCACGAAAACGGTCAAGCAGGCCGAGGCGCGCGGCGCGCTTGGCGGGATCGGGGTCGTTGACCGTCACCTGATCGAAGAAGGTGTCGATTGGCGCGCGCAGCGCCGCAAGCGCCGTCATCGCGCCTTCAAAATCCTCCGCAGCCACCGCCGCTTCTGCTTTCGGCGCCGCCTCGTCAAGCGCCACGATCAAGGCGATTTCGGCCGGCTCATGCGCAACCTCCCCGCTCCCGCTTGCGGGCGGTGGGCTTGCGCCCTCGGCGCCGCGGCCTCCCGTATGCAAGAGGGGGGAAGCGAAGCCCTCCTTCTTCAGCATATTGGCGGCACGCTTGTAGCCGGCGAGGAGATTGGTCCCGTCCGGCGTGGCGATGAAGGATTGCAGGGCGCGGACACGAGCGAGCAGGCGGACGAGATCATCCTCGCCGCCAAGCGCGAACACCGCATCGATGAGATCGTGGCGAACACCGGCCTCACGCTGCTGGACCTTGAGGCGATCGGCAAAGAAAGCACCTAGCCTCTTTTCCAACTCACCAAAAAATACCTTTTCAAATTTCTCCAGATCGTCACCACAGGCTTGTATTAGCGCCACTTCCATACGGAACCGTAGCTTATTATGTAATACTAAAGAAATAATACCTAATGCAGTTCTGCGAAGAGCGAATGGGTCTTTTGATCCTGTCGGCGCCTCGTCGATCAAGAAAAAGTGAGTGATATTGTCCAGCTTGTCTGCCAAACTGACAGCCACCGTCACTGGCGCGGTCGGCACCGCATCGCCCTGCCCCACCGGCTTGTAATGATCACAGATCGCATCGGCGACCTCAGCCGGAAGCCCCTCGGCGCGGGCATAATAGCCGCCCATCAGCCCTTGCAGCTCGGGAAATTCGCCGACCATCTCGGTGACGAGGTCGGCCTTGCACAATTCTGCTGCCTGCCGCGCCAGCGCGGGATCGCAGTTCGGCACGATGCCTTCGCGCGCCAGCCATTCGGCGAGCTTCGCCACCCGCTCGACCTTGTCAGCGAGGGTGCCGAGCTTTTCGTGGAAGGTGATCCGGCTCAGCCTTGCGGCATGTACCGCCAGCGTGTGCCGGCGGTCCTGCTGCCAGAAGAAGCGCGCGTCGGACAACCTGGCGGCGAGCACCTTGCGGTTGCCCTCGACGATCACCGCGCCGCCGTCGCTGGCCATGATATTGGCGGTGCAGACAAAGGCGCTGGCGAGCGCGCCCGATGCGTCCCGACAGATGAAATATTTCTGGTTGATCCGCGCGGTGAGCTGGATCACCTCGGCCGGGACTTCGAGGAAAGCAGGATCGAAACGGCCGAGCAGCGGCACCGGCCATTCGCTGAGCCCGGCGTTCTCCACCACCAGCCCCTCGTCCTCGACCAGCGCCAGCCCCTCGCGCGCGGCCGCCGCGCGCGCGCCGTCGCGGATGATCGCCGTGCGCTCGGCATGATCGACCAGCACATGCGCGGCGCGCAGCTGCGCGGCGTAGCTGGAGGGCGAGGCAATGCTGATCGCGCCCGGCGCGTGGAAGCGGTGGCCGCGCGTCATCCGGCCGGCGGCAATGCCTGCGACCGTGAAATCGACCACCTCGCCGTCGAGCAACGCGACGATTCCCTGCAGCGGGCGCACCCAGCGCAGGCTGTCGGTGCCGCGCGAAGCCGCGCCCCAGCGCATCGACTTGGGCCAGGCAAAGCGGCGGATGAGCGGCGGGATCGTCTTGGCGAGCAGATCGGCAAGCGGACGGCCCGGCTTCTCGATCACCGCGAACAGCACGCCGTCGCGCGCGACGAGATCTTCCCGCGCGAGCCCCGTCTTGCGCAGGAAGCCGGCGAGCGCCTGCTCGGGCGCATTGTCGCGCGGGCCCTTGATCTCTTCGCGCACCGCCGCGGTTCGCGCGGGCAGCCCGCGGGCGACCAGCGCAAGGCGGCGCGGGGTGGACCAGACGGTCAGCCCGTCCACAACAACGCCGGCATCGCCGAGCGCGCGGATGAACAGCCGCTCCAGTTCCTCGCGCGCACCGGCCTGCATCCGCGCCGGGATTTCTTCGCTCAGGAGTTCGAGAAGGAAATCGCTCACGCCGTCCACCCGGGAAAGCGCGCCTGCCAGCCCTCGGCGTTCTTCGCGATCCATGCCTCGCAGCTTCCCCGGGCGAGGTCGCGCACGCGGCCAATATAGCTCGCGCGCTCCTGCACGGAGATGACACCGCGCGCCTGCAAAAGGTTGAACAGATGGCTTGCCTCGATCGCCTGCTCATAGCCAGGGATAGGGAGCTCGGCGTTCAGGCAGTTCTCGCATTCCGCCGCCGCCTTGCGAAAGGCGTCGAACAGCGTGTCGGTATCGGCAACCTCGAAATTCCACCGCGACATCTCACGCTCGTTTTCGAGGAAGACGTCGCCGTAGCTCACGCCGGCGGTGTTGAAGGCAAGGTCATAGACCGAATCCCGGCCCTGGATGTAGAGCGCCAGCCGCTCCAGCCCATAGGTCAGCTCGCCCGCCACCGGCTTGCAGTCGAAGCCGCCCATCTGCTGGAAATAGGTGAACTGGGTCACCTCCATCCCGTCGCACCACACCTCCCAGCCCAGCCCCCAGGCGCCGAGCGTCGGGCTTTCCCAATCGTCCTCGACGAAGCGGATGTCGTGGAGCAGCGGGTCGATGCCGATCGCCGACAGGCTTTGCAGATAGCGCTCCTGCAGATCGTCGGGGCTGGGCTTGAGGATCACCTGATACTGGTAATAATGCTGGAGCCGGTTGGGATTTTCGCCATAGCGGCCATCGGTCGGCCGGCGGCAGGGCTGGACGAAGGCGGCGTTCCACGGCTCTGGCCCCAGCGCGCGCAGCGTGGTCGCGGTGTGGAAGGTGCCCGCGCCCATCCGCATGTCATAGGGCTGGAGGATCAGGCAGCCCTGCCCGCTCCAATAGGCGTGCAGCTTGAGGATCATGTCCTGGAAGCTGAGCGGGGCGGGCGCGGTCATGCCGCGCGCTTTGGCGGACGGGCCGGAGCCGGTCAAGGCCACCCGCCCTGCCGATATTTCCCGAACTTCAACCAAGTCCGGTCATGGATTGCGCGCGGCAACCAGCTATAAAGCCGGGCATGAGACGCTCCCTCCATGCCGTTCTGGCGCTGTTCGCGCTGGCCTGCGCCGCGCTGCCGCAAAGCGCCGCCGCGCATCCCGAAAGGCACGCACATCCGGCCTTGTGGCGGGTCGAGAGCCCGCATGCGACGATCTATCTGTTCGGGACGGTCCATCTCCTGCCGTCCGGCGTCACATGGTTCGACGGCAAGGTCGCGCAGGCCTTCAACCATTCGGACGAACTCGTGACCGAGATCGTCGAGCCCCGGCCCGAGACGATGCGCGCGATCGTCGGCGAAAAGGCGCTGCTTCCGGCAGGGCAGGAGCTTTCGGCGATGCTCGATCCGGCCGACCGGCAGAAGCTCGATGCCGCGCTCGCCGCCAATCACCTCCCCGCCGCCGCCTTCGCGCATTTCCAGCCGTGGTATGCGGCCGTCGCGCTGGCGACCGCGCCGTTGATGAACATCGGCTATGATCCCGACAGCGGCGTCGATTCGCAACTGTCGAAACGCGCCGCGGCGCTTGGCCGGCCGCATGACGCGCTCGAAACCGCCGAATTCCAGCTCGGGCTGTTCGCCTCGCTGCCGCTTGCGACGCAGAAGAGCTATCTGATGGAGGTGGTGCGCCATCTCCCCGAAATCCGGCAGGAGCTCGCCGGCATCGTCCGCGCCTGGGAAAGCGGCAATGCGGCCGGGCTCGCGAAGCTGATGAACGCCGATGAGGACGATCCGCAGATGACCAGGGTCCTCCTCACCGACCGCAACGCCAATTGGGCGCATTGGATCGCACATCGCCTCGCCGGCTCTGCGGGCAAACCCCATGAAACGCTGTTCCTCGCGGTTGGCGCCGGCCACCTTGCCGGGCCGGGCAGCGTGCAGGACCAGCTTCGCGGCCTCGGGATTTCCAGCCGGCGGTTGCAATAGCCGCAGTGCCGCGCCGTTTTGGCTGTGCTGCGCTGGTCGCGCTGGCGCTGGCGGGCTGCCAGCCCGCACCGCTTCCCGCCGATCCGGCGCTGTGGCGCATCGATGGCCCGCATGGCGAGCGGGGCTGGCTGTTCGGCACGATCCACACCCTGCCGGGGCCTGTCGATTGGCGAACTTCGCAGGTGGCAGCCGCGCTGCGCGGCAGCGATCGGCTGGTAGTCGAAATCGCAACGCTCGATGATGCCACCGCCGATGCGCTGGTTTTCCAGCGGATGGCGCAAGCGCCGGCGCAACCGCCGCTGTCGGCGAAGCTGCCGCCGGCGCTGCGCCCCGCACTCGCCCGGCTACTGGCCGGCGACGAACTCGACGAGGCCGCTTTCGCGCATGTCGCGACCTGGGCGGCGGCGCTGCGCCTCGCGCAAATCGCCGAGAACAGCGGAACGGACCGCGCTGATGCCAGCTGGGGGATCGATCAGGCGCTGCTTGCCGGGCGCGGTGACGAGCCGGTGATCGAACTCGAAGGTATGGAGCGCCAGCTTGGCGTCTTCGCACGGCTTCCCGAGGCGGGACAGCGCCGGCTGCTCGCCGATGTCATTGCCGGCGCGCGCGGTGCGGTGGCCGATTCGCGCCGGCTCGCCGCTGCCTGGCGATGCGGCGACATGACGACGATCGCCGCCGAGACCCGCCGCGGCATGCTCGCCGATCCGGCGCTGCGCGAGGCGCTTTATACCGCGCGCAACCGCGATTGGACGCAGCGCATCGCCACCCTGCTGACACGCGGCCTCCGTCCCTTCGTCGCCACGGGCGCTGCGCATATGGCAGGCGATGACGGGCTGCCCGCGCTGCTCGCCGCGCGCGGCTACCGGGTCACCCGGATCGAATAACCATGGGCGCTTGTTGCCTTTGCGCCGCTTTGCCGTTAAGGGCGCGCGCTTCCGCGGCATGGTCATCCCTGGAGGCGTGGCGCGGACGATCCCGTTTCGAAAGGCAAAATCATGAGCGATATGCTTAACCTGCCGGCCGAGACGCGTGAGCGGGCTGGCAAGGGAGCCTCCCGCGCATTGCGTCGCGAAGGCCGTGTCCCCGCCGTCGTCTATGGCGGCAACGAAGCCCCCCTCTCGATCCATGTCGAGGAAAAGGAGCTGGCGCGCCAGCTCGGCACCGGGCATTTCTTCAACTCGATCGTCGAGATCGTGGTCGGCGGCGAGACCTTGCGCACGCTGCCCAAGGACGTCGCCTTTCACCCGGTCAGCGACCGGCCGCTGCACGCCGATTTCCTGCGCCTCGCCGCCAATGCGCGGGTGCATGTCGAAGTGCCGGTGGTGTTCGACAACGAAGGCGCCTCGCCGGGGCTGAAACGCGGCGGCGTGCTCAACATCGTGCGCCACGAGCTTGCGCTGGTCTGCGCGCCCGAGAGCATTCCCGAGGCGATCCATATCGACGTCACCGGGCTCGATGTCGGCGATTCGATCCATATCAGCCATGTCAAGCTGCCCGACGGCGCGGCGAGCGCGATCAGCGATCGCGACTTCACCATCGCCACCATCGTCGCCCCCTCCGCGCTGAAGAGCGAGGAAGGCGACAACGAGACGCCGGTGGGCGCTTGATCGTCTGACAGCCCCTCCCGCCCGCGGGAGGGGCCTGGGGTGGGCGTGACGCGGGACAGCCGGGCGGGAAACCGCCCAGCCCCGGCCCCTCCCGCAAGCGGGAGGGGAGCCGGCGAATGCAATTGTGGGTCGGCCTCGGCAATCCCGGCGGGCTGCATGCGTTGCAGCGGCATAATGTCGGCTTCATGGCGGTCGATACCATCGCCGAAATGCACGGCTTCGGGCCACCGCAGGCGAAGTTCTCGGGCCATGTCCGCGAAGGGGTGCTCGGCGGCGAGAAGGTGCTGGTTCTGAAGCCCGCGACCTTCATGAACGAGAGCGGCCGCTCGGTCGCTGCCGCGATGCGCTTCTTCAAGCTCGACAGGAGCGCGCTCACCGTCTTCCACGACGACCTCGACCTTGCCCCGTTCAAGGTCAAGGTCAAGCAGGGCGGCGGCACCGCCGGGCACAATGGCCTGCGCTCGATCGACGCGCATCTCGGGCCGGATTTCCGCCGCATCCGCCTCGGCATCGGCCATCCGGGGCACAAGGATCGGGTGACCGGCTATGTCCTCGGCAATTTCGCCAAGGCAGAGCAGGACGATCTCGCGGACATGCTGGGCGCAGTGGCGGGTGAGGCGCAGTGGCTGGCGAAGGGCGATGACGTCCGCTTCATGAACGACGTCGCGCTGCGCTTGCAGGATTGAGCGCCCCGCCGTTCCCGGGCTTGCCGGACGGATTTTTAATTTCGCAAGGACAGCAATCATGGGTTTTCGTTGCGGTATCGTCGGCCTGCCCAATGTCGGCAAATCGACCCTGTTCAATGCGCTCACCGAGACACAGGCGGCGCAGGCGGCGAATTATCCGTTCTGCACGATCGAGCCCAATGTCGGCCAGGTCGGCGTGCCCGATCCGCGGCTCGATGCGCTCGCCGCGATCGCCGGCAGCGCGAAGATCATTCCCACCCAGCTCGGCTTCGTCGATATCGCCGGGCTGGTGAAGGGCGCCTCGAAGGGCGAAGGGCTGGGCAACCAGTTTCTCGGCAATATCCGCGAGGTCGATGCGATCGTCCATGTGCTGCGCTGCTTTGTGGACGATGACATCCAGCATGTCGCGAACAGGGTCGATCCGCTGTCCGATGCCGAAACGGTCGAGACCGAACTGATGCTCGCCGATCTCGACAGCCTCGAAAAGCGCGTCCCGGCCGCCGCCAAGAAGGCCGCGCAGGGTGACAAGGAGGCAAGGCTCGTCGCCTCGGTGCTGGGCCAGGCGCTCGACCTGTTGCGCGAGGGCAAGCCCGCGCGGCTCGTCCAGCCCAGGGACGAGGATGAGGCGCGCGTCTTCGCGCAGGCGCAGCTTCTGACCGCCAAGCCGGTGCTCTATGTCTGCAATGTCGAGGAAGCATGCGCCGCCAGCGGCAATGCGCTGTCCGAAGCGGTGTTCGCCAGGGCTGCGGCCGAAGGTGCGACGGCGGTGATCGTCTCGGCGGCGATCGAGGCCGAGCTCATCGGCATGGAGCCCGAGGAACGTATGGTCTTCCTTGAGGAAATGGGCCTGCATGAAGCTGGCCTCGCCCGCATCATCCGCGCAGGCTATGACCTGCTTCACCTCCTCACCTTCTTCACCGTCGGCCCCAAGGAAGCCCGCGCCTGGACCGTCCATACCGGCGCAAGGGCGCCGCAGGCGGCGGGCGAGATCCATTCGGACATGCAGCGCGGCTTCATCCGCGCCGAAACGATCGCCTATGCCGACTACATCGCCTGCAAGGGCGAGGCCGGCGCGCGCGAGGCGGGCAGGCTGCGCC
>JAGWPW010000103.1 GCA_028870315.1 Sphingomonadales bacterium | reverse complement strand
TGCCCCACCCCATGCGATTTCGATCTCGGTGGCCACCGGGCTCATCGGTAAGGTGGAGTTACCACACTTCACAGCCCACCGAGGAGTTGATCCCGATGACCGACGACAGACTACCGCTTGCCGAACTGATGGCGAAGACCGGAGATGGAGATTTCCTGCGCACGATTGCCGAGAGCGTCCTGCAGATCATCATGGAGGCCGACGTCGACGGCCTGGTCGGCGCCGGCCGACACGAGCGCTCGGGCGAGCGCACGACCTGGCGCAACGGCTACACGACGTTCATCGAAGATGAAAAACCGGTGCGCAAGTTTTTCGTGATGCTCTATTCCTTCAACGCGCCGGAGCACTTTTGCCGGCTAGCCGCCCAAAGAAGCTGGCATCGCCCAGCGACATCCCCGAGGAATAGCCGTCACCCCAGCGGGGCACCCCGCAGGCGGCACGGCCGGCAGCATAAAGACCAGGGATAACGCTGCCCGCCCCGTCAAGGACTTCGCCCGTCGGCCGCGTGACCAGGCCACCAAGCGTGAAGACGACCGCCGGCCATTCGGGGATGCAGGCACTGAGCGCGGCAAACGGCGCCTTAGTCAACGGTTGCAGCCATTCGGGCTGCTTGTGGAACAACGGGTCCGTGCCTTGGGCGGCGTTGCGGTTGTAGGCGTCCATGGTGTGGACCAGTTCGCCCACCGGCAGGCCGAGTTCCGCCTCGATCTCGGCCCAGCTCTCGCCGACGGCGGCAATGGTGACCTGGGGAAACGACTCCGGCCGGCCGAAGGTGGCGTCGTCGAGCAGCATCCACACCCGCCCGTTCGACTGGCGCAACGCATACTGCGCGACACGGCCATGATAGGCGTCCTCGTTGATGAAACGCTGGCCCTGCTCGTTGACGAGGATGCCCTTGATCAGGCTTTCGGGTGGGAAGGTAGTGCGGGTGGCGAAGAACTGCTCCATGTGCGTCACCGCGGCCCCGACCGACTGGCCCATGCGGATGCCCGAGCCATCATCGTTGCCGGCGGTGATCGGGTAGGGGTTCACGGTTGATACGCGCGGGGCGTATTGGCGCACCATATCATCGTTGCAGATGAAGCCGCCACTCGCGAGGATCACCCCGCTACGCGCCCGGACCATGCGCGCGGTGCCGTCGATGCGCACGACCAGGCCATGCACCGCACCGGCCCGGTCGGCGATCAGGCACAGCGCGCGGGCGCTGAAATGCGGCTCGGCTCCGAGCGCGAGCGCCCGCGCAATCAGCCGTTCCATCACCATCGCCCCGCCGCCGCGCCCGAACGCCTGTGCCGTATGGCCCCGGGGCGCCGGCCTGGCGACATCCCGGAACGGCCAGGCCGCCTCGCTGCCGCACCAGATCAGGGTGTCGTCGGTCGGCGGCTCGGGCCAGCGGCCGGGCAGATAGGTGCCCTTGAACGGGACGCCTTGCTCGGCCAGCCAATCGAGATGGGCAAGGCCCTGTTCGGCGTAGATGTCGATGCGAGGCTGGTCGGCGCCGGGGCCGGCGGCCATCGTCAGATAGGCGCGAAAATCCTCGACGCTATCCTCAAAGCCTGCCGCCTTCTGGGTGGCGCTGCCACCGCCGATATAGAATTCGCCCCCCGACATCGCACTGCTGCCCCCCGCGGCGGCGGCCACCTCGAAGATTGTCACCGCCGCGCCAGCCGCGCGCGCCTCGATCGCGGCGCAGGCCCCGGCAATGCCGAAGCCGACTATGGCGACATCGGTCTCGATATCCCAGCGCGCGACCTCCTCGCGTGGATAGGCTCGCGAGGGTGTGAAAGGTGGCGCCGTCATTCTCCTTCCTCCAGATGCAGGCGCCGCGCATAGTTGTGATGGAATGCACGGATAATCGATTCCTGATAGCCGGACATCCAGACATGGGGATCGCGTTTCGCCTTGAGCCCATTGTGAACCAGAGGCAGGTTGCCGCAATCCTGATCGAAGATCTTGGCGAATGAGACAAGTTCGGGGGCGTCAGTCCAGGAATCATCAGCGCCTAGGAAGCGCTGCGGCGCCGGCGCGGGCTTCTCCCGGCCTTCAGGCCATGGCGCCAGGAACATCACCCGCATCAGCGCTTCGTCCGGGTTGTCGCCATTCGGGCGAAAATTATAGACCACCCGCGCCCAGCCGCCCCACGGGCTGGCGTTGGGGAACAGGTTGTTGAACCCCTGATCGTTGAGTTCCGCATCGGAATACTGCTCGACCTCGTCCCCGATCATGCCGCGCAACGTCTCGCGCATGAAGTCGGCGGTCTGGTGATAGATATCGAGAGCCTGCTCCTTCGACAGCGCCATTCCCCGGTGCGGACAGGCACCGCTGACCCCAACATGGCCCAGCCTGCTCCAGTTGCCGAAATTGTCGAAACGGATATCGGCGCACTCACTGCCTTGCAGCAGCAGTTGCGGGTGCGTGGCGAGGGCGTGATAGCTTTCCAGGAACGCCTCCTGCACCAGCTTCCAGTTCGCCCTGACCACTTTGGTGACATCAGCCTGCTTGTAGCGGTTTTGCAGTTTGATCTTGGCGTAATGCGCAAGCATCTCGGGTCCGGCATATTCCTCGAACGCCATCGCCGCGGGATCAGGGTTGATGAAAACGAAGCCGCCCCACACCGCGACTTTTGCCTCCGGAAGCCGGGACACATCATCGCGTACCCCCTTGAAGTCCCATTCCGCGGGAATCACGCGCAGCGAACCGTCGATGTTCCATTGCCATCCATGGTAGGCACAGCGGAACTCGGTCGCGCGTTTGCCGGAACAGTCGCGCAATTGCCGGCCGCGATGCAGGCAGACATTCTCGAACGCCCTGATCTCATCGGGCGCAGTGCGGACAACCAGGTACTGAAGGCTGGCGATCTTGTAGAGATGATAGTCGCCCACTTCGGGAATATCGTCTTCGCGGCAGACCATCTGCCAGCACCGCTTCCAGATGCGCTCAACCTCCAGATCATGGTATTTCCGTTCGAAATAGCGCACGGCCGGAACCTTCTCCGGCCCACCGGGGACCGGCGCGGTCTTGTGATAGACCGGCGGGAGCAGGTCGGGCCTGCGGTCGTTGGCGAGGAAAAACTCCTGCGGCACATGCGCCGATGATCGCGGGCCATCGGCTGTGTCCATGCCCGGATCATTGGTATATTTGGCAATGATCCTGGGTCGCTGCGGCCGACCTTCCCCGGCGGCCCGCTGCGCCGCCACCCAGCCGGCCAGGTCCTGTTCGAGGGCCGGCATGATCGTCCAGAGCACGTCACGTCCCGGCGGCAGATCGGGACCGCCGACATAGCCGAGCAAATGCCGATCGGCATAGGTCAGATCGCCCTCAATCCAGGTTCCGTCGTGGCGGAAGACGCCCCATTTGCCCTTGGCCTTGTCCTCCACGCGAACAAGCCCATCGCCAAGAGCTTGATAAATGGCACCGCTGATCGGATGGGGTTCGCAGCGCAGCGGCGCCGTATCGGTTCCACTCATGCCTTATACTCCCGCGAGCGTTGCCAGTTCGTCCTTGACGAAGTTTCCGCCGAGCATGATCGCGCGCAACCTTGCGCGATCGCGCAGCACGGTGATGTCCGCGCTGGGATCGCCGTCGACAACCAGCAGATCGGCCAGTTTTCCGGGCTCGATCGTGCCGAGCCGGTCGCCCATGCCCGTCGCCTCGGCGCCGTTTTTCGTCGCCCAGCGGATCACGTCGAGCGCCGGGATGCCAATTTCGGTGACATAGAGTATCAATTCCTCGGCATAAGTGCCGTGGTTCACCCCGCGCGCGCCGAAATCGTCGCCGGTCAGCAATTTGACCCCGGCCTTGTTGATCGCCGGCAGGAACGCGGCCATCGCTTCGTAGTCGGGCTTCAGGCTTTCGGCATAGGCGGTCCCCGGCGCGATGGTCATCATCCGCTTTGGGAACCACAGGCTAGGGACGAGGAAGCTGCCCTTCGCAAGGATCGCGTCGATGCAGCGCGCGTCAAAGCCATCGCCATGGTCGATGATGTGAACCCCGGTCTCGATGCAGAACAGCACGGCGTCGCGGTTGGCAACGTGGGCGCGGGTCTTGATGCCACGCTGGGTGGCGGTGCGCACCGCCATTTCCACTTCCTCGGGTGCCATTTCCCATTCGCCCGCACCGCCGGTGCCATGTCCGTTTGTGACGAAGAGCTTGATGATCTCAGCGCCGTTCTTGGCTTCCTCGCGCACGGCGCGGCGCACCGCATCGGGGCCATCGGCGCAATGGACGCTGCCCGCCGCGCCAAGTTTCATCCAGGCGGGATAGCTCATGTCGCCGCTGTGCCCGGTCGAGCTGACATCCCGGCTCCCGGCAACGATGCGCGGGCCGACCAGCGCGCCTTCCGCGATCGCCAGCTTCATCGCAGCGTCGATCGCATGCGGGCAACCGCCGCCGATCGTGGTGGTAAAGCCGCAATCGAGCGCCGTGCGGAAATTGGCCGCGGCACGCAGCGCGGCGTGGCTGGGGTGAACTTCCAGCCCCAGCGGCCGAAGTCCGCCCGTTTCCCAATAGGCGCCGTGAAAATGGGCCTGAACCATGCCGGGCATCACGGTTCGGCCGCCAAGATCGACCACGCGATCCTCGGGACCGGCCGCGAGCGGTGCCTCGGCAATGGCTGCGATCCGCTCTCCGGCAACCACGACATGGGCCTTGCGCGCGGGCTTGTCGCCATCGAGCAAGTTGGCGTTGTTCAGGATCAGCCGGCCCATGCTCATGCCCCTTGCCGGATGGCGGGCATGGTGGGGGTGCCGTTCATCTTTGGCGCCCACCACAGATATTCGGTGAAATGGCCCAGCGTGGCGCGGTTATCGACGTAGGCGAACATCGCCTGCGGCTGCTCGCCGGTGGCAAGCTGCGAAATCTGGACGATCTCGTCGCCATCGGCCTCAAGCGCGGCCATCGTCTCCTGCCAGGTGGAATAGGGGCCGACGACCGCAATGCCGATGTGATGAAGCGCCAGCGCCTGACGCTCCAGATCCCTGCCCTCGGTGTAGATCCAGGTCGGGCCGGAAACGGGTTCGATGATCTCGAACTGATGCGCGCCGGTGTTGGCGACGGCGACCTTGAGCACGAGATCCTCCACGCCATTGCGCGTGCGGACCGGGCACTTGCCATCGAAGCAGAAGAAGTTGGCGATCCCCAGCCTGGCGCTGGCATGAGCGACGGCGACATCGCGGTCCTTCGCGACGTAGCTCAACTGAAAGATGTCGCCGAAGCGATCGATGAGTTTCATTTCGTCGCTCTCCTTGCCGCGGCAGGCGTGCCCCGCCCTGATCGCGATTTCATTCTTGCCAAGTCCACCAAAGTTCCATATATGGACCATTAAATGCTATATATGGAATTATGAACCGATGACGAGTCTTGTCAAGAATTCTCGCTGGCGCATGCCGGGCAAGCACCTGTGAACGACTTTTCAGATCCCAATCATCGGCCACTGCGGGTCATCACCTTCCTGGCCGCGCACGCGACGGAATCGTTTACCCTTGCGGAAATCGCGCGATTTCTCAGCCTGCCGAAGGGTTCGGCGCACCGGGTCATGGCGGCACTGACCGAGGCAGGGTTTGTCTCGCGCCATCCGCGCCACAAGACCTACACGCTGGGGCTGGCGCTTGTCGCCGTCGGGCAGGCGGCGCTTGACCGCTATCCCGGTATTGGCATCGCCCGGCGCGAGATGGCACGCCTGCATGCCGAACTCGGCATCGGCCTGGGCGCCACCGCCATCGTCAACGCCGCATATCTGCTGCTCGGGCGGGAAGGAACGCCGCGCACCCATGATGGCCTGACCCTGGTTGGCGAGCGGCGCGCCGTTCTTCCCCCGATCGGAATTGGCCAGTTCGCATGGCGCGGCGAAGCGGAGATCGATGCCTATTTGGCCAGCGGCTCGGCATACCTCCAGCCGGCGATACTCGATCATCTGCGCCGGGCCATGCCCGTGATCCGGCGCCGCGGATTCTCGATGGCCGCAGAAGGGACGGGGTTGCACAGCCTGGTCAAGGCCACGGTCATTTCCTCGGAAAATCGCGAGGATGAGGATATTCCATCGGCCATCACCCGCGCCGGGGATATCCCGGCACGCGAGTACCAGATGCTGGATTGGCGCGATACGCCAGACGCCGGCGTCAACTACGTCGCCGCGCCTGTCTTTTCGCCCGAGGGCGAGGTCTGCCTGGAGATCGTGATGAGCGGCTTTCCGGATGGATTCGGCCAGCAGGAGCTGGAGCGATGCATCGCCAGGCTCGTTCAGGCGGCCGACGTGGTGACGAGCGAAATTCGCGGGCGCAAACCCAAGCCCTGGTGAGCCAGCAGTTTGGTCCCGGCATGTGATGGCGCATCGCCTTTTGCCGAACCGACGTTCCTCCAAGATGAAAGGCCGGGCTCCATATTTTGGCGCGATGCCTTGTCTTTGAAATCTCTGAAACCGGTCAATTCACCCGCGCTTGCGCCGTGATGCGCTCCGCCGCCAGCCAGCCCAGCGCGATGACCGGAGCCTGGGTATTGCCGGCGGGAATGACGGGAAAAACCGAGGCGTCGATTACCCGCAAGGCCTCGACCCCGCGAACCTTCAAGTCTGGATCGACCACCGAGGCCGCGTCCATGCCCATCCGGCAACTGCCGACGGTATGCAGCCCGGCGACACCGAGCCGATCGATCGACTCCAGAAGCTGTGCGTCGGATTGCGCGGCCGGGCCGGGCGTGGTCTCGCTTGCGATCAGGCGGGCCAGCGGCGGCCGCGCCGCCCATTCGCGCATCTGGCGGGCGCAACTGAGGATGATCCGGCGATCGGCTTCGGTGGCATAATAGTTGGCCGTGATCGCGGGCTGCCGGCCCGGATCGCGCGAGGTGATGTGGATCGAGCCTTGCGATGTCGGCGCCATGCCATAGGCAATCGCGCTGATCCCATGCAGCCGCTCCACCGCGCTTGTCGGTTTCGTCAAGTCCCAGCTATAAAGGCCAAGCTGAACCTGAATGTCGGCCAGTGCCACGTCGGGCCGGCTTTTGAAGGCGGCGCGCATTTCCATCGACGAGCCGGACATCGGCCCGTCGCGCCGCAAATAATAGCGCAGGACCGAAGCGATCAGGCGCCAGCCGCGGTACCTGGGGTTGAACGACAGCGGCCTGGTCAAACGCCACTGCATGCGCATGCAGCGATGTTCGCTCGTCCCCTCGCCCACGGCCGGCTGGGCATGAACCAGCGGAATGTCGAGGCTGGCCAACCGCGCCGGATCGCCCACCCCGGAACGCTCCAGGATCGCCGGGCTGGCGATCGCCCCGGCGCACAGCAGCACCTCGCGCGCCGCGCCGATCGCTTGGCGCGCGCCGTCGCGCAGCACTTCGACGCCGACCGCGCGCTTGCCATCGAACAGCACGCGATCGGTCACGGCGCCGGTGAGCACGGTTAAATTGGGGCGCTTCATCGCCGCGCGCAAAAAGGCCACCGCCGCACTCTGGCGCCGTCCCCGCCAGATCGAGCGCGGCATATAGCCGATGCCGACGCCATCGCCGGGCTCGTTGACGTCCGCCTTCACCGGCCAGCCCATGCTGGCGCCGGCGCTCAACATCGCGGCGGTCAGCGCGTTGCGCTCCGGCGAGATCGACACGCGCAGCGGACCCTTGTCGCCGCGACCGGGGGCCGCGCCCAGTTCATGGCGCTCGATCGCATCATAGGCGCGGGCGAAACTGGCCCAGCCCCAATGTTCGCCGGCCTGCGCCGCCAGCGCCGCGTAATCCCCCGGCTGCCCCTTCACCCAGACCATTCCGTTGACCGACGTCGAGCCGCCCAGGCCCTTGCCACGCACCCAGTAATCGGGGAGCATGGCGGTGCGCGGTTCGGGATCGGTAAGGTAGAAATAGACATGCGCCGGCATCTTCATCAGCCTGGCGACGCCGCGCGGCATGGTGACAAAGGGGTGCCGATTGCTGCCGCCCGCCTCGATCAGGCAAACGCTGACCCCGGGGTCTTCGCTCAGCCGCGCGGCGAGCACGCAGCCCGCCGCGCCGGCGCCGACGATCACGTAGTCGTAGGCCGCCCCCATCAGCGGATCGCCAGCGCCGAACGGATCGCCTCGCCGACCAGGCCAGCGCCGTCGAAGGCGCTCATCCGGTTGTGGCAATATCCCACGGCGAGGCCGGTGCGGGGGTCGGCCCAGCCCAGCGAGCCACCCGCGCCGGGATTGCCGATCGCGGTGTGCGAACCGTACGCCCGCGTCAGCGGGCATTGCCCATCATCCATCCAGAACCCGCCCTGGCTGAGCGGCATCGGCATGCCGAAGAACACCGGATCGGGCAGCGTGCCGCCGGGGCGCATGTGGCAACATTCCTGCACCCGCGCCCGGGACAGCAGGCGCTTGCCATCCAGTTCGCCGCCATTGGCCAGAATGGCATAAAACCGGGCCAGGCTGCGCGCGGTAAAGATGCCGCCGACCCCTGCGATCGCGGCACGGCGCACTTGCGGCAGTTCGAACACGTCCGGCGCCAGCCGCACCGCGAAGGGCATGGCCTGCTCCAGCGCGGTGCCCGGCGGCGGCGGCTTCTGGCCCAGGTCGTCGATCAACCGGGCAACGCGCGGTTCAACCGCGTCCGGGATGCCGATCCACAGGTCGGCGATGCCATAGGGCTCGCAGATTTCCTGGAGAACGAAATCCCGAAAGCCGCGACCTTTCGGGTCGGTGCGGCGCACGATTTCGCCGATCACCCAGCCGAACGACACCGCCTGATAGGCAGGCTGCCCCACCGGGAAGATCGGCTCCAGGGCGGCGATGCCGGCGCAAGTCGCGTCCCAGTCGCAGATCGAATCGGGCGTCGCGCCCGCCGGCATCTGGGGCGTTCCGGTGCGGTGAGACAGGGCATCGCGCACTGTGACCGCCGCCTTGCCGCAGGCGCCATATTCGGGCCAGTACCGCGCGACGGGACTGTCATAATCGACCAGACCCCGTTCCGCCTGCACATGCAGCGCCGTTGCCGCCACCCCCTTGGTAACCGAATAGACGTTGAACAGCGTGCCGCCATCGACGGCGCGCGCCGTTTGCGGATCGGCCAGCCCCGCCCAGGCATCGACAACCGGTTCGCCATGAAGATAGGCCGCCACCTGGACGCCGATCTCGGCGCCGTCCGCGACGAGCCTGTCCAGAACCTGTTGAACCGCGGCATTGGCCGCCGAATGCATGGCCATTATCGAGCACCTCTATAGACCATCGCGACGGCTGAGCGCCGCGCCCTGAAATCGCCCACCGTGGGCGGCCTGACGATGTCGGGCGCGGGTCGCCGCCTATCCCCGGACATAAGCGACCAGCGCCGCGATCTTGCCGGCCCCATCGAAGCGATAGTGATTGGCAGTGTTTCTTATCGAGCCATCGGCAAGCTGGGCGGCGATTTCGACCACAATACCCTCTGGCCCGTCGAAGCGGGCCCCGGGTGTCGGGAAAGGCGAGCCGGAAGCAAAGACGCCAAGGTGCGCCGCGCGGATCGCATCCTTGCCCCTGAAGCTGCGGCCATCGGGAATGGTGAAACTGGCATCCTCGGCATAAAGTGCCATCAGGGCGTCGATATCCTTGCCGCGGATCGCCTGAAAATAGCCGTCGACCGTCTTGTGGGGGTCGGCGGGCGTCGCGCCGCCATCGGCTTCGAGCTCGGCCCGGCGGATGCGGGCCAGCATGTGGTCGCAGGCGGCGATCAGCCCGGACAGCGCCTGTGTTTCGTTGACGGCAAGCTGGCGGCAATGATCGACATCCTTCTTGAGCAGATCATGCAGGCCGGAAAAACTGCCCGGCGCCCCCAGGCCCGTGCGTGGCTGAACCATGCGCGGACCGACGCCCAGGGCGAAACTCTGGGCCGAACCGGCCATGAAGGCGTCGATCAGTTGTTGCCGGTCGAAGCCCATGTCCTCGGCCACGTCGATGATCGCGGCCGACATGCCGTAGTTGGCGATGGAGATGAGATTGTTGAGGAGCTTGCCTTCCTGGCCGCGACCGACCGGGCCGAGATGCGAGAGCTTGTGGCTGATTGCCTCCAGCCACGGCCTGGCGCGTTCGAGATCGGCATCCTGTGCGCCAACGAAGAGCGAGAGCTTGCCCTCGATTGCCGCGGGGCCACCGCCCGAGACGCCCACGTCGACAAACCCGACCCCATGCTCCTTCGCCAGGTCGGCCAGTTTGCGAGCGAGTTGCGGTGCAACGGTCGAATGAAGAATGACAGTGCCGCCTTTCCCCAGAGCGGCGTAAAGCCGGCCGTCGCCGATGAGATTTTCCAACTGCTCATCGGTCCTGACGCAGATCCCGAGCATGTCGGATTTTTCGGCCGTGGCGATCGGGTCGCGTTCCAGCAACACGCCAGGCTCGTCGAAGGCGGCAAGCATCGCTTCGGAAATATCGCAGGCGATCACCTCGAAGCCCGAGCGCGCCAACCGCCGCGCGATCGGCGCCCCCATGCTTCCCAGACCGATGAATCCGACAGCCATGAACTTTCCTCCTCTCCTGCCATTTTATGGACAGGCTCAAAAATACCTATCTAATTGGCCGAATTTCGCGCAGATGGGCCCGCATAGCACGTTTGCCGGCATCAAAAATCACGATATTAAATCCGCCGGCCCGGCTCGGATGACGATCAGCTTTTGCACGGGCTCGCGAAAAGGACAGGCTGCGATGGTTGGCAGAGCCTCAAGGGACGGCCTGGTCGCGGAGGCTGTGACCAGGATGCGGACAATGATCCTGGGGCGCGAACCCGGGGTGCAAATCGGTTCCTTGCCTGATATCGCGGCCAGCCTTGCGGTCGGGATCGAAACCGTCCGCCAGGCCGCCCGCCTGTTGGAATACGAAGGGTTCCTGAAAGTCCGCCGCGGCAATCGAGGCGGGCTTTTCGGTTCACGGCCCGGCCCGCAGGAGCTTGGGCAGATGATCGCCGGGTTCCTGCGCGAAAGTCGGTCGCACGAGCGCGAGGCGATCGCGATCATGACTCTGCTGGATTGCGACCTTGTCGCCGCGGCGGCGCTATCAACCGACGAGGGCTTGCGCGAGAAGTTGCGAAACCACGCCGCACGCATCGACGACTGCGATACGGCCGAACAGCGGGCCGCCTTCGTGCGGGCAATGCACGACATCCTGTTTCGCATGGTGGATCGGCCGCTGCTGGAAATGATGGCACGAATGACCATGCAGCACTACGCGACGCGCAGCGGCAGCCAGATTTATGAAAGCATCGAAGATGTCGCGCGCTGGAAGGAGGAACGGCATGCGATCATCCATGCGATTTCGCGCCGGGATGCCGATCTCGCGCGCTTCGAGGCGCAGCGACGTCGGGACCATGTGTTGCAGCGCGTCGCACTGGCCGCTTCGGAAGGCATGAACTGACCGCAGGCCAGCCCCATCGACGCCCATCGACCATCCGTATGGCACGGTCGCGAAGTTCAGGCGAGAATCTGGTCCTTGCAGCCCTCCTCGCAGCCCCTTCTCGGACGGGAGCCTGCGAAAACGCCGCGACGGTTCACCAATGCGTGATTTCCCAATTCACGCATTTTGCTCCAGGGCTCTGTCATCGCGTCGCTTTTTTGCCGAAGCACGACGCCTGCGTTTTGGCGCGATGCCGCAATGTGATTGAATTCTTGCCAGTCACATCAAAATGTGGGAAAGCGCGGGGATGGCAAAGGATCTCATCGACCGCGTCACCCAGCTCGTCACCACCGGCGAAATGACCCGCGCCGGGCTTGCCCGCGCCGCGGGGCTGCATGCCAACACGCTGCGCGATTGCGGCCAGCGTGGCTGGAATCCGACCGCGGATACGCTTGGCAAGCTCGAACGCTTCCTCATGGCCAACGACGACCGGCCGGTGCTCGCCCCGATCGAGGAGATCATCGACGAGGCGCGCAACGGGCGCATGTTCATCCTCGTCGATGACGAAGATCGCGAGAACGAGGGCGATCTCATCATCCCCGCGCAGATGGCGACCCCCGATGCGATCAATTTCATGGCGACGCATGGCCGCGGCCTCATCTGCCTGACGCTGACCCGCGAACGCTGCGAGCAACTCGATCTCAAGCCGATGGTGCGCGAGAACGGCACTCCGCTCGGCACCGCCTTCACCGTCTCGATCGAGGCGAGGGAGGGCATCACCACCGGAATTTCCGCCGCCGACCGCGCCCGCACAGTCTCGGTCGCCATCGACGGCAGCAAGGGCAAGGCCGATCTCGTCTCTCCCGGGCATGTCTTCCCGCTGATGGCGCGCGATGGCGGGGTGCTGGTGCGCACCGGTCATACCGAGGCCGGGGTGGATATCTCGCGGCTCGCCGGGCTCAACCCCTCGGCGGTGATCTGCGAGGTGATGCGCGACGACGGCGAGATGGCGCGGCTCAACGATCTCATCGCCTTTGCCCGGCTGCACGACCTCAAGATCGGCACGATCCGCGATCTCATCGCCTATCGGCGCAAGCATGACCGCATGGTGGTACGCCGGGCCGAACTCGAGTTCACCAGCCGCTGGGGCGGCGCCTGGAAGGCGATGACCTTCTATAACAAGGCGACCGGCGACGAGACCGTGGCTCTGGTCAAGGGTCGCGTCGATCCGTCGCAGCCCACGCTGGTGCGGATGCACACGCTGTCGATGTTCGCGGACATCTTTGGCGAGGAAGGCGACCGTTCGACCCTGCTCAACCGGTCGATGGAGATCATCGCCGAGGCCGGCTGCGGCGTCATCGTCGTCATCAACCGGCCCATGCACCGGTTCATGAGCCGGACCATCGAGATCAAGTCCAGATACCACGCGGGCGAGGATGTGCAAATCGAGGAACTGCGCGATTACGGCGTCGGCGCGCAGATTCTGGCGGAACTGGGCATTCACGACATGGTGCTGCTGACCAACACGCATCATTCGCTCGTCGCGCTGGAAGGTTACGGTCTCAATATCGTCAGGGAACATCGAATCGATTAGCGGGGTGTGGCTGACATCGGCGCTTATCCCCATTACATACATAGAACGAAGCGTGGATATGCTGAGGCATGACGATGCCGACCACCACCACGCAGTTCTTTCGCCGGTGTGCTGACGACGCAACCTGCCTCGCCCATCTGTTCAACGCCCGGTTCGGCCAGAGCTTCGATTGCCCGTCATGCGAGCGCCCATCGAATGGGGCAGCGGATCGGGGCGGTGCGCGTCTATTCCCGCCAGTGGTGCGGGCATCGCCTGCACCCGAAGGTCGGCACGCCGTTCGAACAGTCCCGCACCGCGCTTGCAACTGTGGTTCTACGCGATCCACCTGTTCACCACCACGCGGCATGGTGTCAGCGCCAGGGAATTGGAGCGCCAGCTTGGCGTGAGCTATAAATCGACGTGGCGCATGGCGACGGTGATGCGGTCGAAGAATTCGGGACCGATCTCGGCCCGTTGCGCGCCCTGGATGGTGATCGCGGCATTGTTGAGAAGAATATAGACCGGACCGAAGGCGGCCTCGGCCTCGGCCGAAATATCGGCCAGCGTCACCTTGATTGCGCGCGCCGCCAGCGCCTCGCCGCGAACCGGGCGTGCGGCCGACAAGATCGACGCCTATGAAATCGGCTCGAAGCTGAGCCACCATGGCGGCGGCGTTTCGGGCACCTTCGATGTCGCCAGCAGCCCGATCGACCTCAACCTGTTCGTGACCAACCGGTTCAACAAGCAACATATCGTGGACTACCCCGGCGATGGGGTAATTCGATCGGCGCCGAGACCGGCCGGCAAAGCCTGCCCCGCATGTCCCGCGCACGGTTGAGGGACACCTTTTTTTGGCAATCAATCCCACGGGTTCCGCAAGCGGGGGCTTCGCCCCCCGTTTTCCAGAGCAGAGTGCGCGCTTTCGGAAATCGCGCACTGCACACCAGCTTTTTGTCGTCGCATCGCTTTTTGCCGAAACGAAGATCATCACCCAATGCCGGACAACGCCGTCGCTTGGCGGTGCAGGGACCGAAAGGCCGGGCGATCCTCGAAAGGTTGCATGACGGGCCGATCGGGGACATCAGATCCTTCACCATGGGCCAGATCAAAATCTGCGGGCGCAATGTGCGTGCCCTCAAGCACGGCATGGC
>JAGWPW010000102.1 GCA_028870315.1 Sphingomonadales bacterium | reverse complement strand
CCTGCCGGTCGCGGGCGCGGCCGCCGGGGGAGACGCCCGGCGGCCTGTACGGATTTCGCTTGAATTTCAGGAGAACCGGATCGCGAGCAAAGCGTGATCGCGGCGGGTTTGCGTCCGGTGCGGCGCCCTTGGGGCAACTCGCGATGGTGCTCAACTGGCATGATTCCGGTTGCAATGCAAGAACAAAATAAGAACTTCGGAAAAAAATCCTAATTTATCGTTTTTTTATAGATATTTGTACGACGCACTCGACGCGCGACCGGGCGATCCGCGGCGGGCGAATCGGCGCGAACCGATTCGCCCGCCGGCGGTCAACGCTGCCGCCACACCGCGCCGCGCACCTCCTGCCACAGGTAGAGCGCGGCGATGAGCCGGCGCCGCGCCTCGCGCCAGGGGACCGCATGCGTGCGCGCGGTGGCGACAAGGTCGCGGTCGGCGAGCACCATGTCGATGACCAGGCGCCGCGGCATCGGCAGGCGTTCGCGCCAGCGCGCATAGGTCGCCTCCAGCCGCATGTGGGCGAGCCGCTCGGCGACGAAATCGCGCCCGCTGCCGGCACAATCGATCCTGGGTTCCCAGCGCATCGTGCCGATCGAGACCGCGCGCGCCAGCCGCTCGGCGGTATCGGCGATCTGCCGGCTCGCCTCGAACTGCGCCGGGGTGATCGCGCCGCGCTCATGCATCGCGGCAAGCGCCGAGACGTTGCGGCGGCGGCGCGTCGCGGCGCGGGTGCCGGTTTCGACATGGGTGACCGTCGCCTGCGCGAAATCGCCCGAGGCTTCCATTTCCGGGGTCAGCAGCGCTTCTCCCGGCGTGCGGCGGTGATGCGCGGCCAGCGCGAGCCGCTGGCGCCAATCGGCATGGCTCTCGCCCGGCAGGCGCTGTTCGGGCTCGGCTTGCCCGGGGGTATGACGGCGAACGGCGGTGCGGCTCATCGGCTTCTCCTGCTGGGGTGATGGCGAGGGCGCGCGGCGGCGTCCGGCGCACCGCGCGGCAGCACCGGCCGCGCATGACCGAAGGCGGCCACGATTACCGCGCCGGATCCGGGAAATTTCGCTTGCTGGTGAGTCTGTTGCGCGCTATCAGCAAAATAGCAAATTTGCAATAGCAATCCAGCAACAATCACGGCCAGCGGGGCGCTGCCATGCCCGGACTTCAATCCGATGCCGCCTTCATCCGCGCGCTGTGCAGCTGGGCGCGGCTCGCGCCGAGCGCGCTTGCGCGTGAGGCCGGGCTGACGCCGACGACGGTGTTGCGCCCCTATAATGGCGTTGCGACCAGCCGGCTCAGCCAGCCGACCTTCGAGAAGCTGCGCCAGCGCTTTGCCGATTTCCCCGGCTGGCGGCAGGAAGCACCCGATCTTCCCGGACTTGCCGGCAGCCGTCCTGCCGGCGACACCGGGTCGGGCGAGCTGGCTTATGTCCGCGCGCTCGACATCAGCCTCGGAATGGGTGCGCCGGGCGAGGTGGAGGAATTTCCCACAGCCGAACTCGTCCCCTTCAGCCTCGGCTTCCTGTCGTCGCTGACGCGGGCGACCAGCGAACGCCTGCTGATCCTTACCGGTCATGGCGAGAGCATGGAGCCGACCCTGCTGCGCGGCGACATGCTGCTCATCGATACCAGCCAGCGCGAGCCGCGCGTCGCCGATCAGATCTGGGCGTTCCATTATGCGGGCGGCGGCATGGTGAAGCGGCTGCGGCAGGTGCGCGAGGGCGATGCGCCGCACTGGTTGATCCTTTCGGACAATCGCGCCATCCCGGCGCAGTCGGCCGCCTGCGCGGATGTCCATGTGCTGGGCCGGCTGTTGTGGATCGGCCGGTGCATGTGAAGCCGGCCGGCGACCGGAACCGGCCCGGATGTCGCCGATTGTAACCCTTGCGAACCTCTAACGAGACGGAACCTGCCTGATGAAGAAATTGATGGCGACAGCGGCTCTGACGGCGGCGGTGCTGGGCGGGGCGGTGGCGCTGCCGCCCGTCGCCGAGACCGCGCAGGCTCAGGCGATTGCGATCCTGCCCTTCTTCTGGACCGGCCATCGCTACTGCTGGTACGATGGCGGCTGGCACGGCCCGGGCTGGTACTGGTGCGGCAATGCCTGGCGCAACGGCATCGGCTGGGGCGGCCCCTATGGCTGGCGCGGCCATGGCGGACGCTGGGGCGGCGGCTGGGGCCGTGGCGGCCGCTGGGGTCATGGCGGTGGCCGCTGGGGCCACGGTGATGGCGGTTGGGATCACGGCGGCGGCGGTGGCTGGGGCCGCGGGGACGGTGGCGGCGGTTGGGGCCATGGTGATGGCGGCGGCCACGGCGGCGGTCATGGCGGCGGCGGTGGCCACGGCGGCGGTGGCCACGGCGGCGGTGGCGGCGGTCACTGACGCGGCGGGCACCGACGCGGCCGGCACGGCGCGACCGGGCGGCGTCACGATCCGGTAACGCGGCACCTGCAGAGGTAACGCATGATCGCGCGCGATTTCCACCTGCCCGCCCGGTGCGCCCGCTTGCCTCGCGCGCTCTGCTGCGGCTAACGGGGCGCGATGACCCGCCAGAGCGCCATCCTGACTGCCGTGTGTTCGCGCCTCGGCCTTTGCATCCTTGCTCCCGGGCTGTTGCTCGCTCTGGCGCCCGTCGCCGGGGCGCAGATGGCACAGCCCGCCGATGGCGCAGCCGCCGAAACGCCTGGTTCGGCCACCCAGGACCCTTTTGCCTTCCACGGCCAGACGACCTTCACCGTCCAGACCACGCCCGGCTTTGCCTCGCCCTATCTCGGAACGAACAGCCTCAAGCCGCATCAGACGCGCGAGACCTTTGATGCCACCTGGTTCATCGGCGCGCGGTTGTGGCAGGGGGCCGAACTCTGGGGCAATCCCGAGGTCGATCAGGGCTTCGGCTTGTCGGACACGGTCGGCGTCGCCGGCTTTCCCAGCGGCGAGGCCTACAAGGTCGGCAAGGCGCAGCCCTATCTGCGGCTCCAGCGCCTGTTCATCCGCCAGACCATCGACCTTGGCGGCGCAGCCGGGGCGGTCGCGGCCGGCGCCAATGCCTTCGCCCGCCGCGAAACCGCCAACCGCCTGGTCATCACCCTTGGCAAGATCAGTGTCCCCGATATCTTCGATACCAACACCTATGCGCATGATCCGCGCGCCGATTTCTTCAACTGGACGGTGATCGACACCGGCACCTTCGATTACGCCGCGGACAGCTGGGGCTATACCTATGGCGCCGCCGCCGAATGGTATCAGGCCGACTGGACGCTGCGCGGCGGCTTTTTCGCGCTGTCGGCGGTGCCGAATAGCGAAACCCTCGACAGCAGCTTCGCGCAGTACCAGATCGACGGCGAGATCGAGCACCGCCACAAGCTCGGGGGCCGTCCGGGGGCAATCCGCGTCACCCTCTTCCGCAACCGCGGCCGTTTCGAACATCTTGCCGATGCGATCGCGATCTATGATGCCACCGGCACCATTCCCGATCCCGCCACGCTGCGCCGGCCGACCACGCGCTGGGGCGGCCAGATCAACGCCGAGCAGGAGATCACCGATGCGCTGGGGCTGTTTGTGCGCGCGGGCCTTGCCGGTGGCAGCATCGAGGCCGACGAGTTCACCGATATCGATCGCACGCTCGCCTTTGGCGGCAAGCTTTCGGGCGATGGCTGGGGCCGCAAGGCGGATGCCATCGGGCTTGCCTTCGTCGACAACGCCATCTCCCGCCAGCGGCGCATGTTCCTCGCCGATGGCGGGCTCGGCATCCTCGTCGGCGATGGCCGGCTTCCGGCCTATGGCGACGAACATATCCTCGAAGCCTTTTATGACTGGCAGGTGATCGGCCATGTCAATCTGACCGCGGACTATCAGTTCATCGCCAACCCGGCCTATAATCCCCAGCGCGGGCCGGTGAACGTCTTCGGCCTGCGGCTGCACGCGGCGATCTGAGGGCGATGCGACGCGGCGAGGAGGCACAGATGGGCGCGGGAACGATGGTGCTTGTCGCGGGCGCGATGCATGGCGCCTGGGTGTGGGACCGGGTGACGCCGATACTCGCCGCCGCCGGCTGGCGGGTGGTCGCCGAGGATCTGCCCGGGATGGGCCGCCGCCGCGGTGCCGATGCCGATGCCGTCACGCTCGATGATTGGGGCGATTTCGTCGCCGATCTTGCGCGCGCGGTGCCCGCGCCGGTGGTGCTCGCCGGCCATAGCCGTGGCGGGCTGGTGATCGGCGAGGCGGCGGAACGCGCGCCCGAAGCGATCGCCGGCCTTATCTATGTCGCGGCAATGATCGCCCGCCCCGGCGAGACCGGCATGGAAGCGGGGCGCGATCCCGGACGCGCGCCGCCCCAGCCCGCGCCGGTGCCGCAAACCGCGATGCTGCCGACGCCGGCCGCGCGTGATCTGTTCTACAATCTGTGCAGCAAAGCCGATGCGGCGGCGGCGCTCGCCCGGCTCGAACCCGAGCCGCCGCGCCCGCTCCACACCCCGGCGAGCGTGAGCTGGGCGCGCTGGGGCCGGCTGCCGCGCGGCTATGTCGAATGCCGGCACGACAACACGCTCAGCCTTGCCCGTCAGCGCCGCTTCCAGACGCAGGCGCCCTGCGATCCGGTGGTGACGCTCGATACCGACCATTCGCCCTTCCTCTCGGCCCCCGGGGCGCTCGCCGCGGCGATGCTGCGGATGGGCGCTGCCTTTACCGCAAGCTGAGCGCGGGGCCGGCGCGGCGCGGGTGCTTCAATTTCCATGCCGGCCTGCGCATAAGGCGGCGATGCGCTTCGAATCCGACAACGCCGCCCCCGCCCATCCCGCGGTGCTCGCCGCCATCGCCGAGGCGGGTGACGCGCCCGGCACCTATGACAACGACCGCTGGAGCGCGGCGCTGAACGAAGCGTTCTCCCAGCTTTTCGAAACCGCGGTCGATGTCGTCTGGGCGACCACCGGCACCGCCGCCAACACGCTGGCGCTCGCCGCGCTGTGCCCGGCCTATGGCGGGGTGATCTGCCACGAGGAAGCGCATATCGCCAATGACGAATGCGGCGCGCCGGGCTTCTTCACCGGCGGCGCGCAGCTTCTGGCGCTGGACGGATCGGGCGCGAAGCTCGATGCGCGGGCGGTGCGCGCCTTTTGCGATGGCCGCGATGTCGATCAGCACACGCTGCCGCCGCGCTGCCTGTCGTTAACCAATTCCACCGAATACGGGCTGGTCTATAGCGCCGCGGAGATGGCCGAATTCGGCGCCGTTGCCCGCGCGCATGGCCTGCGCTTCCATGTCGATGGCGCGCGCTTCGCCAATGCCGTGGCGGCAAGCGGCGCGAGCCCGGCCGATCTCAGCTGGCGCGCCGGGGTCGATATCCTCTCCTTCGGCTTTTCCAAGAACGGTGGCTTCGTCGGCGAGGCGATGGTGCTGTTCGACACCGCGCTTGGCGAGGAACTGCGCTATCGCCGCAAGCGCGCCGGCCACCTTCCCGCCAAGGGGCGACTGATCGCGGCGCAGATCGCCGCGCTCCTCGAAGGCGACCTGTGGCTAGCCAACGCCCGCGCCGCCAATGCCGCCGCCACAGCGCTTGCCGCCGCCGCGCCGCAGCGCCTTCTGCTGCCGGTCGAGGCGAACGCGCTGTTCCTGCGGCTTGCCGCCGGCGAGGCCGCGGCGCTGCGCGAGCAGGGTTTCGGCTTCTACGACTGGGACTGCGATGCGACGGGCGGCATTTACCGCCTCGTCACCGCCTGGAACACGCCCGCCGGCGATGTCGCGGCGATGGCCGGGGCGCTGCGCGCTCTAGAGAACGCGTGATCGGGAAATCACGCGGTTTGACGCGCTGCTCGGGCGCGCGCGGTCAGCCGGGCTTGGTCATCGCCGCGACCTGCTCGGCGCTCGGGCGCGGGCGGCCATGGTCGCCCGCGGCGAAGGCGGCGCTCTTGCGGCGGATGAAGGCGTCGGGATCGGCCCAGTGTTCGGCGAGCGTCGCCCAGACTTCCTCATGTGTCGGGATGAGGATGCGGCCGCGCTCCATCCCGTCGGCCAGCGTGCGGGCGGCATCGTCCACCGATTTGACCGCAAGCTCGCCGCCCGGCCCTGCCATCTCGACACCGACCGACCATGTTTTCATCGTCTCCATCACCCCGGTCATCACCGGCCCCGGACACAGACAGGCAATGCGGATGCCGAGCGGCTCGAAGCGCAGCGCCATCGATTCCGAAAGCGCCACCACCGCGGCCTTGGCCGCGACATAGGGCATGCGGGTCATCGCGAAGGGATAAAGCCCGGCAAATGAGGCGGTGTTGACGATGAAGCCCGACCCGCGCGCGAGCATCTTCGGGAGGAAGACGGCATTGCTGCGCACCACCGGCATCAGGTTCAGATCCCAGATGCGCTGCCATTCGGAGAGCGGAATATCCTCGACATTGCCGTGCAGGATGCCGCCGACATTGTTCATGACGATATCGGTCGGTCCGAGCGCGGCTTCGGCGCGCACCGCCGCCTCGCGCACCGACGCCTCGCTCGTCACATCGCAGCGGATCGCGCAGGATCGCCCGCCGGCCGCTTCGATGAGCGCGGCGGTTTTGCGCGCGCCGTCGAGGTCGAGATCGGCGACCGCGACCGATGCGCCGCGCGCCGAAAATTCGCAGGCCACCGCCCGACCGATGCCCTTGGCGCCGCCATAGATCAGCGCCGCCTTGTCGGAAAAGATCGCTGCGTTTTCACCCGGCATCGTCCGCTCTCCCCCGCGGATGAATTCGCAAGCCGCGCGCAGCGGCGCCATCCGGGACACCGGGCCATAGCAAACAGCACACCTCCGAAAAGGGAAGGCGCCTGCGAGCCCCGCGCAATATCGCGCGGGCGTGGCGCACTTGGCACCGGGTTGGAAAGCCATATGTTGCGTGACGGGCAGCCGTTTACCGGAAGGATCGTCAGTGGACGCGGCAAGGTTTGCAATGGCGGGAGCGCCGCCAAGCGCCGCGCATTTCGTTCGCGGCGACGCCTCGGGGCTGCAGATTCCGACCGATGCGGCAACGCTCGCCGCGGGCGGCGCTGCCTTTCTCACCGAGGCCTTGCACAGCTTCGGCACGCTCGCCCGCGATAACCGCGTGACGCGCATCGGGGACATGCAGCCCTGCATCGGCGGCAGCACCGGCAGCAAGCTGTTCGTCACCCTCGAATATGCGCGGCCCGAACCCGGGCTCGATCGCGAGGTGTTCGTTAAATTTTCCCGCGATTTCAAAGATTTCTTGCGCGATCGCGGCCGGCACGAGATGGAATCGGAAGTCCGCTTCGCCGAGTTGTCGGCCCTGACGAATTTTCCGATCGCGATCCCCAGGCCCTATTTCGCCGATTACCATGCCGACAGCCAATCGGGGATCCTCGTGACCGAGGTCATCCGCTTCGGCACGGGCGCGATCGAACCGCAATTCGAAAAATGCATGGATCATACGATCACCGATCCGCTTGCCTGTTACCGCGTCGTGCTGAGCGCGCTCGCGCGGGTTGCCGCGGCGCACAAATCGGGGCGGCTGGGCGGCGAGGTCGAGCGACTGTTTCCCTTCTGCCGCGAGGCGGCGATTGCCGCCGATCGCATCCCGTGGTCGGCGGCCGAATTGGCCGAGCGCATCGCGCGTTACGCCGATTTCGTCGAAGCCTGCCCGCGCCTGTTCCCCGAGGAAGTGCGGGCGCCGGACTTCTGGACGAGGCTGAAGGCCGAGGCGCCGCGCTTTCTCGAACACCAGCAGGCGATCAAGCGCTTCCTCCATAAGGACGATGATTACATCGCGCTGTGCCACTGGAACGCGAATATCGACAATGGCTGGTTCTGGCGCGATGGCGCGGGCGCGCTGCACTGCGGGCTGATGGACTGGGGACGGGTCCGCCAACTCAATCTCGCCTTTGCGCTATGGGGCTGCCTGAACGGCGCGCCACTGTGGGTGTGGTCCGACCGGCTCGATGAATTGCTCGACCATTTCGTCGACGAGTTGCAGCGCCACGGCGGTCCCCGGCTCGATCGCAATCGGCTGCGGCTTTATATGGACCTGTATGTCGCGACGATGGGGCTCGCCTTCCTGATCGAGGCGCCGATGCGCATCCTGCGCTACCTGCCCGAGGCACCGGCGATGACCGGCCCGCTCGATCCGCGTCTGCTCGCCTGCGAGCGCGCGCGCAACCAGCGGCATATCTCAAGCCTGTTCCTGTGGCTGTGGCACCGTCACGACTTTTCCGCCTCGCTGGACGCGATCCTGAAGCAAAATACGTAACTTCTTGAAATAACATCTTTTTCAGTTTTTCGGGCGACGGCAGCGCGCGCTTGGCGCCTTTGGCCTCGGCTATGCGCTTGCCCCGGATTTGCAGCGCGCAGGCGTGCTTGACCCGGCTGAGGAGATTGTTGGCAGCCTCGTCGAGCGCGCGGCGCAGCAGCGGATCGCCTGCCGCCAAAAGCGCCGCATACCGAGCATCCAGATAGAAAAACTCACGCTGCACAACCGCAAAAGAAAAGGCGCGCGGGAATGAACCCGCGCGCCCGATCCTGGTAATCTGCCGTGAGGCGAAGATTACATCGAAGCAGCCGAAGCGGCCGACGAAGCGGCGCCCGCAGCAGCCGAAGCAGCCGACGAAGCCGAATCCGCACCCGAAGCGGCGCCCGAAGCAGCCGACGAAGCGTCCGAACCGGCCGAGCTGGCAGCCGAGGCCGAGCTGTCGGCGGCCGACGACGAATCAGAAGCGGCCGACGAATCGGCATTGCTGTGGCAGGCCGAGAGGGTCAGGGCGGCGCCAGCGACGGCGGCAGCGAGAACGATCTTGCGCATGTAGGTTTCCTTGAACAGCGAGTGGACCACGCGCGACACAAGGCCGTGCGGAAAGGCTACCGCTAGAGTAGACTTCACGCGTCGATTTATCAGCTTGGCGGCACGATGCAAGCACCTAGTCGCGCCCAAGCCTCTCGCCATCCTGCTTTTCGCAGGACTTTGCGGCGAAAATCGGGCATTTCCGCGAAAAATTCGCGGCACGCGCGCATTCTCGCCCGCGCCCCGCCCGCGCCGGGTGTAAGCGATCCGCGCCGCTAGCCGCCGCCGCCGCCAGCCGGTATGACGCGCCCATGGCAAACCGGCAGCATCTCTATCTGGTCGATGGATCGGCCTATATTTTCCGCGCCTACCATCGCCTGCCGCCGCTGACCAACCCTGGCGGCACGCCGGTTGGCGCGGTCTATGGCTATACGACGATGCTGTGGAAGCTCGCCGAGGATTTGCACCGGGCCGACGGCCCGACCCATCTCGCGGTGATCCTCGACAAGTCGGGCACCTCGTTCCGCAATGCGATGTACGATCAGTACAAGGCGCATCGCCCGCCGCCGCCCGAGGATCTCGTGCCCCAGTTCCCGCTGATTCGCGACGCCACCCGCGCCTTCAGCCTTGCCTGCATCGAGGAGGACGATCTCGAAGCCGACGATCTCATCGCAAGCTACGCCCGCGCCGCCGCCGGCCAGGGCTGGGACGTGACCATCGTCTCGTCCGACAAGGACCTGATGCAGCTCGTCGGCACCCGGCCTCCGGCGGACGGCAAGGCGAGCGGGCATATCGACATGCTCGACACGATGAAGGGCGCGCGCATCGGCGTTCCGCAAGTGATCGAGAAATTCGGCGTGCCGCCCGAGAAGGTCGGCGACGTGCTCGCGCTGATGGGCGATGCGGTGGACAATATTCCCGGCATCCGCGGCATCGGCCCCAAGACCGCGAGCAAGCTGATCCAGGAGCATGGCGATCTCGAAGCCGCGCTCGCCGCCGCAGCGACGATGAAGCCCGGCAAGCTGCGCGACAGCCTGATCGCCGAGGCCGACATGGCGCGGCTCTCGCGCCGGCTCGTCGCGCTCAGGGAGGATTGCGCGCTGCCGCTGCCGCTCGAAAGCTTCGCGCTGACCGCGATCCCGCCGGCGCCGCTGCGCGCCTTCCTTGCCGAACACGGCTTCACCAGCCTGCTGCGCCGGCTCGAAGCGGGCAGCGGCAGCCCCGAGGCGCCGACCCCGCTCACCGCGGCTCCCCCCTCACCCGCGCCGACGGCGGGCGCGCATCCCGCGGGTTCGGCGCGCCAGACGCTGCCCGAGCTGCCGGCGATCGACCGCACCGGCTATGAATGCGTGCAGACCCTCGAAGCGCTCGACCGCTGGATCGCGCGCGGCCTTGCGACGCGGCTCGTCGCCTTCGACACCGAGACAACCGGGCTCGACGCGCAGCAGGCCGATCTTGTCGGCGTCAGCCTCGCGACCGGGCCGGGCGAGGCCTGCTACATCCCGCTCGGCCATCGCGGCAGCGACCTGTTCACCGAGGCGCCGCCGCAGATCGACCGCGCGGCGGCGCTCGCCCGGCTGAAGCCGCTGCTCGAAAGCGATGCGGTGCTCAAGGTCGGGCACAACGCCAAATATGATCTCACCGTGCTCTTGCGCCAGGGGATCGCCGTCGCGCCGATCGACGATTCGATGGTGATGAGCTTCGATCTCGACGCCGGGCGCGGCGAGGAGGGAATCGGCGGCGGCCATGGCCTCGACGAGCTCGCCCGCCGCCATCTCGGCCACGACTGCATCGCCTTCAAGGAGGTCTGCGGCAGCGGCCGCAACGCGATCGGCTTCGCCGCCGTGCCGCTCGATCGCGCGACGCAATACGCCGCCGAGGATGCCGAGGTGACCTGGCGGCTGCACCGGCTGCTCCGGCCCCGGCTGTCGGACGAGGGCGCGACGCGCATCTACGAGCGCGTCGATCGTCCGCTGATCGCGGTGGTCGCGGCGATGGAGCGGCATGGGGTGCATGTCGATCGCGCGCGGCTCGCCGGCCTGTCGACCGATTTTGCCCATGCCATGGCGGCGCTCGAAGGCGAGATCCACCGGCTCGCCGGCCAGCCCTTCGCGATCGGCAGCCCCAAGCAGCTCGGCGACATCCTGTTCGAGACGATGGGCCATCCCGGCGGCAGGAAAGGCAAGAGCGGGCAATATTCGACCGACCAGAGCGTGCTCGAACGGCTGGCCGCGGACGGCGTCACCCTGGCGGCGAAGGTGCTCGACTGGCGCCAGCTCGCGAAATTGCGCTCGACCTATACCGAGGCGCTGCAAGCGGCGATCAATCCGCAAACCGACCGTGTCCACACCTCCTATTCGCTGGTCGGCGCGCAGACCGGCCGGCTGTCCTCGACCGAGCCCAATCTCCAGAACATCCCGATCCGCACCGAGATCGGCCGCCAGATCCGCGAATGCTTCGTCGCCGAACCGGGCAATGTGCTGCTTTCGGCCGACTACAGCCAGATCGAGCTGCGGCTCGCGGCACATATGGCCGATGTTCCCGCGCTGAAGGCAGCCTTCGCCGAGGGCGCCGACATCCATGCGCGCACCGCCGAGGAGCTGTTCGGCCATGTCGATCGCGAGACGCGCGGCCGCGCCAAGACGATCAATTTCGCGATCCTCTACGGCATCTCGCGCTGGGGGCTCGCGGCAAGGCTCGGCGTCACCCCCGAGGAAGCACAGGCGATGATCGCGCGCTATTTCGAACGCTTCCCCGGCATCCAGACCTATATCCAGGAGACGCTGGCGAGCGTGCGCGAGCGCGGCTATTCGCAAACGCTGTTCGGGCGCAAATGCTGGTTCCCGCGGATCGCCTCGCGCGTCCAGGCCGAGCGCCAGGGCAGCGAACGCGCGGCGATCAACGCCCCGATCCAGGGCACCTGCGCCGACATCATCAAGCGTGCCATGGTGCGCATGGGGCCGGCGTTGGCCGCAGCGGGCCTGCCCGCGGTGCGCATGCTGCTCCAGGTCCATGACGAGCTGGTCTTCGAGCTGCCCGCAGGCGAGGTCGAGGCCGCCTCCCAGGTCATCCGCGCGGTGATGGCCGATGCCGCGCGGCCCGCGGTCGAACTGACCGTGCCACTGGGCGTGGAGATCGGCTTCGGCACTGACTGGGGACGCGCGCATTGAACCCGCTGCCCATCGACTTCGATTTCGATCTCACCCCCGCCGGCACTGAGCGCCAGCCCGCCCCGCTGCCCGACTGGAACGAACTGATCCACTGGTCCCCGCGGCTGACGCATGCGCTCGTCGCCTTCGGGCTCGCGGTCGGCATCGCGCTGGCGCTGCACCGGGCGCTGTTCTGGCTGCTGCGCCGGATCGCATCGACCTCGCAGTCGCATACCGACAAGGTGGTCGCGCGCCGGCTCTATCAGCCGCTGCGCTGGGCGCTGGTGGCGATCGCCACCGCCATCGCCGGGGACGCCGACGCGCTGCTCGCGCGGCTGTGGGACAATGTCCTGCGTTTCGTCCTGCCGGCGGCGCTCGGCTGGGTGGTGTTCGCGCTGGTCAAGACCTTCGCCGAGGTCATGGCGCTGCACACCGAGAGCTTCGACGACGAACTCGTCGCGCGCTCGCGCCGCACCCGCATCGCGCTGTTGTCGCGCAGCGCCGGCTTCGTCATCGTCATCGTCACCGTGGCGCTGATCCTTCTGGAGATCCCCGGGGTGCGGCAGATCGGCGCGACCCTGATCGCGTCGGCCGGGATCATCGGCCTCGCCGTGGGCGCCGCCGCGCAGCCGGTGCTCAAATCGCTGATCGCGGGCATGCAGATCGCGCTGACCGAACCGGTGCGGATCGGCGATTTCGTCGTCGTCGATGGCGAAAGCGGCCGCATCGAGGACATCCGCCTCAGCTATGTCGTGATCCGCACCACCGACGAGCGGCGCTTCATCGTCCCGACCATGAAATTTGTCGATTCGAGCTTCCAGAACTGGACGCGGGTCGGCGGCATCACCGGCTTCGTCACCCTGCCGATCAAGCCGGGCTATGCCATCGCCCCGATCCGCGAGGCCTATGCGCGCCTCCTCGCCGCGCAGCCGGACTGGGACAGGCGCAGCGGCCAGTTGCTCATTTCCGACGCAAGGGCCGGTTCCATCGAGATCAAGCTGCTGATGAGCGCGGCCGAGCCTGGCGCGCTCGGCCGGCTGCGCAGCGCGATGCGCGAGGCGATGCTCGAATGGCTGCGCCAGGAAATGCCCGAGGCGCTCTGCGACAGCGGCTGAGCCCCGCGCCCGTCCGCAGATTGACCGCCGGCCGCGAAACCGCGACAAGGCGGCGATGACGTTGGCATTCCTCTGGCGCCGGTGCCTAGCGGCCGGGCTGCTGCTGCTCGCCAGCGGCGTGCCCGCCGCGGCCGCCTGCCCGGCGCTGCGCTGGACCACGCTCGGCACCGCCGGCGGCCCGGTGCCGACGCCCGAGCGCTCGGAGCCCGCCAATCTCCTCACCGCCGGCGACCAGCTGATCCTCGTCGATACCGGCGACGGCACCGTCGATCAGCTCGCAAGGCTCGGGCTTGGCCTCGCACCGATCCGCAGCGTGTTCATCAGCCACCACCACTGGGACCACACCGGCGGGCTTGCCGCGGTGATCGGCCTTCGCTGGATGAACGGCCTTCCCGGCGTGCTCACCGTCTATGGACCGCCCGGGACGCAGGCGCTGGTCGCGGGCATCGTCGCCGCGCTCGGCCCGCAATCGCGGATCGGCTTCGGGGTCGGCGCGCTGCCATCGCCGCCCGCAGCCTCGGTCCGCGCGGTCGAGATCGGCGATGGCGCGCGCGTCGATCTTGGCCCGCTCACCGTCACCGCGGTGGCCAACAGCCATTTCAGCCGCCCCGGTGCACCGGCGAGCGGCGATGCGGTCTCGCTCAGCTATCGCTTCCAGCTCGGCGGGCGCGCGATCACCTATACCGGCGATACCGGCCCGAGCGAGGCGGTGACCCGGCTTGCGCGCGGCAGCGACCTGCTGGTCAGCGAGGCGATCGACCTCACCGCGCTGCTCGCCGCCATCCACGCGACCCAACCCGATCTGTCGCCCGCGGCGCTCGCACCGCTCGAGCAGCATCTTGCCACCCAGCATCTTGCCGGCGACGAGATCGGCCGGATGGCGGCGGTCGCCGGGGTGCGACATCTGCTGCTCACCCATCTTGCCATCGCGCCGGGGCCGGTGCGCGGTTCCGAACCGGCGCTGCGCGGTGCGATCGCCCGGGCCTATGCGGGGCCGGTCGATGTCGGCATCGATCTTGCAAGCTACGACGTCGGCTGCGCGGCGGCGCAATAGCGCGTCGCGCCGAAAAGCGATGCGACGGCAAAAGTCCGGGGCATCTTGCGTGATTTGCCGAATCACGCCTTTCGCGCAAGACGGCGCTAAAGCAAGCGCTGCATGATCGCCCGCACCTCGGCGGCCATTTCGGGGCGCGCCAGCGCCAGCGCCAGCGTCGCCTCGACGAAGCCGACCTTGGAGCCGCAGTCATAGCGCTTGCCGGCGAAGGCGACGGCATGGAACGGCTGGCTGCCGATCATCTGCGCCATCGCGTCGGTGAGCTGGATTTCGCCGCCCGCGCCCGTTTCCTGGCGTTCGAGGATGTGCATGACCTCGGGCTGGAGAATATAGCGGCCCGAGACGATGAGGTTGGAGGGCGCCTCGGCCACATTCGGCTTCTCCACAAGGCCGGTCACCTCGGTCAGTGTCATCCCGTCGATCTCGCGCCGCGCGCCCGGGCGGATCACGCCGTAGCTCGATACCTCCTCGCGCGGGACTTCGAGCACCGAGATGAGATTGCCGCCGACGTGGGCATAGGCATCGACCATCTGGCGCATGCAGCCCGGCGTGCCGATCATCAGCTCGTCGGGAAGGAAGATCGCAAACGGCTCGTTGCCGACGATCGCGCGCGCGCACCAGATCGCATGGCCCAGCCCCAGCGGCACCTGCTGGCGCACCGCGACGAGATTGCCCGGCCTGATCCGCGTCGGTTCGAGCAGTTCGAGCGTCTTGGCGCGGCTTTTCATCGTCGCCTCAAGCTCGAAGGCATGGTCGAAATGCTCGACGATCGCGGTCTTGCCGCGGCCGGTGACGAACACCAGCTGCTCGATTCCCGCCTCGCGCGCCTCGTCCACCGCATATTGGATCAGCGGCCGGTCGATGATCGGCAGCATTTCCTTGGGGATCGCCTTGGTCGCGGGGAGAAAGCGCGTGCCCATGCCGGCAACGGGGAAAACCGCGGTGCGGATGGGCTTGATCTCAGCGGGCATGGTGGCCTTGGTCCCTGGAGGAAATCGTGTGCATCGGGCCTATTGTCCGTCCGGAAGCGACGCAAGGCCGGGCGCGTGCTGATGCACGATTATGGTGAAAACGCGGTTAACCACCTTGCCGCGCGAGGCTTGCGATTTGGTGACAGCACCCCGGGCGCCCCTTGCACCGATGTGCCAAGCGGCTAAGCCGCGAACATGGACAGGATCATCATCCGTGGCGGCCGGCGGCTTGCGGGCCGGCTGACGATTTCGGGGGCGAAGAACGCGGCGCTGGCGCTGCTGCCCTGCACGCTGCTCACCGACGAGCCGCTGACCCTGCGCAACCTGCCGCGGCTTGCCGACATCGACAGCTTTCAGCACCTCCTCAACCAGTTCGGCGTCACCACCACCATCGCCGGGTCGCGGCCCGAGGATTTCGGCCGGGTGATGACGCTTTCGGCGACGCGGATCACCAGCACCGTCGCGCCCTATGAGCTGGTTCGCAAGATGCGCGCCTCGATCCTCGTGCTGGGGCCGATGCTGGCGCGGATGGGCGAGGCCAGGGTTTCGCTTCCCGGCGGCTGCGCCATCGGCAACCGCCCGATCGACCTGCATCTGAAGGCGCTCGAAGCCTTCGGCGCGACGATCGAGATGGCCGAGGGCTATGTCCGCGCCATCGCCCCCGACGCGGGCCTGCCCGGCGGGCGCTATACCTTCCCGGTGGTCTCGGTCGGCGCCACCGAAAACGCGCTGATGGCCGGCGTGCTGGCGGCTGGCACCTGCCACCTCCACAACGCCGCGCGCGAGCCCGAGATCGTCGATCTGTGCAATCTGCTGAACGCGATGGGTGCGGCGATCGAGGGGATCGGCACCTCCGATCTCACCATCCACGGCGTGCCCCGGCTGCATGGCGCGACCTACCGGGTGATGGCCGACCGGATCGAGGCGGGCAGCTATGCCTGCGCCGCGGCGATCACCGGCGGCGAGGTGCTGCTGTGCGGCGCGCGCGAGGACGACATGGCGGCAAGCGTGCAGGCGCTGCGCGATGCCGGCGTGCATTGCGAGCAGCAGGGCGAGGGGCTGCATGTCGCCGCCGATGGCGCGCTGCGCCCGGTCACCATCGCCACCGCGCCTTTCCCCGGCTTTGCCACCGACATGCAGGCGCAGCTCATGGCGCTGCTGTGCCGCGCCGAGGGGGCGAGCGTGCTGACCGAATCGATCTTCGAGAACCGCTACATGCACGTCCCCGAACTCAACCGCATGGGCGCCCATATCGAGACCAAGGGCCGGGTCGCGATCGTCCACGGGGTGCAGCAGATGACCGGCGCCGATGTGATGGCAACCGATCTGCGCGCCTCGATGAGCCTGATCGTCGCCGGCCTTGCCGCCGCCGGCGAAACCCGCGTCCACCGCGTCTACCATCTCGACCGCGGCTATGAGCGGCTTGAGGAAAAGCTCGCGCTCATCGGCGCCGATATCGAAAGGGTGGGCGGCGATTGAGCCGCGCTCACGGCGGGCCGTCACCCTCGTCCTGACCGGGCGGCGCATCGAACCCGCCGCCAACCTCCCAGTCATGCTCATAGATGATCCGCCCGGGCACTGGCTGCCCGTTGGCATCGCGCGCCGGACGGAAGCGGAAGCGTTCGCGAATGAGCTGGCAGGTCAGGACGTCGAGCACCGCACTGCCGCTGCGCGCATGCGGCCGGCAATCGGTGACCCTGCCGTCGGCATCGATCGACACCAGCGAACTGGTCGTGACGGCAAGCGGCGCCTGGCGCAGCGCCGCGGGCGTATCGGAGGATTTGATGCGCCCGCCGACCAGCTCGGGATCGCTGCCGCCGTCGCCGTCACCCGCGCCCTCGCCGCCCGCACCGCTGCCCGCGCCGGGGCCACCCGCGCCGCTTCCGGGCGCGCTGCCGTTCGTCCCCGAT
>JAGWPW010000013.1 GCA_028870315.1 Sphingomonadales bacterium | reverse complement strand
TGCGCTGCGCCTATGCGATTATTATGCGGCGGTTGGCAACCGTCCTGCGGCGAATCGAGTGCCGGGACCAAACATCTATGCTTCAGCGAGCGGCCAGAAACCCATGCTCTCGACGCTGGCCGCGATGCCTTGCGGGCTGCGCAGCCACGTCCAGACGGCATCGGCGAAACCATCGGGCTTGGCATCGGGCGGTGGTTCGACCCCCGCCGCCCGGTAATGCGCCGCATAGCGGCAGCGAAAGGCGACGCTGCGCTGCTGCGAGGAGATCGGCTGCTGCCCCCGATGGAGCAGATGTGCGAGAAAAACGCGGTCGCAGATCGGCGAAAGCACAGGCGGCATCGTCAGCCAGATATCAAGCAGCGCGAAAGCGCTGCGATGGATCAGGAAGCAGCTGGTATCGACATGCCGCAGCGCGTCCTCATCGGCGTCGCAAACCGCGAGCGGCGCGCCCGACAGCGCATGGAAGCTGCGCAGCGCGGTGCAGACCGCCCGCCCGCTTTGCGCATTGAGCGCGAGCAGCGAGGCGAGATGGTCGGGATGGAACCAGTTGTCGGCATCACAATAGGCAATGAATTCATAGCCATTGCGCCGGGCAAGCAGGCTTGCAAGCCCGCGCGGCGTATTGCCGTTGTCGCCATGCGCGCGGGGCAGCACCATATGCAGCACCGGCCATCGGCCGACCTCGGCAAGCGGATGGCCATCGGCGATCATGATGTGATCGGCCGCCACCTGCTGCGCGCGGATGCTGTCATGGCATTGCCGCAGCATCGCCACCGTCTCGCGATGATAGGGGGTGATGACCGCGATCCGGGCGGTCACGGTCGCGGATCAGCGGCAAGGCCGGCGAGCGCGGCGAAATGGCCGGCAAAGCCATGGCTGCCGATATGGCTGAGTTCCATCCACGGGCAACTCCACAAGCCGAGCCCGATCGCCCCGACCAGACGGCAGAAATGGATGTCTTCCGAGACATAGGCGCCCGGCTCGCCCGGACGCTCGGCCAGATAGCGCTCGATCGCGGCGCGGTCGGCGGCCGGGTTGGCGGTGAGGAAGGCAGCGAGATCGTCGGCAAGCGTCTCGCTGCCGGTGATCGCGGTATCGAAGAATTGCGAAATGAAGCGCCCGGCGCCGGCCTCGATCCCGCGCCCGTCCGAGAGGTAGCGGCGATGCGGATAGGCCGCGCGGAAGGCATCGAAGGTCGCGCGGCGGATCAGCATGAAGCCGGTGCCGGCCTGCGTCACCGCGACCGGCCGGCCGAGCTCGAAGGCGCCCGGTTGCGCGGGGTGGAACAGCGGGTCGCCGGCGATGCGCGCCAGCCATTCGGGATCGGCGCCCGCGGGCATCGCCCGCGCCGCCTGGGCGATGCGCGCCCAGGCCATGCGCTTGATCGGATAGGGCGCCGACAGCACGTCATAATGGTTGTGCCCCGCATCGGCGAGCGCGAGCGCGAGCAGCGCCAGCACGTCGCGCGCGGCAAAGCCGATGTCGCTGTCGATCAGCATGAGATGCGTCGCATCCGAGCGCAGGAAGCGATCGACGATCGCATTGCGCGCCTTCATCACCAGCGCTTCGCCCGAGGCGAAGAACAGTTCGAGCGCCAGTCCCAGCTCGCTCGCCAGCGCTGAAAGCTGGCAGAGCGCGAAGGTGAATTCGCCATGGCAGCGCCCGTCGTACATCGGGCAACCGACGAACAGCCGCGCCCCGCGCAGCGTTTCGGGGCTGATCCTGATCTCCACCGCCGCCGCGTTCGGCCGCGGGTTCAGGCCCCCGGCTCGGCGTTGGTGGCCGCGACGATGGTTTCGACCTGCGCGTCGCAGCCATGCGAAATCAGCCCCTCAGCCGCATTGTCGAGGCTTTGCGGCGTGCCGCCGGCAAGCATATGCAGCGTGATCTCGACCCGTGCGCCCGCGCCATCGGCGATGCGGTAACTGGCGCCATCGCGGACCGGCAACGCCGCCGGCCAGGCCGCCACCGCCTGGCCGGCGCGCATGGCGACGGTGACCGGGGTGCCACCCGGCGCGCCGATGCTGAGTTCGAGCGGATCGGTGCTGTCGGCGCGCCACAACCCCAGCGCGCGGGCATCGCCAACGCAGAAATTGCCGCCCCTGGCGACATCGACATACCACAGGTTGGTCGGATGCGGCGGTGCGAAATTGGTGCCGCGCGTCGCTCCGGTGCGGGTCTGGCGCACGCCGGTATCGGCGATCAGCGCGGCGATGCCATTGACGCTGGCCGCGCCATTGCCCGAAACCGCGACCCGGCCCGGCCCGCGCAGCACGCGTGTGCCGCCCGAATCGAGCACGGTGATCGTATCGCCGGCTTGCAGGGTGATGGAGCCGCCCGCGGCCAGCATCCGGCCCGGAGGATAGGAGCCGGCCGAAGGTCCGTTGGCGCGCACGACGATGGTCGAGGCCATGGCCCCTGTCGCGGTGAATGTCGCGGTGAAGGTGCCGGCAAGGATGGCGCAAGCCGCGATGCGCAGGCTATTTCGATTCCAGGACATAATGATCGGTGCCCTTCTGCTGGTCCAAACGATAGGCGAACTTCACGAGTGCCTTGTCCTCGGGCGCGGCCGCAGCCAGCGCCGCGATTTGCGCCACCGCCCCGGCATCGCCCGCATTGGCGCTTTCGGCAAGCGCTGAAAAGCTCCTGCGTTCTTCTGCTGATACGTCGGGAACCGGCTCGTAGATCGCCAGCGCGCTCGCGCGTCCGCTCAGCACCACGCGCCCGAGGAAGCGGAAGATGTCGAGCCCGCAGCGTTCAACGACCGGCCCGCTGACGAGCACGCTGGTGCCGATCTGCTTGTTGGCCGATTCGAGCCGCGCCGCGGTGTTCATCGCATCGCCGAGCGCGGTGTACTGGATGCGCCCCTCACCGCCGAAATTGCCGACGATTGCCTCGCCATAATGGAGGCCGACGCGCGTGCGGCCGATCGGCGGCACGCCCTCGGGGGCTTCGCTGCGGAACTGCTCGCCAGCCTGATACATGGCCATCGCCGCCTCCACGGCGTTGCGCCCGTCATCGGGGCGGCTGACCGGCGCGCCCCAGAACGCCACGACCGCATCGCCCACGAATTTGTCGATCGTTCCGCCGTGCGATAGCACGACGTCGCTCAGCAAGTCGAGATAACGGTTGAGGAGATAGGCCACCATTTCCGGGGCGATCGCGTGGCTGAGCGCGGTGAAGCCCTCGAGGTCCGAGAACAGCACGAAAATCGCGCGCTTCTCGCCCTTCAGCTGGAGCGAATCGGGATCGCGGATGATCTGCGCGGCGATGTCGCGCGGCAGATATTTGCCGAGCGCGCCCTGGGCGAAGCGCCGCTGCTCGGAAGTGAGCGTGCGCGCCGCCATCAGCACCACGAGGAAGGCGATGATCCACCCGGCCAGCCAGCCGCTTGCCGGCAGGCCGTAAGTGTCATTGCCCGTCGAAGCCAGGTAGAAGGGCAATCCCGCGAGCCCGAGCAGCTGACCGATGAGGATGATGCCGGTCATCGCCGCGCCGCGGTTGAGCGCGGCGGTGAGTCCGCCTGCCGCCACCACCGCGACCGCGACCAGCCACAGCGCATAGGCGGGAAAGGGGTGCAGCGGCCGGTTGTCGAGCAGCTGCGCCAGCATCGCCGCGAACAGGTTCATCCCCCATTCCGAGCGCAGCTCACCCTTGACCGTCGCGCGGCTGAGCGGGGTCTGGAACAGGTCGATGTCCTCGATGTTGCCGCCGATGAACACATAGCGCCCGCGGATCTGCTGCGCGAAAAGATCGGCGGCACCGGGCGCGGCGAAGATCGCATCGTCGGCGAAGGTGTCGATCGGGATCGTGTTGAACACCGGTTCGTCATTCTGGGCCGGGCGGCGATAGGCGAGCGCGCCTTCGTAGGTGGCGAAATCGCGCACTTGCGGCGCCATCGCATTGGGCAGGCGCGGCGGTGCGCCGGGCAGCAGCTCGGGCCAGCGGCGCAGGACATTGTCCGAATCGGTCTGGAGCATGATGCTGGCCGGATGGACGTTGCGGCCAGCGATCGCCCGCTGGAACTGGTCGAGAAACTGCTGCTGGCGATAGATGATCTTGTCGCTGGCGCCGCGGGTCGAGGCATAGGCGAGATAGGTCGGCGTGCGCATCGCCCGGAAGGCGGCGATGAGCTGCGGATCTTCCGGCTGCGGCTGGTCGATGAGGATGTCGATGCCGATCGCCTTCGCCCCCATCGCATCGAGCCGGGTCAGCGCCCGGGCCAGCGTCGCGCGATCGAGCGGCGAACGCTTGCCGGTCGCGATCAGCGTGTCGTCGGTATAGGGGACGATGACGATGCGGCTGTCCTGACGGACGAGCGGCGCCGCGACCACCGTGCGGAAATCGTACATCGCGTGTTCGGCATCGAGGAACAGCGGCAGGTGCCAGCTGTAGCGCGCGACCAGCACCGCTGCGGCCAGCACCACCAGCGCGACGGCAAGCTGCCAGCGCCCGATCTGGCGCGCAACCTTCGCGGCATTGGCGCACAGCACCCGCGGCCCGGCCATGGCCCGTGCGATCACCGGCTGATGAGCGGCTTCGTCGCGTCGCCGACGATGGCGAAGGCAGACCAGTAATAGGGATGCGATGTCAGCGGATCGTCCATCAACGCGATCTGCGCGCTGCGCATCGCCTCGCCAAGGCCATGACCGGCGCCGTCGCGATAAATCCCGGTGATGAGCCGCCGCGTCGCATTGTAATCGTCGGGCACCGGCCAGTGGCTGGCAACGACGGTGCGCGCACCAGCGCCGACGAAGGCCCGCACCAGCCCGTCGAGCGCGAAATTGCCGCCGGTGGTGATCCCGGCCGCGCGCGTGGCTTCGGCGCTCGCCGCCCCGGCGGTGTCGCAGGCCGACAGGATCACCGTATCGGCATTGAGGTGAAGGTCGAAGATCGCGCGGAAGGTGAGCAGCCCCTTGCTGTCGTCCGGCCCGAAAGAAGTGACGAGCGCCGGCTGCGCGGCGCAGCCGGGATGCGGCGCGGTGACAAGGCCATGCGTTGCGAACTGGACGACGCGGTAATCGCGAAGGTCGCGCCGCTCCTTGATCGCGGTATCGGTAAAGGCCGCGCCGGTGATGACGGTATCGTCCGCGCCGCCGATGAGATGCGCGGCCAGCGTCAGTTCGGCACCGCTGACCGGGTGATTCCAGGTGGCCAGCGGCCAGTCGCAGGGATCGCGGCCAATCGCCAGCTTCGTCATTTCATCCGCGGTGAGCGGCGCGTTCTGGCCAAGCCCGATAAAGCGCCGCGGCGCATCGGAAGGCGGTGTCGCGCGAATGTCGAGGAAGGCGCGCGCCGAAACCGCGGTGGTGACGATATGGTTGCGCCCGAGCCAGGCGATGCCGGTGAAATTGAACGCATCGGCATCGGGCGCGGCCTGGCGGGCCTGATAGGCGGCGATCCCGGCATCCGCGGTGGGCAGAAGGTTCACCGGCAGCTTGAGCATCGCGCCGTCGGGCTCGAAGATCAGGTGACGCGTGGCGGCAAGCTCGCCATCGACCGGCCCGAACAGCAGCAGATAGAGCTTGCGCGCGGTTGCAAGGTCGAACGGATTGGTGACAAGCTGGTTGTTCTGCTCGATCGCGATGCTGTCGCGGATGGTATCGACCATCGTCTCGATCTCGGCGGGGCTCGCGTCGACGCGGAAGATGCGCGCGCTGCCCGGCCGCACCCACAGCGCGAAGCTCGCACCGCCGGTGGTGACGAGCTTGTAATAGGCCTCGTCGGCACGCAGCGCCTTTTGCAGTTCGGGAAGCGTCACCGCCCCTGCGCTGACCACGCGATAGCGCGGGAAGGCGTCCATATGCGCCAGTATCGCGGTCTGCTGCTCGGCGAGCCGCTGGCGATGCGCGATGGCGTCGGCCAGCGCCTTGTCGCCCGCTGCGCTGCGCGACTGCTCGGAAAGCGCGGCGATCTTCTGATCGCTGGTCACAAGGTCGCGGCCGAGCGCGAGCGACTGGCGGAAGAGATCGGCGGCGGCATCGCTCCCGCCCGAAAGCTCGCGCGCGAGAACCGCCTGGGTGCGCGCGACCCCCGGACGCACCAGCGCCTGGCCGGCGATGAAGAAATCGTCGGGTGCTCCCGGCCGACCGGCGTTCGCGACGATCTCTTCGAGGTAGGGCGCGATGAGCGGCCGCAGCGCCTCGCTGCCGCCCACGACATCGGGCGCGAGGCGCATCAGCCGGGCATATTCGGCCAGCGCGGCCTCGTTCTTGCCGTGCCGCGCCATCGCCGCCGCGAGCCGCGCCCGCGCCGCGAGCCAGGCCGCCGAGTCGGGATAGTTCGCGGCGATGATCGTCACCGCCTGGCCCAGCAGCGCCTCGGCCGCATCGGGCTTGTGCTCGGACTCGGCAAGCCCGGCGAGCGCGGTCGCGATATCAGCGGGCAGCCAGGCCATCGACAGCACCTGACCGCTGCGCACCGCTTCGAATTGCGCGTCCGCGCGCGCGAAATCGGCGCGGGCGGTGTCATCCTGGCCCAGAAGCCGCGCCGCCTCGCCGTGCAGATACGTCGCCTGGGCATCGAGCAACTGCTCGCGCTCGGCGTCCGAGAGCGGCAGATCGCCGCCCCAGAAGCGATTTTTCCGGGCACGGTCGATTTCGAGCCGCTGCGACAGCGGCCGGTCGATATAGCCCTGCGCGAGCCGCGCGGGCAGGAAATTGCTGTCATTGGCGGTCGCGGGCAGCGGCGCGTCGAGCACCGCCATCGCGCCCGCCGGATCGTGCCCGTTGAGGTGATGCATCGCCACGAGATTGCGATAGAGCCGCGAGAAGGCGGCATCGCCACCCGAGCTCGCCCGTTTGGCGCGGGCGAACAGGTCGGCGGCCTCGGCATCATTGCCCAGGATCGACTGCTCCATGGCAAGATTGGCGAGATATTCGGCCGGGCGGGTCGCACCCGG
>JAGWPW010000101.1 GCA_028870315.1 Sphingomonadales bacterium | reverse complement strand
CTGCGGCTGGCGCTCACCCGGCTGCGCGCGGCAATCGGCGAGCAGGCGTGAGCCAGCCGCGCCACCATCCCGAGGCGGAAACGCTGCTCGCCTATGTTGCGGGCACGCTGCGCGCGGGCTTTGACCTTGCGGTCGCGGCGCATCTTCACGGCTGCGCGCATTGCTGCGCCGGGGTGCGCCGCCTCGAACGGCTCGGCGGAGCGCTGCTGGATGAGATTGCGCCGGCCGCGCTTGCCGAAGGCGCGAGCGCGGCGATGATGGCGCGGCTCGATGCGGCGCCGCCCGCCGACCCGGCGCCGCGCGGGATCGATGCGCTTTTCGCCACCGCGCGCCGCCGCTGGGTTGCGCCACGGGTGTGGATCGCCAAGCTCGACACCCCGCATGCGCCGGGCGATTCGATCTTCCTGCTGGGCGCCGGACGGGGCGCGAGGACCGCGCCGCACCGCCACCGCGGGCGCGAACTCACCCAGGTCCTGCAGGGCGCGCTGCGGGACGGCGACACGATCTACCGCGCCGGCGACATGGCCGAACACGACGCTGCGCAGGACCATTTCCCGCAGGTCCATGGCGATGCATTCTGCCTGTGCCTGTTCGCGATCGAGGGCCGGCTCGCCGCGCGCACCCTGCCGGGCAGGATCGCCTTCGGCCTCGCCGGAGTTTAGGGCATCGCGCCAGGAAGCGGGCGCCGGCTTTCCTCTCCGAGGAACCCGGTTTCGGCCAGGGGCGATGCGGCAACAAGGCCGGGCGCCAGCTGCGTGGTTGAGGAAAGACGCCCCCGCCCAAGGCGCGGCGGGGCAGGCGTGCGGTCAGGGTCGCGCAGGCTGCGCCTGCCGCGGAACCGGCGCAAATTGGCCGTTGCGGCTTGACCTTGCCGCCGCCAGCGCGCATCGCCAGCCGCAGCGCAGCAGGGGGCCGCGCGGCTCGCTCCAGACGAAAGGAACCCGCATGACTCAGGTCGGACAGGACTCGCTCGGCACCCGCAGCACGCTGACCGTCGGCGGCAAGGATTATGCCTATTACTCGCTCGCCAGGGCGGCGGCGAAATGCGGCGACATCGCGAGATTGCCGCTGTCGATGAAGGTTCTGCTCGAAAATCTGCTGCGTTTCGAGGACGGCGGTTTCACCGTCTCGACCGACGATGTCCAGGCGGTGATCGACTGGCAGAACCACCCGGCCGAATCGCAGAACGAGATCCAGTATCGCCCGGCGCGCGTGCTGCTTCAGGATTTCACCGGGGTGCCCTGCGTGGTCGATCTTGCCGCGATGCGCGATGCCATCGCCAGGCTGGGTGGCGATACCGGCAAGATCAATCCGCTGGTCCCGGTCAACCTCGTCATCGACCATTCGGTGATGGTCGATGAATTCGGCACGCCCAAGGCCTTCGAGCACAATGTCGAGATCGAGTATCAGCGCAATATCGAGCGCTATGACTTCCTGAAGTGGGGCTCGAAGAGCCTGGCCAATTTCAAGGCGGTGCCGCCGGGCACGGGAATCTGCCACCAGGTCAATCTCGAAAACATCGCCCGGACCGTGTGGACCAGCGAAGACGCGAGCGGCGCCACCGTCGCCTATCCCGATACCTGCGTCGGCACCGACAGCCACACGACGATGATCAACGGGCTTGGCGTGCTCGGCTGGGGGGTCGGCGGGATCGAGGCCGAGGCGGCGATGCTTGGCCAGCCGGTGTCGATGCTGATCCCCGAGGTCGTCGGCTTCAAGCTCACCGGCGCGCTGAACGAGGGCGTCACCGCCACCGATCTCGTGCTCACCGCGACCCAGATGCTGCGCGCGCATGGCGTCGTCGGCCGCTTCGTCGAATATTACGGGCCGGGGCTCGCCTCGCTCTCGCTTGCCGATCGCGCGACGCTCGCCAACATGGCGCCCGAATATGGCGCGACCTGCGGATTCTTCGGGGTCGATGACAAGACGCTCGACTATCTGCGCCTCACCGGCCGCGAGGAAGAGCAGATCGCGCTGGTCGAAGCCTATGCGAGGGCGCAGGGGCTGTGGCTCGATCCGGACGCGCCCGAACCCGTGTTCTCCTCGCGCCTCCACCTCGACATGGGCAGCGTCGAGCCCTCGCTCGCCGGGCCGAAACGCCCGCAGGACAAGGTGGCGCTTGCGCAAGTCGATGATGTGTTCAATGCGGATCTCGCCAAGGTCTACAAGAAGGATGCGGCAAAGCGCGTGCCCGTCGATGGCAGGGGCCATGACATCGGCGATGGCGATGTAGTGATCGCGGCGATCACCAGTTGCACCAACACCTCGAACCCCGGCGTGCTCGTCGCCGCCGGCCTCGTCGCGAAAAAAGCGAACGAGCTGGGCTTGAAGCCCAAGCCCTGGGTCAAGACCTCGCTCGCGCCCGGCTCGCAGGTGGTCACCGATTATCTCGAAAAGGCCGGGCTGCAGAGCCATCTCGATGCGATCGGCTTCAACCTCGTCGGCTATGGCTGCACCACCTGCATCGGCAATTCGGGCCCGCTTGCCGAGCCGATCAGCGCCGCGATCAACGGCAATG
>JAGWPW010000100.1 GCA_028870315.1 Sphingomonadales bacterium | reverse complement strand
TTCTTCTCGTGGATCAGGATGTACGGATCGTTGAGCTCGACCGACATCTTCTCCGGGTTGGTGATGAAGTAGGGCGACAGGTAGCCGCGATCGAACTGCATGCCTTCGACGACGTCCAGCTCGAACTCGAGGCCCTTGGCCTCTTCGACGGTGATGACGCCTTCCTTGCCGACCTTCTCCATCGCCTGCGCGATCTTCTGGCCGACTTCCTCGTCGCCATTGGCCGAGATGATGCCGACCTGGGCGATTTCGGCCGAACCGGTGACCGGGGTCGAGCGGCCCTTGATGTCCTCGACGACCTTGGTCACGGCGAGGTCGATGCCGCGCTTGAGGTCCATCGGGTTCATGCCGGCGGCAACCGCGGTCATGCCTTCGCGGACGATCGCCTGCGCCAGAATGGTGGCGGTGGTGGTGCCGTCACCGGCGATGTCGTTGGTCTTCGAGGCGACCTCGCGCAGCATCTGCGCGCCCATGTTCTCGAACTTGTCCTTGAGCTCGATTTCCTTGGCGACGGTGACGCCGTCCTTGGTGATGCGCGGCGCGCCGAAGCTCTTCTCGATGACGACGTTGCGGCCCTTGGGGCCGAGCGTCACCTTCACCGCGTCGGCGAGGATGTCCACGCCCTTCAGAATGCGTTCGCGCGCGTCGCGCGAAAAGCGTACGTCCTTGGCAGCCATTGTGATGTTCCCTTGAAAATGGAGTGAATGAGCGGACGGTTCAGGCGATGACGCCGAGGATGTCCGATTCCTTCATGATGAGGAGGTCCTCGCCGTTGACCTTGACCTCGGTGCCCGACCATTTGCCGAACAGCACGCGATCGCCCGACTTGACATCAAGCGGGGTAACCTTGCCGTCATCGGCGCGCGCGCCGGTGCCGACCGCGACGATTTCACCCTCGGCGGGCTTTTCCTTGGCGCTGTCAGGAATGATGATGCCGCCGGCGGTCTTTTCCTCGGCTTCGACGCGGCGAACGAGCACGCGATCGTGCAGCGGACGAAAATTCATGGGATTTCCTCTCTGCAGGTGAGACTTCGCCTTGGCACTCTTCCACACAGAGTGCCAAGCGGGGCGGATATGGGTCGGGGTCCGGCAAGCGTCAAGGCGCGGGCCAGAACTTTTTTGCGCCAGCGGCGCGGCTTTGCGTCAGCCCGCAGGCGCGACGAGACCGAGCGATTCGCGCCGGCTCCAGCGCCGCAGGAGCAGGCTTGCCACCACCACCAGCCCGATCGCCAGCCCGATCCATACGCCAAGCCCCGCAAGCGGTGTCGCGAAGCCAAGCCCGACCGCGGCGCCAAAGCCCGGGAGCCAGTAGCCGGCAAGCGCGATCGCCATCGGCACGCGCGTGTCCTGAAGCCCGCGCAGCGCGCCCGCGGCGATCGTCTGCGCGCCGTCGGCGAGCTGGAAGGCGGCGGCGACCGCGAGGAAGCGGCTGGCATGGCCGATCATCGCCGCATTGGCGGGCGCGGTGACATCGACATAGGCCGAAAGCAGCAGCCGCGGCGCGAAGATCATCAGGCCCGCGCCCGCCAGCGAAAAGCCGACGCCGATCGCCACTGCCATCCAGCCGGCGCGGGCGATGCCGGCGCGATCGCCGGCGCCGTAATGCAGCCCGACGCGGATCGTCGCCGCCTGGCCGATGCCCATCGGCAGCTGGAACGCGAAGGCGGCGATCTGGAGCGCGAGGCTGTGCGCGGCGAGCTGAACCTCGCTCAACAGCCCCATGAGGAAGGCGGCGCTGCCGAACAGCCCGCCTTCGGCAACGATGGTCAGCGCGATCGGCGTGCCGATGCGGACGAGCTCGGCAAAGCGTTCGCGGTCGGCGCGCCACCAGCGCCCGAACAGGCGGTAGCGGCGCAATCGCGGGTCGAGCGAGATCGCCGCGGCATAGGCGAAGACCACCGCCCAGGCGGTGCAGTTGCTCGACAGCGCCGAGCCCCTGAGGCCCAGCGCCGGCAGCCCCCAATGGCCGAAGACGAAGGCATAATTGCCCAGCGCATTGATGGCGATCGCCAGCGCGGTGATCAGCGTGGCGAAGGCCGGACGGCCCATCGCCGCAACGAAGCTGCGCAGCACGCTGCCCGCGATCATCGGCAGGCTCGCCCATTCGAGCACCGCGAGGAATGCGCCCGCGCGCCGCGCGATCCGCTCGGGCTCGCCCGCCGCGCGCAGGATCGCCCCGGCCTCGCCGCAGATCGCGATCGCGCCGATGGCAAGCAGCACCGCCAGCCACAGCGCCATGCGGATGCTGCGCCGGATCTCGCGCAGCGCATGCCGCCCGCGGCCGCGCTCGGCGGCGATCAGCGGCGTCACCGCGCCGACCATTCCCGAGGCGCTCCACACGAGCAGCGCGAACAGGCTGACCGACAGGCTGGAGACCGCCAGCGCCTCCTGCCCGAGCCGCGCGACGAACATCACGTCGATCGCATAGACCATCATCTGCAACAGATTGGCCGCCGCCAGCGGCCCGGCAAGGCCGAGCGTGGCGAGAAACTCGCCCGACCAGCTGGTGTCCCGTTGCATCGATACGGTCGTTATCCGCTCAGCCAGCCGCGGTCCAGCGCGGCGCCGTCATAGGCAAAGACGATCGTCGGATCGGGCAGTTCGCGGTCATCGCCCGGCTCGCCGCAGCGCGCGAGGATGTCGCGGATCACCGCCAGCCGCGCCGGCGGCTTGTGATCGGCGCGCACCACCACCCAGGGCGCGAAGACGCTGTGCGTGCGGGCGAGCATGGCGTTGCGCGCGTCGGAATATTTCTTCCAGTTGCGCACCGCCTTGCGGTCGATCGGGCTGATCTTCCACTGCTTGAGCGGGTCGTGCTCGCGCTCGGCGATGCGCTGCTTCTGCTCGGCCTTGCTGATGTCGAGATAATATTTGAGCAAAGTGAAGCCTGAATCGACCAGCAATTGTTCGAAGGTGCCGACGCTGGCCATGAACTCCTCGTATTCGTCTGTGGTGCAGAAGCCCATGACATGCTCGACCCCGGCGCGGTTGTACCAGCTGCGGTTGAACAGCACGATTTCGCCGGCAACGGGCAATTGCGAACACCAGCGCTGGAAATACCAGCCGCGGCTTTCGCGCGCGCTGGGCACGCCGAGCGCGACGACCCGGGTATCGCGCGGGCTCATGTGCTTGACGATATGCTTGATCGTGCCGTCCTTGCCGGCGGCATCGCGCCCTTCGAAGATGATTAGCAGCTTGCGCCCTTCGGCGATGACGCGGCGCTGGAGCGCGGTCAGGCGGATCTGGAGCGCGCGCAATTCTCCGGCATAGACGCCGTCGGTTTCGTCCGCATCGGCAAAGCTCGTCCACCAGCGCGGCAGGTCGAGCACACGGGCCAGCGCCTGGTCCGCCTGCTTCATCAGCGCCTTGCGCCGGGCGGCGCCATCGCCAAGCCGCTCCGCAAGCGCGGCATGAAGGCGCTGCGCGCGTTCGGGGGGATAGCGGGCGAACAGCGCGGCACCGGCCTGCCGTTCGGCAAGATCGTGGAGCGCGCCCAGCCGGTCCTGAAGCCGGGCAAGCCGCGTCGCAAACATCTCGGCGCTTTCGCTGCGGCCGTGTTCGCGGGCGAGCGCGGTGAAGAACTCGACCGCATAGCGCAGCCGCTTGACCCGGATGCGCAGCCGGTGAAGCCGGTGGTCGGACAGGGTGGTGAGGTGGCGGCCGGCATGGGCGACGCGCCTGGCGTGCTCGTCGAGCACGGTTTCGGCAAAACGTGGCAGCGCGCGTGACAGTTCGGGCGCCGGCTCGACGCTTTCGACCCAGACGGCGAATTCGAACAGCAGCCGCTGGAACCCGGCTGCGGCAAGCGCGCGCGCGGCCGCTTGCAGCCCGGCCGCGCGGCGGGCGGTGATCTCGGCGACCAGCCCGGCATCGTCGCCATCCTCGTCCGGGGCGCCCTCGCCCGCCGCTTGCAGCGCTGCGAGCAGCACATGCATCTCGCGCGCCTCGCCCATCGCCGCGGCGAGCTCGGCGAAGGCCTGGCGATATTGTTCGGCGCCCGCGCCGTCGATCCCGCCGGCGAACAGCGACAGCGCCGCGCGCAGGCGGCGGATCGCCACCCGGCTCTGGTGCAGCGCGTCGTTGTCGCCGGCCTCGATCACCAGCCGGTAATTGCCGAGGAGCTGGAACAGGCAGTTCCAGGCGACCGCGCGAAAGCCGGCAGCAACATCCATCGCGCCGGTGAGCGCCACTTCGCGCGCGTGCAGCGCCGGCGTGGGCTTGCCGCGCGCGAGCCGCCAGCCGCGTTCGCCCTTGGCGGCGATCGACCAGTGGAGTTCCTCGCCCAGCGGCAGCGCCAGCGCCAGCCGCAGCCCATCGACCACCCGTCCGGCGATGATTTCGAGTTCGACTTCGCAAATCGCTTCGCTGCGCCCGTCCGCGGTGATCGTGCCATGGTCGAAGGCGATCTCGATCAGCGATTCGCCAAAGCGCAGGCGGCGCTTCGTTCGCTCGACCGTCACCAGCGCATAGGCCTCGGGCTCGGCGCCGGCGAGAAGCGGGGCGATCTCGGCGCGCTGCCGCGCGGAAAAGGCGCCCGGATCGGGCTGGTCGCCGGGTGCCGGCGCGGTCCATTCGCTGCGCGCCAGCCCGCAGCCCGCGCCGCGCTTGAAGGTCTGCTCGCGGGTCTTGCCGGCGACGCGCAGCCGAAGGCTCGCGCCTGCGCGGTGCAGCGCATCGCCCGCGGTGTCGAAATAGCGGGTCGAGAGCGTCACCGCCGCATCGGCCCCGCCGGCGAGCGCGGGATGATGGCGCAGCGCCTCCAGCATCCGCTCGCTCGCGGCAAGCTTGATCTCGATTTCGCTGCCAGCCATTCGCGGTCCCCCTGGACTTGTCGCCCGATTGACGGAGCCTGACAAGATCATTCGCAAATGCGCCGTCTGGACAGGCGGCGTGCCGGCTGCGAAGCGCAACCCCGCTGCGGAGCGCGCGCTTCGCCTATAGCAGGTCGCGCGCTCCGGGTTTTTGATTTGCCGCACTTTTTCGAATCTCGGATGTTCGCGCCGTATTTTACAATGGTTCAGGTTCAAGCGAGGCAAGCCATGGACATGTTCTCCCGATTCCGCGCCGTGGCCGATGCGACGCCCGATGCGCCGTTCCTGCTCCATCCCGATGGCACGCAGACCAGCTATCGCGCGGCGCTGTTGCGCAGCGGTGCGCTCGCCGCCGAGCTGGCCGCGCGCGGCGTGCGGCGCGGCGACCGGGTTGCGGTCCAGGTCGAAAAAAGCGCCGAGGCGCTGCTCACCTATCTCGCCACGCTGCGGCTCGGTGCGGTCTATCTGCCGCTCAACCCCGCCTATACCGCCGACGAGGTCGCCTTTTTCCTCGCCGATGCCGAGCCGGCGCTGTTCGTCTGCCGCAGCCAGGACGAGGCGGCGATGCACGATCTGTGCGCGCGCCTGTCGGTGCCGCAGCTCGCCAGCCTCGATGATGAGGGGCGCGGCTCGCTTGCCCGGGGCGCGGACCTGCGCCGCGAAGACGAAGCGCCGGCGCCGGTGGTGGCAGGCGCGGCCGATCTTGCCGCGATCCTCTATACCTCGGGCACCACCGGGCGCTCGAAGGGGGCGATGCTCACCCATGGCAACCTTGCGAGCAATGCGGCAACGCTGTGCGCGCTGTGGCGGTTCACCGCCGCCGACCGGCTGCTGCATGCGCTGCCGATCTTCCACACCCACGGCCTGTTCGTCGCGACGAATACCGTGCTGTGCGCCGGGGCGGCGATGATCCTGCTGCCGCGCTTCGAGGTGGGCGAGGTGCTGCGGCTGATGCCGGGGGCAAGCTGCATGATGGGGGTGCCGACCTTCTATACAAGGCTGCTCGCCAGCCCCGGTTTCACCCGCGAGGCGGCGGCGGGCGTGCGGCTGTTCATCTCGGGCTCGGCGCCGCTTTCGCCCGAGACGCACCGCGCCTTCGCGCAGCGCACCGGGCAGGCGATCCTTGAACGCTACGGCATGACCGAGACCAACATGAACACCTCCAACCCCCATGACGGGCCGCGCAAGCCGGGCAGCGTCGGCCTGCCGCTTGCCGAAGTGGCGCTGCGCATCGCCGATCCCGAAAGCGGGGCGGCGCTGCCTCCCGGCGAGATCGGCATCATCGAGGTGAAGGGGCCGAATGTCTTTGCCGGCTATTGGCGGATGCCCGAAAAGACCCGCGAGGAGTTTCGCCCCGACGGCTATTTCATCACCGGCGATCTCGGCTACCGCGACGGCGAGGGCTATGTGTTCATTTCCGGGCGGGCAAAGGATCTGGTGATCTCGGGCGGCTTCAACGTCTATCCCGCCGAGGTCGAGGCGCTGATCGATGCCATCGCCGGGGTTGCCGAAAGCGCGGTCATCGGCGTTGCGCACCCCGACCTTGGCGAAGCGGTGGTGGCGGTGGTCAGCGTATCCGATGCCACACTAGACGAGGCGGGGGTGCTCGCGGGTCTGGCCGGCCGGCTTGCGCGCTTCAAGCAGCCACGGCGTGTCGTCCTGGTGCCCGAACTGCCGCGCAATGCCATGGGCAAGGTGCAAAAGGCGCTGCTGCGCGAACGCTACGCGGGCCTGTTCGCCGCGCCGGCATGACCCGCTCGGGCGCATTGCCCGAGATCGGCCCCCGATCGCCATGCGCTCAGGGCAGAAGATGGCGCGATCGGGGTCGATCTCGAATGGTGACGCAGCTTGCTCAGCCGATCCGCTCGACCGCGCCTTCGGCAACCCGCCACCGGGCGGCGTGATCGAGGATCGCGGCGAAGGGCTCGGGCTCGGTGCCGGTGATCCACACCTGCGCCGGGCCTTGCACAAGCGCGGCGAACAGCGCCTCGCGGCGCAGCGGATCGAGATGGGCGGCAACTTCGTCGAGCAGCAGGATGCGCGGGCGCTGCGGATCGCCGCCATCGGCCAGCCGGCAATGGGCGAGCGTGATCGCGATCAGCATCGCCTTCTGCTCGCCGGTCGAGCACAGCGCCGCAGGCTGCGCCTTGTCGGCATGGGTGACGAGAAGATCGTCACGATGCGGCCCGGCAAGCGTGCGCCCGGCCACGCGGTCGCGGCGGCGGCCGGCGGCGAGCGCTGCCGCAAGCTCACCGGCATCGAGAGAGCCGCCCGGCTGATAGCCAAGCCTGGGCCGCGCGAAGGGCGTCGGCGGCAGGTCGGCGAGCGCCGTATCGAGCGCGGCGAGCAGGCGCGCGCGCGCCGCAGCGAGCGCGCTCCCCGCCTCGGCAAGCTGGGCTTCGACTGCTTCGAGCCAGCCAGCGCCGGGCTCGTCGTCGCCGAACAGCAGCCGCGCCCTTTCGCGCAGCGCCGCTTCGAACCGCGCGGCATTGCGGGCATGTGCGGGCTCGATCGCCAGCACCAGCCGGTCGAGGAAGCGGCGGCGCGCGGCGGCGCCATCGACGAACAGGCGGTCCATCGCCGGGGTGAGCCAGAACAGGCCGAGCCATTCGGACAACGCGGAGGCGGCGGTTTCGGCGCCATTGGTTCGCACCAGCCGCCGCCCCGGCCGCTGCGCCTGCGTGCCGGTGCCGATGCGGACCGGCTCGGCGGCATCGCTCCTGTTGAGCAGGGCGCTGACCGCAAAGCCGCCGGCGGTGTGATGCATCGCCATTTCCGCAAGCGCGCCGCGGCGCAGCCCGCGTCCCGGCGCGAACAGCGAGATCGCCTCCAGCACATTCGTCTTGCCGGCGCCGTTCTCGCCGGTGAGCAGGTTGAAGCGCCCGGTGCCGGAAAGCTCGCTTGCCGCATGGTTGCGAAAGCGGGTGAGGCGGAGCGAATCGAGCGCCATGACGGCCCGCGCTGTTCCGTCAGACCGACGGCGCCTTGGCGAAGGGCGAGAACTCGGTATCGGTGTCGAACACATCGACCCCTTCCCGGCTCTTGAGGAACCCGACGACGGCGTAGGTAACAGGGGTCAGCAGCACTTCCCACAGCACCTTCAACGCCCAGTTGGTGGCCAGCACCTTGAGCACATCGGCGGTCTCCCATACGCCGAGGAAGGCGATCGGATAGAACAGCGCGCTGTCCACCGCCTGGCCGAAGACCGTGCTGCCGATGGTGCGGGTCCACAGCCTTGCGCCGCCGGTCCAGATCTTCATCCTGGCGAGCACGAAGCTGTTGACGAATTCGCCCGCCCAGAACGCGGTCACCGAGGCGAGCACGATCCGCCAGGTGCTGCCGAACACCGAGACATAGGTCGTCTGGCACAGCTCGCCGCTGCCATGCGTCTTGAGGAACCCCGCGAACAGCGCATCGCCCGACGAGGCGCAGCCCCAGCTTGCCGCGGGCGGCATGGCGACGACGACAAAGCTCATGAACGCCATGAACAGCAACGCGACGAAGCCCGCCCAGACGCAGCGGCGGGCATTGGCATAGCCATAGACCTCGGTCAGGACATCGCCCAGGACGTAGGACACGGGAAAAAACAGGATGCCGGCGCCGAAGGTCACGCCATGGACCTGCGCGAGCTTGGCCGCGCCGATGAGGTTTGAAAGCAGCAGGATCGCGACGAAGGCGGCCATCATGTAATCGAAATAGCGGAAATGCCGCCGCGCGCCGCTGCTGCCGGTGATCCTCGAAAGCGGTTGATCCATCGCGCGCATGAGTAACCGGCTTTGCGCAGGTGGCAAGAGAGCCTGTGGCCGCCGCGCCGCGCCCCAGCCGGGGGACGCGCTCCGCAGCGTTTTTGTCAGCTGTGACGCAGATTGTGACGCAGCGCTTGTCGCGGTCAGATTTCACATGCTAGAAGGCGGGCATATGCCGATAAATTATTAAATTAATCAAAATCTTGTTAGCTGCGCGCCCGTAGCTCAGCCGGATAGAGCACGAGCCTTCTAAGCTTGGGGTCAGAGGTTCGAGTCCTCTCGGGCGCGCCAACCAGTGTCACCAGCCACCCGCGATCCCAACCCCCTCCGGCAGGCCGCGTAGGGCGTGCAAGGAATAGGGACTGAGGGGCGATGAGTGGCATTGGGAGATCGGGGGCGCGGGGCGAAGACACCAGGACGAAAGGCAGACACGGGGAATTAAGTGCACTGTCACCGTAATCCCCGGCGACCAACCCGAGCTTCTGTGGGGGCCGGGGCGCTAGGGGAAATAATGCTCCTGTCCCCTTATTCGTTACCTCCTCCTATTTGATATGTTCGACTTTTGTTCTTGATCCGCCCCGCGGCCTAGAACTAAGGTTATGGATAAAACCAGGGGGAGCGCGGGGTGGCCGCACGTATCTGCACGGTCGCATTCCAGGGGGTCGACGCCCGCCGGGTCGAGGTGGAGGTC
>JAGWPW010000012.1 GCA_028870315.1 Sphingomonadales bacterium | reverse complement strand
GCGCGCTGGTGCTGCCGCTGCTGGCGCTGTCGGTGCCCTATGTGCTGTGGCTCGACCGCCATATGATCGAACCGCGCGACGGGGCGTGGCATTTCGGCGCGCTGCTGATCGGGCGCGAGCCCTGCGACCGCGAGGCGGTGCTGGCGCATCTGCGCGGCTGGGCGGTGAAGGGCTTCTTCACCGCGTTCATGATCTCGATCCTACCGGCGGGCTTCGCGCGGATCGTGACCATGGACAGCGCGGGCTTCGGCCGCGATCCGGTCGAGACATGCAGCTGGTTGATCGAGGCGATGTTCCTCGTCGATGTCCAGATCGCCATGGTCGGCTATGTCCTGACGCTGCGCCCGCTCGATGCGCAGATCCGCTCCGCCAATCCGCTGCTCGCCGGCTGGGTGGCGGCGCTGATCTGCTATCCGCCCTTCGTCCTGATGGGCAATGGCAGTCCGCTCGACTACCACCCCTTCACCGCCGACTGGCCGCATTGGCTGGCGGGCCGGCCCCTGCTGATGTGGCTGTGGTGCGTGATGCTGGCGGCGCTGACCGGCATCTATGCCTGGGCGACGGTCGCCTTCGGGCTGCGCTTTTCCAACCTCACCTATCGCGGCGTGCTGACGCATGGCCCCTACCGGCTGACGCGCCATCCCGCCTATCTTTCGAAAAACCTGTTCTGGTGGCTGGCGACGCTGCCGTTCTTCGCGACCAACGGTTCGACGCTCGATGCGCTGCGCAACACGGTGATCCTCGGTCTCGTCAGCGCAACCTATTACTGGCGGGCGAAAACCGAGGAGCGCCATCTTGGCGCCGAGGACGCCAAATATCGCGCCTACCGTGAATGGATGGAGGACTATGGCCCGGTGACGCGCGCGATCGGCTGGCTGACGCGGCCGTTTGCCGGGCGCGCGCCGCAGATGCAGCCCGCGGAGTGATCAGCGCGTCTCGCGCAGCTCGTGGCTGGCGATCTCGCGGTCGGTCATGCCCAGCGCCTCGCGTTCCGCGCGCCAGACATCCATATGCGGCGTGGCGAAATGCGCATCGAGCGCCGCCTGGTTCTCCCACAGCTCGCTGACCCGATAGAGCCCCGGCTCGATCACATCCTCGGCAAAGGCATAGGCCATACAGCCTGCTTCGGCGCGCGAGGCAGCGATCACTTTCGCCATCGCGTCACGCGCGGCGCCGTGCTGCCCGGGTGGAAAACGAAAGCTGCCGATCACCACCAGCATCAGAAACTTTCCTCATAAACGCGCGAAATATCGCCGCCCCATTCGCCGTGGAACTTGTCGAGCAGCCGCTGCGCGGGCACCTTGCCCGAGGCGACGATCTCGTCGAGCGGGGCGAGGAAGCCGGTCTCGTCATCGCCGATCGCATTCTGCTGCGCGCGTGCGCGCAGCCCGGCGCGGGCGATCGCCAGTGCCTCGCGCGCGAGTTCGCGCAGGCTGCCAAAGCCCGGCACCGGCGCGGCGAGCGCCTGCTCTGGCACCGCGTTGCGCAGCGCCTCGCGCTCTTCGAGTGTCCAGTGCTTCACCAGTTCCCAGGCGGCGTCGAGCGCCCCCTGGTCGTAGAGCAGCCCCACCCACAGCGCGGGCAGCGCGCAGATACGGCTGGTCGGACCGCCATCGGCGCCGCGCATTTCGAGGAAGCTCTTGAGCCGCACCTCGGGAAAGGCGGTGGAGAGATGGTCGATCCAGTCGCCTTCGGTCGGGCGTTCGCCGGGCAGCGCGGGCAGGCGCCCGTCAAGAAAGTCGCGGAAGCTCTGCCCGGCGGCGTCGATGTAGCGGCCCTCGCGGAAGACGAAATACATCGGAACATCAAGCATATATTCGACATAGCGCGCATAGCCGAAGCCGTCCTCGAAGACGAAGGGCAGCATGCCGGTGCGCGCCGGGTCGGTGTCCGACCAGATATGGCTGCGATAGGAAAGATAGCCGTTGGGCCGCCCCTCGGTGAAGGGCGAATTGGCGAAAAGCGCGGTCGCCAGCGGCTGCAAGGCAAGGCTGACGCGGAATTTCTGCACCATGTCCGCTTCGCTCGCATAATCGAGGTTGGTCTGGATGGTGCAGGTCCGCAGCATCATGTCGAGCCCGAGGCTGCCAACGCGCGGCATGTGTCGCAGCATGATCGCATAGCGCCCCTTGGGCATCACCGGCAGCTCGTCGCGGCGCTTGTCGGGCCACATGCCGAGGCCGAGAAAGCCGGTGCCGGTGCATTCACCGATCGCCTTCACCTGTTCGAGATGGCGGGCCGATTCGGCGCAGGTCTGGTGCAGATTGACCAGCGGCGCGCCCGACAGTTCGAGCTGGCCGGCGGGCTCAAGGCTGACGGCGCCGTCGCGGCCGGTCATGGCGATCACCTTGCCGCCTTCCTCGACCGGCTCCCAGCCGAAGCGGCGCAGCGCCAGCAGCAGGTCACGAATGCCACCGGGCTCGTCATAGGAAGGCGCACCATGATCGCGCCGCCGATAGACCAGCTTCTCGTGCTCGGTGCCGATCCGCCAGCGTTCTCTGGGCTTTTCTCCCTTGATCATCGGTGCGACCAGCTGGTCGCGGGCGGTGATGACGGGATCTTCCTTGGCGGTGGCCTGGCGCGTGCTCATGGCGGCGCAGATAGGGAGCGCGCCCGCCGAGCGCCAGCGCAAATCACGAAGCAAAGGGCGCAGGCGCGGTCCAGTCGCCCGCCACCGCCATCCACAGCGCGGTGGCGGCGATCGCTGCGGTCTCGCCACGCAGGACCCGCGGGCCGAGCGTTATCGGGAGCGCCGACCTTGCCGCGCGGATCGCGGCGCGCTCGTCCGCGGTGAAGCCGCCCTCGGGGCCGGTGAGCAGCGCCGCCGGCCCGCGATGCGCGGCAAAGGCGGGCGCGGCGGGATTGCCGCCCGCCTCGTCGGCGAAGAACAGCGTGCGGCTCGCATCCCGGCTGCGCAGCAGCGCATCGAGCTTCACCGGCTCGGCGAGCACCGGCAGCGCGGTGCGCGCGCATTGCTCGGCCGCCTCGGCAAGGATGGCGCGCGCGCGCTCAAGGTTGAGCCGATCGGCAACGCAGCGCCGGGTCAGCACCGGCTGGATGCAGTGCACGCCGAGTTCGGTGGCCTTTTCGAGCAGCAGGTCGAAGCGGTCCTTCTTGAGCAGCGCCGCGCAAAGCATGAAATCGGGCACCGCCTCGCGCGGGCGCAGCCGTGCTGCGCAACGCGCGATGACCTCGCGCTTGCCGGCGGCAATGATTGCCGCCGGCCATTCGCCGGTTGCATCATCGCACAGGATCGCGATGTCGCCGATGCCGAGCCGCATCACCCGCAGCAGGTAATGCGCCTGCGCGCCCGCGATCGCGATCTCGCACCCTTCGGCGAGCGGGCCGGGGACGAACAGGCGCGGGGCGCTTTTCGGCGGCCAGGCGGGGGTGGCGGACATCGCCCGCTGCCTATCGCAATCGGCTGCGCGGCGCTATGGAGCGGTACATGAGCGAGGCCGCGATCGTCCCCGACAGCCAGCACCGCGGGTTTGTCGCGCGGTTGCCGCAGCCGTGGCGCGATTATGCAAGCCTCGCGCGCTTCGACCGGCCGATCGGCTGGTGGCTGCTGTTCTGGCCCTGCGCCTGGGGGGTGCTGCTTGCCGGCGGGACGACACGCTGGCTGCTGCTGCTCTGGCTGCTGCTGGGCGCGATCGCCATGCGCGGCGCGGGCTGCGTCTATAATGACGTGGTCGATGCCGATCTCGACCGCCGCGTCGCGCGCACCGCGGCGCGGCCGGTGGCAAGCGGGCGCGTCACCCGCAGGGCGGCGCTTGGCTGGGCGCTGCTGCTGTGCCTCGTCGGCCTTGTCGTGCTGGTGCAACTGCGCTGGCAGGCGGGGTTGGTGGCGCTGGCCAGCCTGCTGCTGGTCGCCGCCTATCCCTTCATGAAGCGGATCACCCGCTTTCCGCAGGCCTGGCTGGGGCTGGTCTTCACCTGGGGGGCGCCGGTCGGCTGGATCGCGGTGCGCGGGGACGGGCTCGATGCGCTCGGAGCACTTTACGCCGGCAGCATCGCCTGGTGCATCGGCTATGACACGATCTACGCGCTTCAGGATCGCGAGGACGACGCCCTCATCGGCATCGGGTCGAGCGCGCTCACACTGGGCCGGCATGTGCGCGCGGGGGTGGCCGCGTTCTACGCCGCGGCCCTCGCATTCTGGGCGCTAGCCTTCTGGCGACTGCGCCCCGATCCGCTGGTGCTGGCCGCGCTGGCGCCGATCGCGCTGCACCTCGGCTGGCAGGTGCTGACGCTGCGCCCCGAGGATGGCGGCAATGCGCTGGCGCGGTTTCGCAGCAATCGCTTTGCCGGGCTGCTCATGGCAATGGCGTGCTGGGCGGTTGCCAACGCCGATCAGTTGACCCGGGTCAGCTATCTTTGAATTGATTCGTTCAGTCCAAAATCAGTCCCCTGCCTGCACCTGTATCACTCGGCGATATACACCCTGCGGATCGGCGATCCGCTCAAAAGCGGGCGCCAGCATTGAGGAACTGTCAACCGCCCAACTGCGTGGCATCATCCGATAGAATGGAGAGGACTGTCCAAACTCGATCGTGCCGAAGCCATCACGGAAAACGGTAATCCGTGTTTCGGCGTTAGCCGACAATGCGACGCTTTGCTCACGGCGTCCGGTCAACCCGCTCCGAATGATCGCACGTCTATCTGTCAGCAGATAATGCGTTCTCGTTCGCGCCCAGCTGGCGACGAAAAATCGACCGATAGTAAAATAAAGTCCGATT
>JAGWPW010000099.1 GCA_028870315.1 Sphingomonadales bacterium | reverse complement strand
TTGTCGAGATCGACGAAATCAAGCGTCTGCGGGTCGCTGACCCGCCCGCCCATCACGAGGTGAAGTTTCTGCATCTGGCTGTTTCCCGAAGTCCGCGACGAGCGATAGCCTTTCGCAGTTGCAGCATGCAAGGGGCTGCGTGCCCTGCATGACTCAGGAAATGCAGAATCTTATATAAGTAACTGTTATAATGACGCTTTACAAAAGCAGGCAGCCATCTGTTGCCGCGTCACCGATTGCCGAAAGCCGGGGCCCGCCTTTCGGCGCGAGGCTTTAGCTCCGGCGCCTTTCGATCAGGCGAATCGCGATTTTGGCGAGGCTGCGGCCATGGCGATGGATCTGGTCGGTCGCGCGTTCGGCGAGCCTTGCCGCCTGCTCGCGCGCATCGAGGGAATGCGTGGTCAGCGACTGTCCGAGCGCGCGGCCAAGCGTCGTTGCCCGCCCGGCGCCGGCCCCGGCGAGCGCGCCCGCGCGCTGGGCGCGTCCGAGCGCCTGCGCGGCGATCGTGGCGCTGAGTTCACCGACCAGTGCCGCGACATTTTCGGCAGCGGTTTTCGGCCGGGGCTTGCGCCGCGGCAGCAACGTGCCGGCCATGACGCCCAGCGCCAGCCCGCCGAGCAGCAGCGCGGCGATGCCCGGCCGCCGGTCCGGCCGGGGCGCGGGTCCGGCCGCGATGTCAGGCACCGCGATCGCTGCGTCCGCGTTCTTTTTCGGCCTGCTAGTCATCGGCATAATCCTTGAGCTTTTGCCACAGCCGCGCGCCCAGCGCGCGCAGCTTCCCGGCCGGCCGGCGCGGCGCGCGATAGCGGCCGGCGAGCGCGGTCAGCCCGGAAAACAGCGGCTTGCGCGCCAGCCAGACCAGCGCCGCGGTCGCCACCGCGCCGAGCAGGCCGCGATTGTCGTTCGCTGCCTCGCCGGCGGTGGTCGCCGCCAGCGCCACGGCGTGCCGCACCTCGGACATCAGCCGCCTGCCCAGCGTTGCCGGGGCGAGATCGCGCTTCGCATGGTCGAGCAGGCGGCCAAGCTCGGCGCGGGCCTCGTCGCGCGCCGCGCGCTGTTCGGCAAGCAGGCGGTCGAGCTTGCCCATCAGCCTTTCCCGTCGCGCAGCAGCTTCCTGATGCGCCGAACGCTCGCCATGCAGACCAGCGCGGCGATCAGCGCGGCGAGCAGAAAGCCGCCCGCAACCGCCCCCAGCGCGGCCCACGCGCCGAGCGAACGCGCCAGCGCCAGCAGCAGCCCGACGACCAGCGCCATCAACGTGAAGAACAGCAGCATCGCAGCGAGCGCGCCGGTGATCGCGCCACGCATCGCCGCCTTGCCGATCAGCCGGACGCGCAGCGTCTGATAGGCAAGCTCGGCGCTGGCAAGGCGGGTTGCGGCGCCGATCAGCCCGCGCAGATCCTCGCCGATCGCCTCGCCACCGTTGGGCTTGCCGTCTCTATCTCCATCGCTGCGATGTTCGGCCATGATGTCCCCCCGCGAATGTGCGCCGGTGGCCGGCTCAATCGTCCGAGCCGCGGAACATCCGCGCCAGCATGAAGCCCGCGACCGCGGCGAGCCCCACCGCCAGCCCCGGGCTTTGGCGCACGAAGTTCTTCATGTCCTCGCCGATTTCATCGAGGCTCTTGGCGTCGATCCTTTCGGCTGCGTCCTGGATCGAGCGCCCCGCGCCCCGCGCATAATCGCCATATTGCACGCCGAGTTTGTCGTCGATCAGCCCGGCATTGTCCGAAACCGTCCGGCCGAGCCCGGAGAGCGCGCTCGTCGCGCGGCCCTTGCCGTCCCCGGCAAGCGCGGCGGCACGTTCCTTCGCCTGCGCGCCAAGCGCCTTTGCATCCTCGACGAGATCGCTGCCCCTGGCGACGAGCTTGTCCTTATAGGCGCTGCCCAGCGCCGCCGCGCCGCCCCTTGCTTCCTCGACCGCCTTTGCGAAGCGGGCCTTTGCCTCGGTGCTCTCGGTATCCGCGGGCGCGACCGGCTTATCGGCGGGCGCCGGCGTCAGCGTTGCATCCTTCGCCATGGTGAATTCCTTCCTCGGTTGCGCGGAGCGGGCGATTGCGACGATGCGCTGCCCGGCCGCCAACGTCCATACATGCTGCAATGCAGCTTGCCTGCCAAGGTTCCGCTGCTAAATGCCGCGCCAAGCCCCGATGCGGGCCGCGCCCGCCTTATTATCCGCACGGAGTTGCAGCGAAATGACCGCGATCATCGACATTCACGCCCGCGAAATCCTCGACAGCCGCGGCAATCCCACGGTCGAGGTCGATGTCCTGCTCGAGGACGGCAGCTTCGGCCGTGCCGCGGTGCCCTCGGGCGCCTCGACCGGCGCGCATGAGGCGGTCGAACTGCGCGACGGCGACAAGGCCCGCTATCTCGGCAAGGGCGTGCTGAAGGCGGTCGGCGCGGTGAACGGCGAGATCGCCGAACGGCTGAGGAACCGCGACGCCGAGGACCAGCGCGACATCGACCTTGCGATGATCGCGCTCGACGGCAGCGACAACAAGGGCCGGCTCGGCGCCAACGCGATCCTTGGCGTCAGCCTCGCGGTCGCCAAGGCCGCCGCCGATTCGCGCGGGCTGCCGCCCTATGCCTATATCGGTGGGGTTGCCGCGCATGTCCTGCCGGTGCCGATGATGAATATCATCAATGGCGGCGAACATGCGGACAATCCTATCGATTTTCAGGAATTCATGATCATGCCCATCGGTGCGCCGAGCCTTGCCGAGGCGGTGCGCTGGGGATCGGAGATCTTCCACACGCTGAAGGCGGGGCTGAAGGCCAGGGGGCTGATGACCGCGGTCGGCGACGAGGGCGGCTTTGCCCCCGCTCTTGCCAGCACCCGCGACGCGCTCGATTTCATCATGGCCTCGATCGAAAAGGCCGGGTTCAGGCCGGGAAGCGAAGTCGCGCTGGCGCTCGATTGCGCCGCGACCGAGTTCTTCCGCGACGGAAGATACGAGATCAGCGGCGAGAAGTTGTCGCTCAGCCCTGTGGAAATGGCCGATTACCTTGCCGCGCTCGCCGCCGACTATCCGATCGTCTCGATCGAGGACGGGATGAGCGAGGATGATTTCGAGGGCTGGGGCGCGGTCACCGCGGCGCTTGGCGGCAAGGTGCAGCTCGTCGGCGATGACCTGTTCGTCACCAACCCCAGGCGGCTCACCATGGGGATCGAAAAGGGCCTGGCCAATTCGCTGCTGGTCAAGGTCAACCAGATCGGCACGCTGACCGAAACCCTCGAAGCGGTGGCGATCGCCCAGCGCGCGGGCTATACTGCGGTGATGTCGCATCGTTCGGGCGAGACCGAGGATGCGATCATCGCCGATCTCGCGGTCGCGACCAACTGCGGCCAGATCAAGACCGGCAGCCTCGCGCGGTCGGATCGCCTCGCCAAATACAACCAGCTGATCCGCATCGAGGAAGAGCTGGGCAGCGCCGCGCTTTATGCCGGGCGGACCGGCTTCGGGCTGAAGGCGAAGTAGGCGCGCGGGGTCAGCCCGCGGCGGCCAGCGCGGCGAGCTGCGTCTCGTCGAGGCTGAGCGTTGCCCCGGCGCAAAGTTCGGCGACCTGGGCAGTGCTTGTTGCGCTGGCGAGCGGCGCGGCGATCCCCGGTTGCGCGTTGAGCCAGGCGAGCGCGATCCGGGCATGGCTGGCACCGGTCTGCGCCGCGACCTCGTCCATCGCCGCGAGCACCGCCCAGCCACCTTGCGCGGCGACCTGATCGAGCGAGGACGCACGCGGCGAGCCGCCCCAGTCGGCGGCGTTCCTGAACTTTCCGGTCAGAAATCCGGCCGCAAGCCCGTAATAGGGCAGCACCGCGATGTTCTCGTCAACGCAGAGTTGCTGCAAGCCGCCTTCGTATTGCGCGCGAGTCGCGAGATTGTAGAGCGGCTGGAACACCGTGTAGCGCGCCGCGCCGATGCGCCGCGCCGCGGCAAGCGCCGCGCCAAGCCGCTCGCGGGTGAAGTTCGAGGCGCCCAGCTCGCGCACCGCGCCGGTCTGGACGAGCGCGTCAAATCCTGCCGCAACCTCGTCGAGCGGGGTCTGCGGATCGTCGCGATGCGCGTAATAGAGATCGACATAATCGGTTTGCAGCCGGTCGAGCGATCCTTGCAGCGCCGCCTTCACCCTTTCGGGACGCAGCCCGCCCGGCGGGCCGCCCATGCCGGTCTTGGTGCCGATCCGCATGTCCTTGCGCACCCCGCGCGAGGCGAGCCATGCGCCGATGATCGTCTCGGATTCGCCGCCCTTGTTGCCCGGCACCCAGGATGAATAGCCCTCGGCGCTGTCGATCATCCGCCCGCCCGCCGCGTAGAAGGCGTCGAGCACCGCGAAGCTCTGGTCGCGGTCGATCGTCCAGCCGAAGACGTTGCCGCCCAGCACCAGGCGGATGCCGGCGATCGCGGGATGCGGCTCAGCCATCGAGGCGGTCCTTGAGCGCCAGCAGCGTCATCGCCGCGCGGGCGGCCTCGCCACCCTTGTCCTTCTGGCCGGGATCGGCGCGCACGCGCGCCTGCGCCTCGTTCTCGACGGTCAATATGCCGTTGCCGATAGCGATGCCATCCATGGAAAGCGCCATCAGGCCGCGCGCGCTTTCGCCGGCGACGATCTCGAAATGCCAGGTCTCGCCGCGGATGACGATGCCGATCGCGACGAAGCCGTCATATCCGCCCGAGGCCTCGGCAAGCGCGATCGCCGCCGGGATTTCGAGCGCGCCGGGGACGGTGACGACATCGAACGCGTGCCCCTGCGCCTTGAGCGCGGCCTTGGCACCGCTCACCAGCATATCGGTGAGTTCTTCGTAAAAACGGGCTTCAACGATACAGAACCGGGCCATGGCTTGCCTTCATGCTGGGGGAAACGGCGCTTTAACCAGCGATACGCGCGCGGGCAAACCCGCTTCGCACCGCGCGCTCGATCACCGTGACGAGCGCTGCGACGATCAGCGCTGCAACGCAGGCCACCGCGGGTGCGGCGCCGTTCATCCGCAGCCGCAGGATCAACGGGTAATGCACCGCGTAAAGCGGGAAGGCCCAGGCGCCGCAGAACGTCGCCAGCGCCGCGCCGCGGCGCGCCCGCATGGCACCGGCGATGATCAGCGGACAGGCGAGAACCAAGAAGGCCATGTCAAACAGCCAGCCGGTCAGCGCCAGCACCCAGGCGCCGAGCATGAGTGCCGGCACCGCGGCGAGCGCCAGCCAGGCGGGCGGCGCGAACGGCGGCGAATCGCCCCAGCCGCGGCGCAACGCCATGCCGATCGCATAGGCGAGCACCAGCCTCGGCAGCGCCAGCGCCATGTTTTCGGGCCGGGCGCCGACGTCGAAGCTGCCGGCATGCGCGCCGACCAGCGCCATGGCGAGCGCGCTCGCCGCGATCAGCAGCACGAGCGCGCGCATGCCCAACCGCCAGAACAGCAGGCGGTGGAGGAGGTTGCCCAGAAGGATGTAGAGGATCGTCCAGGCCGGGACATCGAGCGGATAGGCCTCGCGCTGGAAGGATACCGGCAGCAGCAGCAGATTGGCGAGCGCGATCGGCCAGAAACGCGCGTCATCGGGAAGGCGCAGATGCAGCAGCGGCCAGCCGATCAGCCCGCCCACCGCCATCACCGGCCACATCCGCATATAGCGATCGAGGCTGAAGCGCAGCACCGGCTGCGCGGCGGGCGGCTTGCGCTCGAAGCTTTTGGCCATGACGAAGCCGCTGAGCATGAAGAACAGATCGACCCCGAGATAGCCCTTGCGAAACGGCTGGGGCAAGCCGTGGCCATAGATGACCGGCGTGTGCAGCGCCATCACACACAGCGCGGCGACGAAACGCAGCGCTTCGAGCCCCGTCAGGCGCGGCGCGGGCGGGGCAGGGGCGGCCGCAGGCATCGCGGCCTTGCTAAGCCTCGCGGTCTATCGAGGCAACCGCGCGATGCCTTATTGCCCCTGATCCGCGCCGGGCAGGCTGTCGTCGGGCTCGCTCGCATGCCTTGCGGTCATGGTGAACTTGATCCGCACCCAGGTGCCGAGCATCGGCTTGCCGTTGATGCTCGGCGGGCGCACCAGGAACTGCCAGGCCGCCTCGCGCAGCGCGCGCGACAGCCCCGAGCCGGGGGGTGATTCGTCAAGTTCCTGGCAGTCCTCGACATGGTAATGCTCGATCATCCGGCAGGCGATCGTCGCCCAGCCGCCATCGGCGTGGCTATGCGCGAGATAGGGGGCAAGTTCGGCGTCGGTCGGCTCGCGGTACCAGGCGACATTGTACAATCTGGCGCCACCGGGGCCTTCGCCGGGGCCATAGGCGGCATGGCTGTCGCCATTGCCGCTTGCGCTGCTGGCGCTATCGGCCTTGGGCAGGCGCGAGATATCGGCGGCGGCGAAGTCCTCCTTCGACAGCGCGATGAACGGCAGTGGAGGCGTCACCGGCTGCACCTGCTGCGGATGCGCGGGCACCGGCTGCGTCGCGCGCCGTGGCGGCGGCTGTGCGGTGCGCGCGACGCTGTGCGGCTTCTGCTGGTCGCTTGCCGAGCGCGATTCGATCTGCATCGAGACGAGATTGGCGGGGCGGCGCTTCTCCTCGAAATGCACCACCCCCATGATCACCATCAGCCAGGCGATGAGCGCCGTGGTCGCCAGCGAAAAGAGAAAGCCAGCCAGCCTGCTGCCGCGGGACGATTGATCTCGAAAGCTGTGCCGGGGCGGCGACTCGGGCATGCGACGGCCCGCTATCGGCCCACCCGATCGCGCTCAAGCGGGCAATTGTATCGGCTTGCTACAAACGTGCAGAGTCAGGGCTCGGCGAAGCGCCGCGCGAAGCCCTGCCGGCGCGCCGCGATCTGCCGAGCCCGGCCGGCGGCATCGATACGCCGGACACCCGCGGGCAGTTCGCGGGCAAGAGCATCGAACCGGACAATTCGCGCCTCGATCCAGGGGGTTGCCGCCGGCCCGGTCCGGTCGAACGCCTGCCAGCGCTGGCCGAAGATCGTTCGCCGCAGCCCGCCGGTATCGAGCCAGTTGTGGATCCCGGGATCGGCATGCGCGACGACGAAGGTGAAATCGCCGTCCGCGTCGGGCGCCATCTGCGCGTGGTTGAAGCTCGATGTCCGCTCCCAATAGCCGATGGTCATATGGAAGGCATCGGTCAGGGTGACGTTGCGAAAGCCCGCGCCGGCGGCGTTGCAGCGCACGACCAGCGCCTCATGGCCGGCAAGATCGAGATTGCCCTTGGTGCCCCATTGGCTCGCCATGCCGCCGAAGGCGCCCGAGGACATCGGCGCGCGGATGTGGTTGGGCGCCTGCCCGCTGCCCGAGCGCGTGCAGTAATAGGTATAATAGACGCCCTCGATCGCGATCTTCGCGGCGTGGCGCGCCAGCGCCGCCTCGTCGCGCGCCGGGCCGGGGTTGTGGCGGATCACGGCCAGGTGATTCGCCGATTGCGTCCCCCAGTCGCCGAGCGCGTCGCGAATCATGAGGAATTCGGTGCCGGCCTGCGTCTGGATATGGTTGCGCCGGCCATCGGCGGGGCGCGCATCGAGCGTGATCGCGAAGCTGCCATCCGCCGCCACCGCCATGTCGAGGCTGTCGAGCAGCGCCAGCGTCACCGGCGCGGCGGTGCTGTCGGCCATCAGCGAATAATTCGCCGACGGCGCCACCACGCAGCTTGCCCGGCCCTCGATCCGATAGCTTCCCCCATGCGCGATCGGGATCGTGCGATAGATGAAGTCGGGGCTGTCACCCGCCCAGCGCGAGCCGGGAACCGCGCGCCCGAACCAGCGATGCGCCGGCATCATGAAAGCGGCGACCTCGGGATGATCGGGATCGCCGTTCGCCGCGCGAAAGGCGTGGTGGAACAGATATTCCTCGATCATGTTGGCAAAGCGGTCGGCCTGGTCGCGCGCGGGCCATGCGGCGACATTCTGCCACAACAGGGTGAC
>JAGWPW010000098.1 GCA_028870315.1 Sphingomonadales bacterium | reverse complement strand
GGCGGCGATCGGCAAGACCGATCTCGAAATCAGCATGATCATGGCGCGCAGCCGGGCGACGGTGCGCTTCCACATCCACAACGCCTCGATCAAGCTCAATGCGGTGAACCGCAGCCAGACCGTGTTCAAGGCGGCGCAGCTGGGCTACATCTCGCTCAACAAATAGGGGCTGATGGCATCAGGCTCTCGCGTCGGCGAGGATCATTTCGCCCGCGCGCAGCCCGACCGCCATCGCCGGCGCGTTGGTGTTGCCGGTGACATGCGCCGGGATCACCGAACAATCGGCGACACGCAGCCCGGCAACGCCGTTCACCCTGAGCCGCGGATCGACCACCGCCGCCGGGTCGCTCCCCATCCGGCATGATCGGATCGCATGGAGCCCGCAGCTCGACAGGCGGCGGAAGGTGGCGAGCAGATCGGCATCGCTTTGCACCCCGGCGCCGGGCATGAGCTCGGTGCCGACCATGGCGCCGAGCGGCGGCGCGGCCATAAAGGCGCGCATTCGCCGCATCAGCGCCACCGCCGAGGCGCGGTCGTGCTCGGTCGAGAGCCAGTTGGGGAGGATTTCGGGGGCATCTGCGGGGGCGGGGCCGGTGGCGCGCACCGAGCTTTCGCTGGTGAGGCGCAAAAGCTGGCCGTAGATGGTGATCCCCGGGCGCGGGTCGATCCGGTCGAGCGGCACCGGATTGCCGTCGTCCGAAACCTCGAACGTATAGCCGCCGAGGTAGATCTGGGCATCGGTGCGCCCGTCGGGATGGGCGACGTTGCAGAAGGCGCCGACCTCGAACGGGCCGGTCGCGAGGATGCCGTCGTGGCGCAGCAGATAGCGCGCCATCGCCAGCGCCGCGCCGATGCCGTAGAAGCTGCGGTTGGTGCCGCGCCCCTTTTCGAGCCGATAGGGCATCGACAGCGAGAGATGCTCGATCATCCGCTCGCCGACATCGGGCGAATGGGCGATGACCGCAATGCCCGCGGCGCGCAGCCGGTCGGCATCGCCGATCCCCGAGCGCTGGAGCAGCAGCGGGCTTTCCATCGCGCCGGCGCAGACGATGACCTCGCCCCGGCAGTCGAGCTGGCGTGGCTCACCCTTCACGCGGGCGGCAACGCCGGTGGCGCGGGTGCCCTCGAACAGCACCCGCTCGACCATCACCCCGGTCATCACCGTGACATTGGGCCGCCTGCGCGCCGCGGCGAGATAGGTGCGTGCCGCGCTTTCGCGCCGGCCGTTGCGGATGTTGTGGCTGTACAGCCCGACGCGCGGCCCAGTGGCGGCGTTGAGATCATCGACGCGCGTCATCCCCAGCGCCTCGCCCGCCTCGATCATGCGCTCGGCGAGCGGATAGGTGAAAACCGCCGGATCGACGCGGACAAGCCCGGTGCTGCCACGCATCGGGCCGGGGCCGGCGGCGTGGTCCTCAAGCGCAAGGAAGGCTTCGGTCATGCTCGCCGCGTTCCAGCCGGTGGCACCCGCCGCTTCCCAGCCGTCGTAATCGGCAGGCTCGCCGCGGCTCCAGATCATGCCGTTGACCGCCGACGAGCCGCCAAGCCCGCGTCCGCGAATCCACACCTCGTTGGCCGGCCCGCCCGGCTCGCGCGGCTGGGCGACGGGATAGGCCCAGATATGCGCCGGGTTGGTCACCAGCTTCGCCACCCCCTTGGGCAGCGTCACCCAGAAGCTGTCGTTCTCGCCGCCCGCCTCGAGCACCAGCACGCTTGCGCGCGGGTCGGCGCTCAGCCTTTCGGCAAGCACGCAGCCTGCCGATCCCGCGCCGACGATGATATAGTCCCAGGCCTCGGCCATGGCCGGCTCCTCTTCGCTTTGCTTTGCAGGCAAGCTCGCACAGGCCGGGCCCTGGCATGGCCTAGCGTTTTAGGGGGGGGAAAGCAGGAGCGGTGGCGACTAAAGCAGGGGCGCAGGATTCGCGAGGCAGGGTTCAGGAACGATGCGCGTGATCGCCGAAGGACTGGTGACCGACGAGCAGCCGCCGCGGCTGATCGGCGGACGCGATCGCGAAAGCGGGCGGATCGTCTTTCCCTGTCCGCCCTCGCCCGGCTTCGAGCCGGTGCCGCTTGGGCGCCACGGCCGGCTGTGGTCGTGGACGGTGCAGCGCTACCGGCCCAAATCGCCGCCCTATGCCGGCCCCGCGGCCTTCGAGCCTTGGGCGGTCGGCTATGTCGAGCTGCCCGGCGAGGTCATCGTCGAGAGCCGGCTCGCGCATGTCGCCTTCGATGCGATCGCCATCGGCATGGAGCTTGAGCTGACACTGATCGCGCTCGATCCCGCCGCGACCGAGCCGGTGCTGATCCCCGCCTTCCAGCCGCTCGCTGCTTCCCAGCCCGAAGGAGCCGGGGCATGAGCGATGTGTGCATCGTCGGCATCGGCATCCATCGCTTCGGCCGCACCGACGGGCTTTCGGGAATCGAGCAGGGCGCCTTCGCGGTGCGCCGGGCGCTGGCCGACGCCGGGGTGGCATGGGGCGACATCCAGTTCGCCTATGGCAGCTCGGATGCGGCCGGCAATCCCGATACGATGGTCGAGCAGCTCGGCTTCACCGGGGTGCAGTTCATCAATGTCCGCAACGGCTGCGCGGCGGGCGGCTCGGCGCTGTTCTCGGCGCAGATGGCGATCAAGTCGGGCGAGTTCGATCTTGGCCTCGCCGTTGGCTTCGACAAGCATCCGCGCGGCGCCTTCAACGCGCTGCCCGCCGAATACAACCTGCCCGAGTGGTACGGCGAGGCGGGCTACATGATCACCACCCAGTTCTTCGCCAACAAGATCACCCGCTACATGCACCTTCATGGCATTTCGCCGCTGAGCCTTGGGCGGGTCGCCGAAAAGGCCTACCGCAACGCGGTGCATGCGCCGCATGCCTGGCGGCGCCAGCCGGTGCCGCTCGCCGACATCATGGCCGCGCCGCTGGTCAGCGATCCCTATACCAAATACATGTTCTGCTCGCCCGCCGAGGGCGGGGTGGCGCTGATCCTTGCCAGCGAGAAGAAGGCGCGCGCGCTCGGCGCGCCGCTCGTCCGGCTGAAGGCAGCGACGATGCGCACCCGCCCGCCGGGCTCGTTCGAGGTGTTCGCGCCGTCGGTCGATAGCGGCGGCGGGGTGGCGAGCGCCACCAGGCTGGCCGCTGCGGCGGCCTTCGCGCAGGCCGGGATCGGCCCCGAGGACATCGCCGTTGCCCAGTTGCAGGATACCGAGGCCGGCGCCGAGATCATGCACATGGCCGAGAACGGCTTCTGCCGCGACGGCGAGCAGGAGCAGTGGCTGGCCGAGGGGCGCACCGCAATCTCCGGGCGGCTGCCGGTGAACACCGATGGCGGCTGCCTTGCCTGCGGCGAGCCGATCGGCGCCTCGGGGCTGCGGCAGGTCTATGAGAATGTCGTCCAGCTGCGCGGCGGCGGCGGCGGGCGGCAGGTGCCGGGCTCGCCCACTACCGCCTACAGCCATGTCTATGGCGCGCCGGGGGTCTCGGCGGTGACGATACTGGAACGCTGATGGATATCGCCCTTTCGCCTGAGGACATCGCCTTTCGCGACGACGTGCGCGGCTTCCTTGCCACGGCGCTGCCCGCGGCGGTGAAGAAGGGCGCGGCGCTGACCCCGTCGGTGTTCGTCGAGCCGGAAATCGGCCAGGCGTGGAACGCGGTGCTGCATGCGAAAGGCTGGCTCGGCTACCAATGGCCGGTCGAGCATGGTGGCACCGGCTGGAGCCCGGTGCAGCGCTACATCTTCGAGAAGGAATGCGCGCTTGCCGGCGCGCCCAACCTCACCGTGCTCGGCCTCAAGCTCGTCGCGCCGGTGATCTGGACCTTCGGCAGCGCCGCGCAGAAGGCCTTCTACCTGCCGCGCATCCTGTCGGGCGAGGATTACTGGTGCCAGGGGTTTTCGGAGCCGGGCAGCGGCTCGGACCTTGCCTCGCTGCAATGCCGCGCGGTGCGGGCGAGCGACGGCGGCGCCGATCGCTACATCGTCAACGGCTCGAAGATCTGGACCACGCACGCGCATCACGCCAACCGCATGTTCTGCCTGGTGCGGACCGATCCCACGGTGCGCAAGCAGGCGGGGATCAGCTTCCTGCTCGTCGATATGGACCAGCCCGGCATCTCGGTCCGCCCGATCCTGACCGCGGCGGGCGACCACGAGGTGAACCAGGTGTTCCTCGAGGATGTCGTCGTGCCGGTGTCCGACCGGGTCGGCGAGGAGGGCGCGGGCTGGGCCATGGCGAAGTTCCTGCTCGAAAACGAGCGCGGCGGCTCGTGCCATGCGCCCAAGCTCGCCTATGACCTCGACCAGCTCGCCGCCGCGGCATCGGGGCAGGGCGACGGGCGCGGCGGGGTGCTGGCCGATGATCCGCAATGGCGGCGCAAGGTGGCGCGCTCGCGGCTCGGGGTCGAGGCGCTCGACATGATCGAGCTGCGGATCATCGCCGAGATCGCCAAGGGCCGCCCGCCCGGCCCGCAGACCTCGCTGACCAAGCTCCTCGCCTCGAATCTGCGGCAGGAGATCGACCTTCTCGCCATCGATCTGCATGGTGCCGCCGGGCTCCAGCTCGAAAGCCATCGGCCGCTCTATGCGCCGGATGCGCCCGCGCCCGTCGCATCGTGGGGCGCGCAGGTGGCCGCGCCGCGCTATCTCAACAGCCGCGCCTGGACCATCTTCGGCGGCACCAACGAGGTCCAGGCCAATATCATCGCCCGATCGGTGCTGGGACTCTAGCACCGGCGGAAAGAGGAACGGGAAGATGCCATGCAACTGAGCCGCGACGCGCTGCTTCGCGCCTATCGCCAGATGAAGGTGATCCGCGAATTCGAGGAGCGCCTCCACACCGAGATCCAGACCGGCGAGATCGCCGGTTTCACCCATCTCTATTGCGGGCAGGAAGCGGTCGCGGTGGGCGTGTGCGAGCATCTGAGCCCGCGCGACAAGATCATCTCCACCCATCGCGGCCACGGCCATTGCCTTGCCAAGGGCTGCGATGTCGAGGCGATGATGAAGGAGATCTGGGGCAGCCGCGAGGGGCTGGGCAAGGGCAAGGGCGGCTCGATGCACATCGCCGACCTCGACCAGGGGATGCTCGGCGCCAACGGCATCGTCGGCGCGGGCGCGCCGATCGCGGTGGGCGCGGCGCTTGCGGCGAAGATCGACGGGCCGGACGCTGCCGGCGCGCTCGGCATCGCGATCGCCTTTTCGGGCGACGGCGCCTGCAACCAGGGCACCACCTTCGAGGCGATGAATTTCGCGGTGGTGACCGGCGCGCCGTGCATCTTCGTCTTCGAGAACAACCATTATTCCGAGCATACCGGCGTCGATTATGCGGTCGGCACCAGCGGCGACATCGCCAGCCGCGCCGAGGCCTTCGGCATGAAGGTGTGGCGCGCGGACGGCACCGATTTCTTCGCGGTGTTCGAGACGATGCGCGAGGTGCTAGATCATGTCCGCGCCGGCAACGGCCCGGCAGCGGTGGAGTTCGATACCGAACGCTTCTTCGGCCATTTCGAGGGCGATCCGCAGCGTTATCGCGGCCCGGGCGAGATCGACCGGCTGCGCGCGACGCGTGACTGCCTCACCCGGTTTCGCGCCAGCGTGACCGGCGCCGGGATGCTTGCCGATGCCGATCTCGACACGCTCGATGCCGATGCGCTCGCCGCGATCGAGGCGGCGGTCATCGCCGCCCGCGCCGCCGCGCGCCCCACCCCCGAGGACGTCCTTGCCGACGTCTATATCTCTTACTGACGAGGTCGCGGCACGATGGCCAGGATGATGTATCGCGAAGCGATCCTCTCGACGATCGCCGAGGAAATGGAACGAGACCCCAACGTCGTCGTGCTCGGCGAGGATGTGGTGGGCGGCATGGGCACCGCCGGCGGGCCGGAGGCGATCGGCGGGATCTGGTCGACCACCACCGGGCTCTACGGCAGGTTCGGCGCGGCCCGCGTCATCGACACGCCGATCTCGGAAAGCGCGATCATCGGTGCCGCCTCGGGGCTGGCGCTCGCTGGCAAGCGGCCGGTGGCCGAGCTGATGTTCGCCGACTTCATCGGCGTCTGCCTCGACCAGATTTGGAACCAGATGGGCAAGTTCCGCTACATGTTCGGCGGCAAGAGCCGCTGTCCGGCGGTGATCCGCATGGCCTGGGGCGCGGGCTACAATGCGGCCGCGCAGCACAGCCAGGCAGTCCACCAGATCCTCACCGGCATGCCCGGGCTCAAGGTGGTGATGCCGAGCACCCCCGCCGACGCCAGGGGCCTGCTGCGCACCGCGATCCGCGACGATGATCCGGTGATCTTCCTCGAACACAAGGCGCTCTACGGCATCACCGGCGAGGTGCCCGACGATGCCGATTTCGCCATCCCCTTCGGCCATGCGCGGCTCGCGCGCGCCGGCCAGGACGTGACCATCGTCTCTTGCGGGCTGCTGCTCGGCTTTTGCGAGGCGGTGGCCGACAAGCTCGCCGGCGAGGGCATCGGCTGCGATGTCATCGACCTGCGGACGACGAGCCCGCTCGACGAGGAGGCGATCCTCGATTCGGTCGAGGTCACCGGCCGCCTGCTGGTGGTGGACGAGGCGCCGCCGCGCTGCGGGCTTGGCGCCGATATCTGCGCGCTGGT
>JAGWPW010000097.1 GCA_028870315.1 Sphingomonadales bacterium | reverse complement strand
TCGCCGCCGGCTTCGGCCGGGGCGCCATCGCCGCGGTTGCGGCCGCCACGCCGGCGCCGCCCGCGCCGCCGGCGCTTGGCCTGGCCGTCCTCCTCGCGGGCTTCGGCGGGGGTCGGCTCGTTGTCGGCCTCGGGCTCGGCGTCGTCATCGCCCTCGGCTTCGGTCGCCTGGCTTTCGCCCTCGTCCTGGTCGCGACCACGGCCGCGGCGGCGCTTGCGGCGCTTGCGGCGGCCATCGCCATCGCCCTCGGGACGGCGCTCCTCGCGCAGTTCCTCGGGCGCGTCCTCGTCATAATCCTCGGGAAGCTCGTCCTCCTCCTCGATCAGCGCGATCGGTTCGAGGCGCGGCACGAACTCGTTGCGCGGGCCGGAGGAGAGGACGCGCATCTTGGCGCCCTCGTTCTCGCCCTCCGGGATCACCTCGACCATCACCCCGTAACGGCTCTCGACCTCGGCGAGATCGGCGCGCTTGGCGTTCAGGAGATAGATCGCCGCTTCCTGGCTGGCGAACAGGGTGATCACCGTGCCGCGCCCGCGCGCCGATTCCTCCTCGATGAGGCGCAGCGCCGAAAGCCCCGCCGAGGCGGCGGTGCGCACGAGGCCGGTGCCGTCGCAATGCGGGCAGCCGCGCGTCGTTGCTTCAAGGACACCGGTGCGCAACCGCTGGCGGCTCATCTCCATGAGGCCGAAGCCCGAGATGCGCCCGACCTGGATGCGGGCGCGATCGTCCTTCAGCGCGTCCTTCATCGCCTTCTCGACCTTGCGGATGTTCGAGCTGTATTCCATGTCGATGAAGTCGATGACGACAAGCCCCGCCATGTCGCGCAGCCTGAGCTGGCGGGCGATTTCGCGCGCGGCTTCGAGATTGGTGTTGAGCGCGGTCGCCTCGATGCCGTGCTCCTTGGTCGAGCGGCCCGAGTTGATGTCGATCGAGACCAGCGCCTCGGTGGGGTTGATGACGATATAGCCGCCCGAGCGCAATTGGACGACGGGATCGTACATCGCCGAAAGCTGGTCCTCGGCGCCGAAGCGCTGGAACAGCGGCACCGGATCGACATAGGCCTTCACCCGCCGCGCATGGCTGGGCATGAGGAGCTTCATGAAATCGCGCGCGAGGCGATAGCCGGCCTCGCCCTCGACGATCACCTCTTCGATGTCGCGGTTGTAAAGGTCGCGGATCGCGCGCTTGACGAGGTCGCTGTCCGAATGGATGAGCGCCGGCGCCGAGCTTTTCAGCGTCAACTCGCGGATATCGTCCCAGAGCCGCGCAAGATAATCGAAATCGCGGCGGATCTCGACCTTGGTGCGCTGAAGCCCGGCGGTGCGCACGATGCAGCCCATGCTCTTGGGCAGGTCAAGCTCGGCGATGATCGACTTAAGCCGCTTGCGGTCGGCGACCGAGCTGATCTTGCGGCTGATGCCGCCGCCATGGCTCGAATTGGGCATCAGCACGCAATAGCGGCCGGCAAGGCTCAGATAGGTGGTGAGCGCCGCACCCTTGTTGCCGCGCTCCTCCTTGACCACCTGGACCAGCAGCACCTGCCGGCGCTGGATGACGTCCTGGATCTTGTAACGGCGCCTGAGCGCCATGCGGCGCGCGCGCAGGTCCTCGGCCTGACCGGGGCTGCCCTTTGCCTGGCCGCGTCCCTGGCGCCGGTTACGGGGGCGGTCGCCGCGCCCGTCATCGTAGCTCTCGCCCTCTTCCTCTTCTTCGATGGCGTGATCGAAGCCGTTTTCGACGTGACCGTGCTCGATCGTTGCCACCTCGTCCTTTTCGGAGGTGTCGATCTCGGTGATGCCGCCCGGCGGGTCGCGGTCGCTTTCATAATCGTCGGCGAATTCGCCATTGTCACGCTCGTCACGCTCGTCACGCTCGTCGTGCTCTTCGTCCTCGGCGGCGCGCAGCGCGGCTTCCTCGGCGGCATGCGCCGCTTCCTCGGCGAGCAACGCTTCGCGGTCTTCCTTGGGGATCTGGTAATAGTCGGGATGAATCTCGCTGAAGGCGAGGAAGCCGTGGCGATTGCCGCCAAAATCGACGAAGGCCGCCTGGAGCGAGGGCTCTACCCGCGTTACCTTGGCGAGGTAGATGTTTCCCTTGATCTGCTTGTGATCGGCTGAATCGAAATCGAATTCTTCAATCCGGTTACCCTTGAGCACCGCCACCCGGGTTTCTTCGGGGTGGCGCGCATCGATAAGCATGCGCGTTGTCATTATGTTTTCTCCAGCCGCGGCGTGCGGGCAGGCCCGCGCGCAGGGCGCTTTTTCGTGTGAAGGGGCAATGCGCCGCAAGCGGGGCAAAGCCCCGGCGTCGTGGCGCAAGCGGGTGGGACATACCGGCAAGGCCGGCGATTCGTGTGTCTGCCTTGGCAAGAACGGCACCGGCCGCGCCCCGCCCGGCCGCGCCCGGAACGGGCGGCAGCGAACGGAACGGTGAACGGCTTGTCATCTTCGGCATCAACCTGTCGTATCCGGGAAGCGCCGGCCCGGAGAACCCGGGCGGGCACCGGCAACGCCCGATCCGCCCGCTATGCGCAGCATCCGCCTGGGGCGTGGCGCTTGGGGGGGATCCGGGCATGAACTGCCCCGGTTGCAGCCGGTTAGCACCCTCTTGCCGCCACGGCAAGTTTATTGCGCCGCGCCTGTGGACGGGCGAATCATCGCCGCCCGGCGGCCATTGCCTGAGCGCGAATGGGCAATTACAGACAAAAGCCGCCGCTTCGGGATTTTCCGTTGGGGGGAGGGAGCCTCGGTTTCCCGATGGCAGGCCCGACAGCACGCATGGTGATCGGGTCAGTCGGCGGAATGAAGACAAGGTTCGGGATGCTCGCTGCGATCGTGCTGGCGCCGCTGGCGGTGGCGGGGGCTATGGTCGTGGTCGACCGCCATTTCGGCACCGCCGGGCGCGGGCGCGACTATGTCGTGCATATCGATTTCCCGCCGGCGGGGCGCGAGGTCGGGCTGCCGCCGATCGAGGGGCCGCTCGATGCGAGCCGGCCGCTGGTGGTGATCGATGCCGGGCATGGCGGCCACGATCCGGGCGCGCACAACGGCAGCCGCAACGAAAAGGACCTGACGCTGACGCTGGCCCGCGCGCTCGAAGCCCGGCTGCTCGCGGGCGGGGGCATTCGCGTGGCGCTGACCCGCAGCGACGACCGCTACCTGCTGCTTGAGGAACGCTCGGGAATGGCGCGCCGGCTTAAAGCGGATCTTTTCGTCTCGATCCATGCCGACAGCGCCGATGATGCCGGCGCCACCGGCGCGACCGTCTATACGCTGTCCGACCGCGGCAGCAGCGAGGAGGCCGAACGCCTTGCCGCCAGCGAGAATCGTGCCGACAGCGTCAACGGCATTCCGCTCGCCTCGGGCGATGGCGATGTCAATGCGATCCTCGTCGATCTGTCGCAGCGCCACACCGACGCGCAATCGGGCCAGTTCGCCGGGCTCGTGCTGCGCGAGGGCGAGGGCCATATGGTGTTCCGCGATCGCCCGCTGCAATCGGCCGCCTTCGTGGTGCTGAAATCGCCCGACGTGCCCTCGGTGCTGTTCGAGGCGGGCTACATCAGCAATCCGCGCGATGTCGTCTGGCTGTCCTCGAAGCAAGGCCAGGATGCCTTCGCCACCGTCGCGGACCGGGCGATCCGCGTGTTTTTCGCGCGGCAGAGCGTGCCGGCGCTGCTGGCCGCGCCATAGCGCATCGCGCGGGGGACCGGCTTCGGGTCTTTGGCGCGCCGCGCGCGCTGCCGGCGCCGCCGATGCCCGAAGCCGCGCCGCCGGTCAGGTCGCAATCATATCCGGCCTCGCGGCGAGCCCCGGCGCGACGAAGCCCGCCGCCGGAGCCAGCGTGATATGCATCTTTTCGAGCCCGCGGATGATGAAGCTCGGCTCGTAGCTGAGCCCGGCAATTCCCCCGGGGTGCATCGCGCGGTCGAGTTCGATCCGCGTGGTCATCGCCAGGAACTTCTCGAGGATCACGCGCACTTCGACCCGGGCGAGCGGCGCCCCGGCGCAGACATGCTTGCCGCGCCCGAAGCCGACATGCTCGGCGATCCGCTTGCGGCCGATCACCAGCTCGTCGGGCGCGTCCCAGCGGCGCGGGTCGCGGTTGGCGGCGGACAGCGCGACGAGGATCTTGGTGCCCGCCGGTATGGCGACGTCGCCGATCCGCGTTTCCTTGCGCGCCAGCCGCGCGGTCTGCTTGGTCGAGCCTTCGAGGCGCAGCACCTCTTCGAGGAAGGCAGGGATGAGCGTCGGGTCCGTGCGCAGCCGGCTTTGCAGTTCCTGGTCCGCGACGAGATACTTCATCGAATTGCCAAGCAGCTTGGCGCTGGTGTCCTGGCCCGCACCGAACATGAACATGCCAAGCTGGACGAGATCGTGCAGTTCGGGGGTGGTGCCGTCGTTGTATTTGGCGTGAGCGAATTCGGTCAGGATGTCGTCGCGCGGATGCGCGCGACGATCGGCGAGATAGCCGTAGAAATAGCTGCCCATGACCGCAAAGGGGTGCTCGCCGCCGCCCGCCATCGGGTCGGTCCCGTCGAGCGCACCCGGCACCGGACCCCGGGCGATCGCATCCATGAACAGCTGGCGGTCGGCCGTCGGCACGCCGAGCAGGTCCGCCACGACCATGGTGACGAAGGGGGTGGCGATGCTGCCGATCAGCTCGACCCCGCCATCGGCCACGGCGCGGCCGACCATGTCGTTGCAATAGGCTTCGATGAACGCCTCGCTCGCCTTGAGGCGCGAGGGCACGAACAGCGTGTTGATGAAGGCGCGCAATCGGCTGTGCGGCTCGTCGTCGAGATTGACCACCTGGTCCCCGCCGGCGAACTCAAGGCGGTGCGCCTCGATCTCGGCGGTGATGTCGGCGCCGCGCGCTTGGAAGGGCAGCGGCGCTGCGGCGCCTTGCAAGGCGATGACCGCCGAGAAGACCTCGTGATCGCGCAGCACCGCCAGCGCTTCGTCGAAGCCGGTGACGATGACATAGTCGCGCCCCGGCGGCCGATAGACCGGGCCTTGCGCGCGGATCGCGTCGAAGAAGCCATAGGGGTCTTTCAGAACCTCGTGGTCCGAGAAATAGTCCCGCTCGATCAGCGCCTCAGTCATCGTCATCGCATCCTTTTCCTGTTGATTGCCGGTGCCCGATCGCCGGTCTGGCCGGTCAGGCGGGGATAAAGCGGATCGGCAGCCGTTCCAGCCCCCACACGCCGGGAAAGCGCCGCCAGCGCACCTCGCCGGCGAGCGCGGGCTGCGTGAGGCGCTGCGCGATCCGGTGCAGACCTTCCTCCATCTGGAAGCGCGCGAGGTGCAGCCCCAGGCAGATATGCGCGCCCTTGCCGAAGGCGAGGTGGTGGCGCGCGGCTTCGCGCCCCGGACGAAAGGCCATGGCATCGGCGAAGCTGCGCGGATCGCGGCCCGAGATGTTGAGCAGGAACATGAGGTGGCTGCCCCTGGGGATCAGCAGCCCGTCATATTCGATGTCCTCCAGCGCGATGCGCGGCGGGCTGCTCGGGCTCGAATGGCGCAGCCCTTCCTCGATCGCCAGCGTGCAGAAATCGCGATCGCGCGCGCAGCGTTCCCACATTTCGGGGTGCTGGAGAAGCAGATGGGTCGTCATGCCGAGCTGGTTCTTGGTGGTGTCGTAGCCGGCGGCGAAAAGGAAATACAATTGCTCGCGGACCTCAAGATCGCTGAGCACGCCCGCGTCCATCGCGTCGATCAGCGCGCCGAGGAGGTCGTCGGGCTTTTCCGCGCCTGCCCGACGTCTGTCGATCAATTCGGCGGTGAAGCGCATCATCATCGCATGCGCGGCTTCCATGTCGGGCAGCAGCGACTTGTCGAGGCTGTAGCTGAGACCCTGCGTTTCGAGCGCCCATTTGATGCGTGGCAGATCGGCAAGATCGGCGCCGATCAGGCCGAACATCACCGCGACCGGAAAGTTCGCGGCGAATTCGGTGAAGTCGAACGCGCCTCTAGGTGCCCATTCGTCGAGCAGCGCATCGATCACCTTGCGGATCAGGTCGAGGTGGCTGGCGATCCGGCGCGGCTTGAAGAACGGCTTGAGTGCATCGCGCATGCGCCGATGCTCGTCGCCCATTTTCGCGATGACGAGATTCTTCATGAAATCGCCCCAGGGCGTGCCGCGCGCGCCCATGATCTCGACGACATCATCAACCGCCAGATGCAGCTTGTCGTCCATCTGGATGAGGTCGCGGATCTCGCGGTGCCCGTGGACGAGATAGCCATGGGCGAATTTCGCAAGATAGGGATGCACCGCGCGGGCCCGGGCAAACCACGGCTCGGGATCCGCCCCGAATGCGCGATCCTCGATCGGAAGTTCCATCAGGTCGAGCTCGGCGATGCTAGTCAAAGTGGCCATCGTGGAATCTTTCCTTGGCAATCTTGCGTGAGGTCGGCCAGCCGAGCAGTTCCCAGCCCGCGGCATCGGCACAAACGAACTCGATCGGGTGGCCGAGGCGCGCGGAGGCATCGACCAAGGTCGAGGCGATGCCGTTGCCGCTGGTTTCGAATACGATCGGCAGGCCGAGCGCCGCCACTTCACGCCGCAGCGCGCCAGCATCCTCGCGCCGCACCGCGACATGGTGGAAACGCGGAACGAAGTCGGTCCGGTCCGCCGGAAGACCCTGCAGATAGGGCGCGACATGGCCCGAGACGGGCTCGATCAGCTCGACCTGCAAGGCTCCGATCCAGGCGGTCGCCACGCGCAGTTGGACTGGCCGATCTCCTTGAGCGGTGCGCAGGCACAGTTCGAAGTCCATCGCCGCGAACCCGCCGCATCCCAGGGTCGAGGACCACAGCGCGACCGCGCGATCGAGATTGCGGGTCACATAGGCGTTCTGAAAGAAGCCACGCAGCGCCATTTCCCGCCTCGTTCAAACCGCGGCGCTGATCGAGGGTTCGATGCTGCCGCTTCCCACCGGGACTGACCCGCTTCATGCTGACCAAATCATTAGCATGGCGCCGGGCGCTGTCAATCGCTAGGACGTCGGCCATGGCAACCCGCAGACTGGGCACCGAAACCTCGGCGACGCGCGCCCGGCTGATGGATGCGGTCGAGACGGTGATGCGCGGGCAAGGCTATGGCGCGCTTACCGCGCGCAGCGTCGCCGAGGCGGCCGGGCTCAAGCACCAGCTCGTCTATTATTACTTCCAGACGCTCGAGGATCTCCTGGTTGCCACCTATGAGCGCCACATCGAACGCTACCGTGTGGGGATCGAGGCGGCGCTTTCGGGCGAGCGGCCCTTGCACGCCTTCTGGCAGGCGCATGCGAACCCGGTCGATGCGGTGCTCAACATCGAGTTCCTGTCGCTTGCCAACCATAATGAGGCGATCCGCGCGCGTACGATCGCCTTCGGCGAGGAGGTGCGCCGGCTTGGCCTGTCGCGGCTCGAAGCCGTGACGCAAGGCAGCGCGCCCGAAATCACCCCCTTCGCCGTCACCATGGCGATCGGCGCGGTGGGCAGCATTCTGGGTCTCGAAACCGCGATCGGCATCGCCGGCGGCCATGCCGAGACAAGGGCGCTCATCGCCTGGTGCATCGACCAGCTTGAGCGCTGAGGCATTGCGCCAAAGGGGGCGCCGGCTTTTGGCGCGATGTGTCTACGCCCCGCCGCCCTTGGCCCATGCTATCCACGCCGGCGGCTGTCCCGGCGGGTCGTTCCAGCGCGTGATGGCGGGCTGCCGGTCATACGAAACCGGAAGGAAGCCGTGGCGCAGCAGGTCGCGCGCCTCGCGCCGCGTGGGCACATGCCCACCCGCGCGCCCGAGCGCGCGGCGCAGCAGGAACAGCGCGTGTCCGGCAAGCCATGCGCCGCCCGCGGCGATCGCGCCCGGGGTGCCATACAGTTGCACAAGCAGACGGCGGCGCGAATGGAACCAGTAGGCGGGAAGCGGCGGCGCGACGCGGAGATCGGCGAATTGATAGGTCTTGCCGGTCGCGGCGCCGCCGATATGGCACACCCGGCTGGACGGTTCATGGCGTATGCTCCAGCCCGCGCGCGCCAGCCGCGCCATGAGCTCGACCTCCTCGAAATAGAGGAAGAAACCGCTGTCGAACAGCCCGACCTCGCGCAAGGCGGTGGCGCGGATCATCATGCTCGCCCCGGTCACCCAGTCGGCCGCGCCCGCCGGGGCGTCGGCGATGAGCACCGGTGCTATCCCCAGCCAGCGGGCAAGCGGGGCGGTGCGCGCGCCGCGGTCGAATTCGCGGGCAATCGAGGGAAAGCGGAAGGCCGAACCCGAGGGGCTGCCATCCTCGTTCAGCAGCAGGCTTGCGGCCACCGCGCATTCGGGATGGCGGTCGAGCACGCCTGCGAGGCAACCGACCGCGCCCGGCTCGATGCGCGTGTCGGGGTTGAGCAGATGGAGGTAGTCGGGCGGGTTGTCGGATTGCAGCAGCGTGAGCATCGCCTGGTTGTTGGCCCAGCCGAAGCCGCCATTGACTGCCAGCGGCAGCAACCGCACCCAGTCGTCCCAGCCGCGATCGGCGATGCCGGCGCGCAGCTGCTCGACCGAATCATCGCCCGAGCCGCCATCGACGATCATCGCGCGAAGCCCGGGAAGCCGCTCACGCTCGCCGCAAAGCGCGGCAAGCGCGGCAAGCGTCAGCGCTGCGGTGCGATAATTGACGATGACGACCGCGATCGCCGGTTCAGCCATGCTCGCCACCCGATACGATCACCTGCTTGTATTCGATGAGTTGCGATCCGCGCCCCAGAAGGCGGTTGCGATAAAAGCGCGCGACCCCCAGGCATTCGGGAAATTTGCCGATCATGAGCAGCGCCCCGCTTGCCAGCGCCAGCCTGGCGCCAAGGCCGTGGCGATGGCGCGATGCGGCAATCTGGAGCATCTTTGCCGGCCATGCCAGGGCCAGCACGCCGGCAAGCGCGAGCGCGGCCGGCCCGGCAAGCCGCGAGGCGAGAAGCGCGGCAAGGATGAGCGCGGGCAGCACCCCCCCCCCAGCCGAGGATGCTGAGGCATTGGCGGCGCCAGTCGGGCCGCCGCGAGCGCGGATGGCGCGTGGCAAGCTCGGCAAAGGCATGGCCACCGCGTTCGGCGCGGCGCCACCACTGGCCGAAACGGGTGATCGCTGCGTCGTGCAGCGCCATTTCCGCATCGATCCGGCGCAGGCGCCAGCCGGCGGCGCGCAGCCGCAGCGCCATCTCGGGGTCCTCGCCGGCGATCATGTCCTCGCGATAGCCGCCGATCGCGCGCAGCGCCGCCGCGCGGCACAGGATATTTCCCGGCGCGACCGCCACCTCGCCGACCGGAACGTTCCATTCATCGTCGCACAGCGCATTGTAGATCGAACGCTCGGGAAAGCGTTCACGCAGCCGGCCGAAGACCAGCGCCAGCCCCGGTTCGGCTTGCAGCGCCGCGATCGCTTTCGCCGGCCATTGCGGGTGCAGTTCGCAATCGCCATCGACCATCTGGACGAATTCGAGATCGGGCCAGTGCGCCAGCAGATGACGCAGCCCGGCATTGCGTCCGCGCGCGGCGGTGAAGCGCGGCGGCGCGGCCAGTTCGACGACCTCGACCCCCAGCTCGCGTGCCAGCGCCACGCTGCCATCGACCGAGCCCGAATCGACATAGACGCAACCCGCCTGCGGTGGGCGGGCGAGCAGGCAGCGGCGCAGCCGCTCGCCCTCGTTGCGCCCGATGACGACCACGCCGAGCTGCGGTGCGTGCCCGGTCATGGGGATGTGACGGCTGCCGACATGATGTTTCCTTCTTCAACGCGACGCAGATTTTTGCAATGATCGAGCACGTCCTCGACGCGGGTTGAACATGCGCCGCAAGCATGCGCGATCGGTGACGCAAAGGTGTTCGATCTTGCGGCTGGAGCGTCGCGTCAAAATCGGCTTCTGGCTTTTTATCTTCGATGAACGGTGTTTGGGTAAAAGCGACACGACAACAAATATTTAGATAAAAGTGCATGATTTATAGAAATAATTTACATTTCTCGAGGCTATGGCGCCGTAATTGAGTAAATATATATAATATCTTACGGGTTTTGAAATTAAATTTTAAAATGTATAACAAATTTAGAGATTATTTTAATGAATATAGGTCCAATAATTGTATATGGCGCACTTCGGTCCGGAACTACGCTTGTTGGACTGATGCTGAACGGAAATAGAAGCCTGATCTTTCTTGGAGAGGCGGACTTTTTATTTGATTATCTGACGATCAATCCCAACCTCGATGCCAGCCTCGACAGCGCGGCGCTGGCGCGCGATCGAATTTTCAGGGACAGCGGGGCAAGACTCGATCTCCGGCTGAAACCCGCCGATGCTATCAGGGATCTGCTGCGCCAGCTTGCGCCATCGGATGAGCGGCCCGTCGTGCTGATGCTGCATCGTCATCTGGGAAAGGCGCTGGCGCTGTTCCCCGATGCACCGGTCGTTCACATGCTGCGCGATCCGCGCGACGTCGCGAAATCGTCGATCGGCATGGGCTGGGCCGGCGATGTGTTCCATGGAGTCGGGCACTGGATCGACACCGAAAACGAATGGGATCGGGTGATCGCGGCGCGACCGGCGATACGCGCCCACGAATTGCGCTATGAGGCCGTGATTCGCGACACACAAGGACAGCTCAAGGATTTGTGCCGCTTTCTCGGGATCGATTTCGATGACGCGATGCTCGCCTATCACCGGGGCAGCAGCTATGCGGCGCCCGATGTTGCGCTGATCGAGCAATGGCGCCGCGGGCAGACCCCGGTCGAGATCGCCCTCGTCGAGGGCCGCACGGGCGGCCTGCTCGCCCGCCGCGGCTATCGCGCCAGCGGCATCACCCCGATCGTGCCCCGCGGTGGCCGGTTGCTGGTGCTGTGGCTGCGCAACAAGGCGGCGATCTGGCGTTACCAACTGCGCCATTTCGGCGCGATCGACCCGCTGCTGGTTGCGCTCTCGCGAAACCTCGGGGTGGCGCGGCTTGGCGCGGGCGCGCAGGCGCGTATCGATCACAAGGTCAGGCGCCTGTTGAAATAGCCCGGTATTCGAGCCCCCGCGGGCGTGTCTCAGCCGCGCGCCTTTGCCGCGCATGCCGCGCGGACCGGCGCGGGATCGAAGTAGAAGGGCTTGATCTCGCAGACCTTGCCGTCGCGCAAGCGCAGCGCCTCGCACAGTTCGGCGGGCGCCAGCGCCGGATCGGCGAAGCGCATGGTGATGATCACGATCACATGATCGTCGCCGCAGGTCATTGCCACCCGGTCGAGCGCGGCGACGTCGAGCATCCCCATGACCTTGAGGAACAGTTCCTTGAGCGCCTGCCGGCCACGATAGGTGCCGGCCATGGGCAGGCCGTCGGCCTCGGTGACCACGAAATCCTCGGTCAGCATCGCTGCCGCGGTGTCCCAGTCGCCGCGCCCGGTGGCGGCGTAGAGATCATCGACAAGGCGTTCCATCTGCTGGGGTGTCATCGGCATGGCGGGTTCCTCTCGTGCCTCGGGTGTCGGCCAAAGCGCGGCCGCGCGGAAGCTGGCCAATGGGCTAGCCGCGCCGCGCGCGCGCGCCCACCTGCCCATTCGCACAGCTTCGCGGGCGTGCCGGCGGGGCTACCATGCGCCGCCAACACAACGGGAGAGACCAGCATGCCCTTCACCGGCCCCGCCGAGGACCGCCTTGCCATCCGCGAACTGCTCGAAACCTACGCCGATGCCGTGACCCGGCGCGACGCGGCCGCCTGGGGCGCGACATGGGCCGAGGACGCGGTGTGGTCGATGCCCGATTACCCCGAGTTTCCGACGCAGACCGGCCGCGATGCCATCGTCGCGCTCTGGGTGGAGGCGATGAAGGCCTATCCGGGCATCATGTTCGAGGCCTGGCCGGGTTCGATCGCCATCGACGGCGATCGCGCGGTGGTGCGCAGCTATACCTCGGAGATCTACGACCAGGGCACGGTCACGTTGCGCGACCGCGGCGTCTATGACGATGTCTGCGTGAAGCGCGACGGCCGCTGGCTGTTCCACAGCCGCACCTTCCGCAACATCCACCGCCAGCAGGGGCCGAAGGGCGGCTGAACCGGCAGGCGGCGGCGCGATGACGCCGCGCCGCCGGCCCGGCTGGAGCTGGTGGATTGATTCTGACATTTGCACACGACCCGGCCGATGGCGGATGCAAATGTCAGAATCGGACCGCTAGGTGGCGAACATGCCGCCATCGACGACGAATTCGGCGCCGGTGATGTAACGCGCCTCGTCGCTGGCGAGGAACAGGTTCATGTTGGCGATGTCGACCGGCTCGCCCATGATGCCCATCGGGATGAGCGCGAGCGTCGCATCGTAATTGCTGGCGTTGTCCTCCAGCGCCACGCCCTGCATGTTGGTGGCGATCATGCCCGGGTGGACGCTGTTGCAGCGGATGCGATCCTTGGCGCATTCCACGGCGATCACCTTCGAGAACAGCCGCACGCCGCCCTTGGCCGCCGCATAGGCCGCGCAGCCCGGTACGCCGACAAGCCCCGCGACCGACGAGATGTTGATGATCGAGCCGCCGCGGCCGGCCTTGCGCATCGCCAGCACCGCGCGCCGGGTGCCATAAAACACGCTGTCGAGATTGACCCGGTTCTGGAGCGCCCAGTCGGCGCTGGTCAAATCCTCGATCATCCGCAGCACGGCGATGCCGGCGTTGTTGACGAGGACGTCGAGGCCGCCATGCGCCGCGGTGATCGCCGCCATCACCCGGTCCCAGTCGGCCTCGCTGGTGACATCATGCGCCATGGCATGCGCCTTGCCGCCCGCAGCGCGGATGCCGCCTGCGACCGTTTCGGCGCCCGCGTCATCGCGGTCGGTCACATAGACGATCGCGCCTTCCTCGGCGAAGCGTTGCGCGGTGCTGCTGCCGAGCCCGGGCACCGAAGCGCCGCCGGTTACCAGTGCCACCTTGCCTTCGAGCCTGTTCATCTGCGTCTCCCGTGGTCGTTTTCAAAAAAAAAGCGCGGCTGCTTGCGCAGCCGCGCCTCAAGGGTGGATCGGCAATCGGCGCCTGTCAGTATTTGACGCCGAAGGTCACGCCCCAGGTGCGCGGCTCGATCGCCGAGGCGAACGACCACAGCCCGGCGACGGTGAAGGCGGCGGTGGTGGTTTGCACATTGGCGAGATTGCGGCCGAACACGCGCAGATAGGCATCCGCGCCGGACAGCTTGAAGTTGGCGGTGGCGCTGGCGTCGATCAGGTCCTGGGTGATGGTGCGCACGCGCGGGTCATTGCCGCCGATATAGTTCACGCTGGTCGTCGAGGTCGGCAGGATCGCCTGCGAGATCTGCTCGTCATAGGGGCTGATATGGCGCCAGCCGAGCGTGGTCACCACCGTGCCAAAGCTGGTCGGCACCGTGTATTCGCCGTTGAGCGATGCACTGAACTTGGGCGCGTAGATCAGGTTGTTGCCCGAGTAGTTGCACACCCCGATCCCGGCGCCGACCGCGCAATCGACCAGGAAGTTGCGGAAATGCGAGGACGTGTAGGCGGCGGTGCCGGTGATGCTCAGGTGCCGGATCGGGCGCAGCGTCGCATCGGCCTCGATGCCCTTGATCAGCGCGCCGCCCGGCACGTTGCCGGTGATCGTCTGGTTGCCGGTCGGGCCGCCGGGGACGGTCAGGTTCTGCTGCATGTTCTTGTAGTCGGAAATGAAGCCGGCGAGATCGACCTCGACCTTGTGGTCGGGGGTGGCGAGCTTGGTGCCGATTTCATAGGCATCGACCGTTTCCGGCTGGAACGGCGTCGTCGCGTAGAGCGGGGTTTCGGCGCGCGGGCTGAAGCCGCCGGCGCGGTAGCCGCGCGACCAGCTGGCATAGAGCATCACATCATTGTTCGGGCGCCAGTCGAGCCCGACCTTGGGAGTGAACTTCGAGAAATTGGCGGTGCCATTGCCGATCAGGCCGCAATTGCCGCCCGGCTGGGTGATCGGGGAGCAGCCGGTGAACGCTGCGTCCTGATTGTCGAGCACCTTCTTGTCGTGGCTCCAGCGACCGCCGAAGCTCAGGCGGAAGTGGTTGGCGAAGGCCCAGTTGAAGTCGCCGAACACCGCGTAGGACGTGGTCGAGGCATATTCGACCTGCTGGCTGGCCAGCCCGGCGAGCACCGCCGGATCGGTCGACGGGTTGGCGGCGGTGGTGCTGTACAGCGGATTGCCGACGCCGATATCGGTCCATTGCGTGAAATTATAGTATGAATTGAAGTAGTAGGCGCCGACGACATAGTCGAGGCTGCTGACGATCTTGCCCGCGGCCCGGAACTCCTGGCTCCACTGGGTATAGGTCTGCTTGCGCAGCACATAATACAGACCGGCGGTCGCGAAGTCCTGGGTCTGGGCTTCGTTGCTGTGGCGCCAGCCGGTGATCGAGGTCAGCTTCACCGTGCCGAGATCGTAATTCATGTTCAGCGTCGCGTCGGGCGCATGATAATTGCTGTAGGTCGGCAGGTCCGACACCTGGTAGAGGTTGGCCGGCGGGGTGGCGACGCCGTAGAAGGCTTCACCCGGCTTGGTCAGGCTGACGTTGACCGGGGTGAAGGACTGGATGACGTCCTCGACGGTCAGTTCGGCGTCGAAGTTCGAGCCGGTCGGCTTGAACAGCAGCGAGGCGCCGAAGCTGTCGTCCTTGTTGCCGCCGGTGCGGCTGTTGCTGGTGGTATTGTAATAGTAGCCGTCGCTCTGGTCGTGGAAATACCACGCCTTCAGGCCCCAGCTTTCGTGATTGCCGACATTGACGATGGCCTTGGCATCCCAGGTGTTCCACTGGCCATAGGTGGCCTCGGCCTTGACGCCGGTTTCCATGGTCGGCTTGGTGCGCTCGATGTTGATGACGCCGCCGATGGTGTTGGCGCCGAACAGCGTGCCCTGCGGCCCGCGCAGCACCTCGATCTGGGCGATGTCGAACACGTCCTGCAACTGGCCGGTGTTGGTGCCGATGGCGACCCCGTCGACGACCACGCCCACGGTCGGCGTCTGCGATTTCTCGATGTCGGCATAGGTCAGCCCGCGGATTGACAGGTTTGCCGCCTGCGCGCCCGAGTTCTGCTGGGTGATGAGCAGGCCGGGCGCGGCGCCCTGGAGGTCGGCGATGTTGACCGCCGCCTTGCTCTCCAGCATCGAGGGGCTGATCGCGGTGATCGCCACCGGGGTCGAGAGGAGCGTCTCGTTGCGCCGTCGGGCGGAAACGATGATGTCGCCGGTATCGACGCTGGTCGTCGCGGTGTCCGCCTGTGGCGGCGCGGCGGGCGCGCCATCGGCCAGCGCGGGGCTGGCAAGCCCGGTCAGCGCGGTGGTCACGGTCAGCGCGAGCAGCGCGCGACGAAGCATGCTATTTGGCATTCCTACCTCCCCAAGCCCGATCCGGGCCGTCACATGTGCCGTTGTGCTTTCTATTTAATCGGGGCACAGCCAAACCCTACTGCAACAAGTCACAGGTGCGTGGCGGCGCTGGCTCGGTGAATTTCGCGGATGCCCCAGCGGAGAGACCCATGACCGTCAATCGTCGCTTCCTGCTCATGCGCCGGCCGCATGGCATGCCGGTTCCCGAGGATTTCCGCCTGGCCGAGGCGGCGGTTCCCGCGCCGCCGCCGGGCGGCTTCGTGCTGCGCAACTGCTATGCCTCGCTCGATCCCGCGCAGCGCGGCTGGATGGACGATGGCCCGAGCTACATGCCGCCGATCGCGCTTGGCGATCCCATCCGTGCGACCTGCGTCGGCGTGGTCCATGCCTCGGACAACCCGGATTTCGCGCAAGGCGACTGGGTGATGGGGCTCAATGCGCTTGAGGATTATTCGGCGATGGTGCCGGGTGGCTTCACCATGAAGCTCGATGTGTCGCAGGTCGAATCGCCCTCGCGCTTCCTCTCGGCGATGGGTGCGGTCGGGCTCACCGGCTATTTCGGCCTGCTCGAAGTCGCAAAGCCCCGGGCCGGCGAGGTGCTGCTGGTCTCGGGCGCGGCGGGGGCGGTCGGCTCGGTCGTCGGCCAGATCGGCCGGATCGCCGGCTGCCGCACCATCGGCATCGCTGGCGGTGCCGAAAAATGCCGCCGGCTGATCGCGGATTACGGCTTCGATGCGGCGATCGACTACAAGGGCAAGACGCAGGCCGCGCTTGCCGCCGAGATCGGTCGCCTCGCGCCCGGCGGCGTCGATATCCTGTTCGAGAATGTCGGCGGGGTGGTGATGGACGCAAGCCTGCTCAACCTTGCCCGCAAGGCGCGGATCGTGCTGTGCGGGCTCATCGCCGAATATAATTTGCCCGAAAAGGTCGGTATCCGCAACCTGTGGTCGGTGCTGGTGCAGGAGGCGACGATCTTCGGCTTCCTGATCATGAATTTCGCGCCGCGCTTCGCCGAGGCAGCGCCGATCATGGCCGAATGGATGGCGGCCGGCCGGTTGCGCATCGACGAGGATGTCCAGCACGGGCTCGAAAATGCCTATCCCGCCTTCATGCGGCTGTTTTCGGGGGCGAACACCGGCAAGCTGGTGCTGAAAATCGCCGATGGCCGCTGACCGCCTCGCCGGCCGCCGGGCGATCGTCACCGGCGCGGGCTCGGGGATCGGCGCGGCGGTCGCCGCCCGGCTGCGCGCCGACGGGGCACGGCTGTTCACCGCCGATGTCAAGGGCGCGGTCGATTTTACCGCCGACCTTGCCGGCGCGGGCGCGAATGCCGAGCTGGTCGCGCGCGCCAGGGCGGCGATGGGCGGGCTCGATACGCTGGTGCCCTGCGCCGGGATCAGCGCCTTCCACCCGCTCGAAGGTCATGACGATGGCTATTTCCTGCGGGTGCTGGAGGTCAATCTCGTCGCGGTGTTCCGGCTGGTGCGCGATGCGGTGGCCGATCTCAAGGCGGCGGGCAACGGCCGCATCGTCACCATCGGCTCGACCACCTCGTCCTATGGCGACGACGGGCTGTGCGCCTATGCCGCCTCCAAACATGCCGTGCTCGGCTTCACGCGCGCGGTGGCGGCCGAGCTCGGGCCGTTCGGGGTCACCGCCAATTGCGTCCAGCCCGGCGCGATCGCCACGCCGATGACCGCGCCCGCTTTTGCCGAGATGCCGCAATACCGCAGCTTCTGGGAAAACAAGGCGTCGCTGCGCCGGCTCGGCCAGCCCGAGGACATCGCCGATGTCGTCGCCTTCCTCGTCAGCGACGACGCGCGCTTCATGTCGGGGCATGGGGTGTGGGTCGATGGCGGCGCGATGGCGCGGCATTGATGGGCGAAACCCACCGCCTGCGGGCCCCCACCGAAGGCGCAAGGGCGAGGCGGCGTTCGAAGCGTCGCTGCGTGCCACGCTGCCGGCGGGTTCGGGTCGAAGCGATGCGCGGCTGGGGTCAGACCCGCGGCATGTCCTCGCAATCGTGGATTTCCATGATCTCGAAGACATTGCCGAACCAGTCGCGGCAATAGGTCGCGGCGTAGCCGGTGATCCGCCCGTCGGGGTGGCGGGTGATGCCGGAAAGCTCGGGCTCGGCGTGCAGGCGGATGCCCGCGGCGCGCAGGCGCGCGCAGCAGGCGGCGATATCGTCCACCTGCAACGCGAAATGGGTGTAGCCGAGATTGTGCACGCCGCGCTCCGGGTCCTGCGGCGCGGGGCTTGGCGCGTGATATTCGAACACTTCGAGATGGGCGTTGCCAAGCCGGCACAGGAACTGGTCGGCCGCGCTTCCCGGCAGGCCGACGATACTGTCGATGAAGGGGTTGTCGCGCCAGCCGAAGGGTGCGACCTCCTCGATCCCGCCGAGAAGGTCGATGAAGAATTCGCGTGCGCGTGCCAGGTCGGGCACCGAGATGCCGATGTGGTGGATGCCCTGAACGCCGAGCGCCATGGCCGGCCCGGTCAAAACTGGACGCGTTTGGTATAGCCGCCGTCGATCACCACGTTGGTGCCGGTGGTGTAGGACGAGGCAGGGCTGGCGAGGAAGGCGATGGTCCTGGCCACCTCCTCGGGGCCGCCCCAGCGGCCGAGCGCGAAGGTGGCCTGGGTTGCGGCGTGGAGTTCGGGCGCGGCCGCCTTGATCGCTTCCCAGTTGCCGCCGGCAAAGGTGATCGGCCCCGGCGAGACCGCGTTGACGCGGATGTTCTTCGGCCCCAGCATCTGCGAGAGCTGGCCCGAATAGACGAGCAGCGCCGCTTTCAGCGCGTTGAACGCCTGCGGGACGATGAAGGTCTCGATCGCCGCGGTGCTCGACAGGATGATGATCGATCCCGCGCCCGACTTTTCGAGCCAGGGCTCCAGCGTCTCGCAGCCGAGCACGGTGCCCTTGACATCGGTGGCAAAGCACAGGTCCCAGTCGCCGGTGGCGCCCGAGCCCGAGGCGCTGGCGCCGGCGACGAAGATGTCGCAGCCGCCGAGCCGTTCGGCCGCCGACTTCAGCCATGCCGCATAGCCATCGAGATCGGCCATGTCGAGCGCCTCGCCGATCACCTTGCCGCCGTGGCGGGCGAGTGCGGCCACCGTCTCGGCGACCTGCGCGGGATTGCGCGAGAAGAAGGCGACGTCCGCCCCTTCCGCCGCGAAGACTTCGAGCGCCGCCCGGCCGATGCCGCGGCTGCCGCCGGTGAGGATGACCTTCTTGCCCTTGAGACCCAGATCCATGACGCGCGTTCCTCGCCCGATGTTCGCCGTTGTGGCCTGCGTTCTTGCGGCGGCCCCCGCGCGGCTGCCACTCGCCTTTTGGTCAGGACAGCCGCCGCGCCGGCCATGATAGCTCTCCCTGCGCAGGATCGGGAGAGAAACCATGCGCCGCCTTGCCGGCAAGACCGCGATCGTCCTTGGCGCCAGCAGCGAGGGCAACATGGGCCAGCATATCGCCCGCCGCTTCCTCGCCGAAGGGGCAAGCGTGCTCGTCTCCGGCCGCAAGGAAAGCGTGCTCGCCGCCTTCGCCGCCGAGACCGGCTGCCTTTCCCACCCCTGCGACCTTACCGACGAGGCGAGCATCGCCGCGCTGGCCGATGCCGCCGACGCCGGGCTCGGCGGCATCGACATCGCGCTCAACGCCACCGGCTGGGGGCTGCTCAAGCCCTTCCTCGACCACAGCCGCGACGACCTTGTGGCGATGACCGCGCTCCAGTTCATCGGACCCTACCAGTTCTTCCAGGCGATGGTCCGCAAGATGGCGCGCAGCCATGGCGGGCGCGGCGGCGCGATCATCCAGATCAGTTCGGCAACCGCGACGATCATGCTCGAGGATCACGCCGCCTACATGGGCACCAAGGCGGGCACCGACCATGTGCTGCGCTGCGTCGCGAACGAGTTCGGCAAGGAGGGCATCCGCGCCAATTCGATCGCGCCGGGCCTCACCGACACGCCGATGACCGCCGGGGCGAAGCAGGTGCCGGGGCTGTTCGAGAGCTTTCGCGCCGGCTATCCGCTCGGCCGCTGGGGCACGAGCGAGGACATCGCCGCCGCCGCGGTGTTCCTTGCCAGCGACGAATGCTTCATGACCGGCGAGACCTTGCAGGTGAACGGCGGCCTGACGCTGCGCCGCAACCCCTCGAACGCCGAGATCGCAAAGGCGGTCGCAGCGGCGGGTTGAGGCCCGCGCCCTCAGGCCGGGCTGAGCTTCGCCCTGATATCTGCGCGCAGCTGGTCCTTGCGGATCTTGCCCGAGGCGGTGCGCGGGAAATCGTCGACGAACTCGAAGCGTTCGGGGATCTTCTGCCTTGCCAGCCCGCTTGCCGCGACATGCGCGGCAAGCGCGGCGGCGTCGATGTCGGCGGCGGCGATGACATAGGCGCACACCGCCTCGCCCAGCCGCGCGTGCGGCATGGCGACGATGCTCGCCTCGCGCACCGCGGGATGGGTGTGGAGCACGTCCTCGATTTCCTTGGCCGAGATGTTCTCGCCGCCGCGGATGATGAGGTCCTTCTTGCGGCCGGTGATGGTAAGCGCAGCTTCGGCGCTGCGCACGCCGAGGTCGCCGGTGCGGAACCAGCCATCGGCGGTGATCGCCTCTGCGGTCTGCGCCTCGTCGGCATAGCCCGGCATCATGCCCGGCCCGCGGGTCAGGATTTCGCCTTCGACCCCGTCGGGCAGGTCGCGCTCCGCCTCATCGACGATGCGCACCTCGTAATCGACGATCTCGCCGTCGGTGGTCGCGGCCAGCGCTTCGTTGCGCGGCCAGCCGAAGGTGACGAGCGGCACCTCCGAGCTGCCGAAGACGCGGAAGGCGCGGGCGCGGGCGAAGGCGGCGTTGGCGGCGGGGATCACCTCGGCGGGCACCGCCGCGCCGCCGCAGGCGAAGAAGCGCAGGCTTGCAAGGCCATTGCCCGCCGCGCGCGCGGCATCGGCCAGTTCGACGAGGAAGGGCGTCGCCGCGACCGTGCCGACCACCGCGTGCCGGCCGATCAGCGCCAGCGCCGCCTGCGCGTCCCAGCTTTCCATGAGAACGGTGCGCGTGCCAAGCAACAGCGGCGCCTCCAGCCCGTTGGCATAGCCCGAGACATGGGTGACGGGCGAGGGCATCAGTGTCGCCTCGCCTGCCTTGAGGCCCCAATGCGCGGCGCTTTGCCGCACCACCCGCGCCAGCGTCACATGGCTATGCAGCACCCCCTTGGGCCGCCCCGTCGTGCCCGAGGTATAGAGCACCATCTTGACGCCCAGCGGATCGACCTGCGGCCGGTCGAAACGCCGGCCGCGCCCTTCGGCGAGCAGCGCTGCGTAATCGTTCGCGCCTTGCCCGCGCACGGTGAAGACATGAGCGAGATCGGCAAGCCCGCCGGCGATGCGCGTCGCCATGGCGGCGAAATCATGGGTGCGAAAGCGCGTCGGCACGAAGAATGCCCGCGCCCGGCAATCGCCGAGCATCATCGTCACTTCATGGTCGCGGTAGATCGGCACGATCGGGTTCACCACCAGCCCCGAAAGCGCGGCGGCGAGGTTGATCACCACCGCCTCGCGCCAGTTGGGGAGCTGGAAGGCAAGGACATCGCCCGCGCGCAGGCCGCGGCCGTGGAGCGCCGCCGCCAGCGCCTCGGCATCGGCAAGCAGCGCGGCGCGGGTCATTGCCGCCTCGCCCTCGACGAAGGCGATGAAATCGGGTTCCTGCGCCGCCAGCGCGACCGCGCAATCGGCGATGGTGCACCGGTCCCACAGGCCGCTCGCGGCATAGCGCGCCTGATGCGGCGCGGGGGTCTGAAGCCAGGCCCAGGGCGGCGGATTCCTCTGCGTCATCGCGTGTTCCTGACGGCTGCGGCGCTTTTGGCCAATGGGCCAAAAGCGCAGGCACCTGTCACCTGTCCCAGCTTGTCGGCGCGGCGATCGCGGCCCAAACCGGGTCCATTGCCAGATCACAAGGCGGGAGACCCAGGTGAACCGTGTGCAGCGCGTCGGCGATGTCGCCGAAATCATGCTCGACTATGTCGAGAACAACAAGACCTTCCTCACCGACAAGCCGATGCGCGTGCCTAGCCGGACCTATACCGACAAGGACCAGTGGAAGGCCGAGATGGAGCTGGTGTTCAAGCGCGTGCCGCTGATGCTCGCCTTCACCGCCGAGTTGCCGCATCCGGGCGACTACAAGGCGATGGATGCCGCCGGCCTGCCGGTGTTGATCAACCGCGACAGGGAAGGAAAGGTGCGCGCCTTCCTCAACGTCTGTTCGCATCGCGCCTCGCCGGTCGCCGCCGAAGGACACGGCAATTGCGCGCGCTTCACCTGCAAATACCACGGCTGGACCTTCGCGCAGGACGGCCGGCTGATCGGCATCTCCGAGGCGGGTAAGTTCGGCGAGGTGGAAAAGACCGCGATGGGCTTGCGCGAACTCCCCTGCGAGGAGCGCGCCGGCATGATCTTCGCCTGCCTGACGCCTAATGCCCCGCTCGACCTCGACCGCTTCTACCGCGGCATGCTTGACGATTACGTCGCGCTCGATTTCGCCAACTGGACCTGGCTCGGCAGCCGGGTGATCGAGGGCGCCAACTGGAAAATCGCCTTCGACGGCTATCTCGAAGGCTATCACTTCTCCTCGCTCCACCCCGAGACGATCGCCCCGCGCACCCCGTCGAACTGCATGCATTACGAGGGCTTCGGCCCGAATATTCGCATCGGCTTTCCCCAGCGCCGGATTTCCGAGGCGCTGCGCCCGCTCCCGCGCGAGAGCTGGGGCGAGCAGGAAAACAACGGCTATGATTTCGTGCGGATCTTCTTTCCCAACGTCTCGGCGTTCATCGCCCCCGAGATCACCCAGATCGCCCAGCTTTTCCCCGGACCGACCCCCGATCGCAACCGCACCGTGCTCAACTATCTGCGCCGCGAGCCGATCCGCGACGAGGAGGACCGCGCGCAGGTCGAAGCGGCGATCAACTTCTTCCGCGACGTCACCTACAACGAGGATTATCTCATCGGCCTCGAAATCCAGAAGGGCCTCGAAAGTGGCGCGCATGACGAGCTGGTGTTCGGCCGTAACGAGCGCGGCAACCAGTATTTCCACGAGTGGCTGAACTGGTATCTGGAGGATGACGCCTCGGCGCCCGAGCCGGTGCTGTGAGCGGCGCGTGAACCCGATCTCGCTCGCCTCGGGGGTGGTGCCCGAGTTCGGGCCGGTGGAAACGGTGCGCGCCGCCGCCCTTGCCGGCTTCGATGCGGTGGGGCTGTGGATCGAGCCGGAGCGCTGGACACGCGCCACGACGAGCGAGACGCGCGCCGCGCTCGCCGACACGGGCCTGCCGGTGCTCGATGTTGAGGTGATCTGGCTCAAGCCGGAAAGCGACATGGATGACCATCGCCGCATCATCGACATCGGCGCCGAACTGGGCGCGGGCCATGTGCTTTGCGTCTCCTCCGATCCCGATCCGGGCGCCAATGCCGCGCGGCTTCACGCGCTGTGCCGCCATGCCGAGGGCAGCGCGATGCGCGTGGCGCTCGAATTCGGCATCTTCACCGAGGTCCGCGACCTTGCGGCGGCGCGCGGGGTGATCGCGGCGGTCGCGCATCGGCTGGCGGCGATCCTCATCGATCCGATCCATGTCGATCGTTCGGGCAGCGCCATTGCCGATATCGCCGCGCTGGATCCGGCGCTGCTGCCCTATGCCCAGTTCTGCGATGCGCGCGCCCAGCGGCCCGATCCCGCCGATTTTGCCGCGGTGATCACCGATGCCATCGACCTTCGCGAACAATGCGGCGAGGGCGCGCTCGCGCTCGCGGCGATGTATGAGGCCTTGCCCGCGGGAATCGCGCTCAGCATCGAGCTGCGCTCGCGCGCGCTGCGCGACGCCTTTCCGGACGCGGGCGCGCGGGCACGGGTGGTCGCGCTCGCCACCCGCGGCTGGCTGGCGCGGCATGCGCGCGCCAGCCGGTCGTCACCCGAGCCGCTTCACCACGGGTGAGCCTCGCCGTTCCAGCGATGGAAGTCGCCCGAACGATCGAGCGTCCATTCGCGGGCGAGCTTGCGGATGCCGACCGCGCTTTCAACCGGGGTGATGTCGGCGCCGGGGCCGCCCATGTCGGTCTGCACATAGCCGGGATGGATGAGCCCGACGATGATCCCGCGCGGCTTGAGGTCGATCGCGGCCGAGCGCATCAGCCGGTTGAGCCCCGCCTTGGCGGCGACATAGGCGTAAAAGCCGCCATAGGGCCAGGTCGAGGCGGCGAGCTGGCTGGTGATGTTCATCACCTTCGCCCCGGCGGCGAGTTTGGGCAGGAAGGCGTTCAGCACCCTGAGCGGGCCTTTCAGCATGATCTCGATCGCCTCGTCGAAGCTGGCCCAGTCGGTCGCTTCGAGCTCGGGGGCGATGGTGCCGGTGACCCCGGCGACATTGTACAGGATGTCGATCCGCGTCTCGCCGATGGCCTTGGCCGCCGCCTCTACCGAGGCGGTGTTCGCGACGTCGCAGGCGTGGATCGCGAGCCGGCCGCCCGAACCCCCGGCCAGCGCGGCGAGCGCGGGCGAACCCTTGGGATTGCGCACCAGCGCCAGCACGCTGTCGCCCGCGGCGAGATGCTGGCGGGCAAGTTCAAGGCCGATCCCGCGCCCCGCGCCGGTGATTGCGACAGTGGTCATGGCATGGTTCTCCGTGATTGTGGCGGTTCGGCCCGGGTGACCGGCATCGTGGCCCGGCTTGGCGCAGGTGGTGGCCTTGCGAAACTGGCATATGGGCGAGTTCGCGGGCAAGCGCCGGCGATCCGCCTGCGAGAAAGGCGAGTGGCGAAGCCATGCGGTGCGGCCTATTTTGGCAAGCACCACCGACGATCGGGCCGGGCCGGCCGCGCGCCGCGGGTGCTGTCGTCCCGCGCCCGATCCCCGGCGACGGATGAAGGATGCCACAATGACTGCCGAACCGAGGATTTCGCGCTTTTCGCCTGAGTATGACCAGCCGGTGCGCGGTGATCCGATCACCGCCGAGCGCTATGTCAGCGCCGAATGGATGGAGCTGGAGAACCGCAACCTGTGGCCCAGGGTCTGGCATCTTGGCGGGGTTCTGGCCGACCTGCAGGAAGAGGGCGATGTCATCCGGCACAATTTCGGCCGCGAATCGGTCATCATGGTGCGCCAGGCCGATGGCGCGATCCGCGCCTTCTACAACACCTGCCCGCATCGCGGGAACCGGCTGATCCTTGGCGATGTGTCGAGCGCGCCGCGCATTTCCTGCTCCTACCACGGCTGGCAGTTCGATCCCGACGGAACCCTCGTGCATGTCCAGGACGCGGATGATTTCGCCGGCGGCAACCCTTGCGGCAAGGTGACGCTTTCCGAGCTGCGCTGCGAGACCTGGGGGCCGTTCGTGTTCTGGTGCATGGACGCAGACGTCGCCCCGCTTCGCGAATGGCTGGCGCCGTTCCCCGAGCGGCTCGCCGCCTATGGCCTTGAAAACTGGGTGCGGGTGCTCAACCTCTCCTGCGACTGTGACTTCAACTGGAAGATCATCCGCGACAATTTCAACGAGAGCTACCACCTGCCGACGATCCATCCGGAACTTTCGACCTTCATCAACGACGGCCTGCCCACCACCCTGTTCGAGATGTACCCGTCGGGCCACAATGCGATGTGGATGATCGGCCACCAGGCAACCACCCGCAAGGATTACGTCAGCGGCGACGTGCCGCCCGGGCTCTACGAGGCGGCCGAGGCCTGGGGGATCGATCCCAAGGCCTATCGGGGCCGCACCGATGCGATCCGCGAGGCGGTGATCGCCGCCAAGCGCGCCCACGGCGCGGGACGCGGCTATACGAGCTATGCGGCGATGAGCGACCAGCAGCTCGTCGATTATTACCACTGCACGCTGTTCCCGAACCTCACCCTCACCATGTCGCCCGAACAGTGCCAGATCCTGCGCACCGAACCGCATCCGACCGATCCCGAGAAATGCGTCTTCCAGCACTGGTGCCTTTATCCGCCGGTGGCCGGAATGACCGAGGTCGACACGCCGGTGGGCAAGGCGCGGCTCGCGCATGACGCGATCGCCCGGCACAGCCGCTATGGCGACGGCGAATCGCTGGGCTTCGTTGCCGATCAGGACCTGTCGATCGGCACCACCCAGCAGCAGGGGCTGAACTCGCGCGGGTTCAGGGGCTGCATCCTGTCGGGGCAGGAGAAGCGCATCCAGCGCTTCCACGAACTGCTCGACGACATGGTGCACGGCAGGCGCGCATGACCGCCCGCCCGATCGAAGCCTGCCCGATTGAAGATCGCCTTGCGATCGAGGATCTGCTCGTCGCCTATGCCCATGCCGTCGATCGGCTGGCGAACATCGACGAGATCTGCGCCTGCTTCACCGCCGATGCGGTGTTCGACCTTTCGGGCATCGGGCTGGCCAATGTCGTCGGCCATGCGGGCATTCGCGGCTTCTTCACCCCGGTCTTCGCGAATATGGCGCATCACGCGCATTATCTCAGCAATTTCGCGATCACCGCGCATGACGGCGAGACCGCTTCGGTCCGCGCCTATGTGACCGGCATGGGGATGGGCAGGGACGGGCGCGGCGTCACCGTCCACGGCCGCTATTATTTCGACGTGCGGCGCACCGCGCAGGGCTGGAAAGCGACGCGCTATGCCATGGATTTCCTGATGCCGCTGACAGGCACGCTCGACAACGCCCGCTGAGCGTCCATCGGCGCGGCGGGTTCAGACCTGGCTGAAGCCGCCGTCCATGACGAATTCCGAGCAGGTGACGAAGCTTGCCGCATCCGAGCAGAGATAGACGACGCCGCCCGCCATCTCGTCGGCGCGGCCGAGCCGGCCGATCGGGTGGTTGGCGATCATCGCCGCCGCCGCCGCCTCGCGCGAGGGGGCGGCGCCAAGCGCGACATAGCGGTCCATGATCGAGGCGAGCATGGCGGTCTCGATGCCGCCGGGGTGCACCGAATTGCAGCGGATATTGTAGCCCAGCGCCGCGAATTCGGCGCCCATGCATTTCGAGAGCATCTTCACCGCCGCCTTGCTGGTGCAATAGGCGGCGTTGAACGCGGCGCCGCGCAGCCCGCCGACGCTGGAGAAATTGACGATCGAGGCGCCGCCCGGCCGCGCCTTGCCGCCGAGCTTGAGCAGGTCGAGCAGCGCCTGCGTGCCGATGATGACCGAATCGACGTTGACCGCGTTCACCCGGTGCCATTCGGCGAGCGGCGTATCCTCGATCCGGCCGACCACCGAGATCGCCGCGACATTCACCAGGGCATCGAGCCGGCCGTATTCGCGCGCGACGAGCTCGCGCACCGCTTCCCAGCCCGCCGGGCTGGTGATGTCGTGGGCAAGCGTATGGTCGGCGCCGGCGATCGCGGCGCCGGGAGTGAGATCGGTGGCGACCACGCTGGCGCCCGCCGCCTTCAGCGCCACGACGGTGGCGCGGCCGATGCCGCCGGCCGCACCGGTGACCACCGCGACGACATTTTCAAGGGCGATCGTCATGGGTCGATTCTCCAAAAGGCTTTACTGCGCGGTCCAGCCGCCATCGATCACCAGTTCGGCGCCGGTCATGTAGGCGCTGTCCTCGCCGGCCAGGAAGAAGGCGGCGCTGGCGAGTTCGGCGGGATCGGCGAGCCGGCCCATCGGCGTCTGCGCGCACATCGCATCGACCAGCACCTGCGGGTCGGCGGCGACGCCCTTGTCCACCCAGCGCTGGAAGCCTTCCCTGAGCAGCGGGGTGACGACGAAGCCGGGGTGCAGCGAATTGGCGCGGATCGGCAACTTCTTGAGCGCGAACTCGATCGCGATCCCCTTGGTGAACAGCCGCACCGCGCCCTTGCTGGCGTTGTAGGCCGAGACCTCGGAATAGCCGACCAGCCCCATGATCGAGCTGACGTTGATGATGCTGGCGCCGCCCTTCACCGCGCCGCCGCTTTCGGCGAGCAGCGGGGTGAAGGTCCTGACCCCGAGGAAAACGCCATCGACGTTGATGTCCATGATCCGGCGCCAGTCGCGCATGCTCAGCGTTTCGACCGCGCCGGTCAGGTCGGTGCCGGCATTGTTGACAAGGATGTGCAGCCGGCCGTGCCGTTCGGCGACGAGCGCGCGGGCGCGCTCCCAGTCCTCCTCGCGGGTGACATTGGCCGCGACATAGCTTGCATTCGCACCGAGCCGGTCGAGCGTCGCGCGGGCAAGTTCGCTGTCCGGCGCGTCGAGGTCGGAAAGGACGACCTGCGCGCCCTCGGCAAGAAAGCGCTCGACGCAGGCCAGCCCGATGCCCCTCAGCCCGCCCGAAACGAAAGCCACGCGGCCGGTCAGCCGCTGCGCACCCAGATTGCTCATACGCCCATCATCCCCGCGGTGGTTGCCCCGTCGATCACATATTCGCTGCCCGAGACGAACGCCGCCTCGTCCGAGGCGAGCCAGGCGACGAGCCCGGCCACTTCCTCGACCCGCGCCATGCGCTTGAGCGGCGACATGCCGGTATAGGCGGCGCGCGCGGCGGCGGGATCGGTGGCGGTCTCGATGAGGTTGCTGATCATCGCGGTTTCGACCACGCCCGGCAGCACCGCGTTGACCCGGATGCGATAGCCGCGGTTGCCGCAATGCACCGCCGCCGACTTGACCAGCGCCACCACCGCTGCCTTCGACACCGAATAGGCGACGAAATTGCCCATCGCCCGGTGCGCGTTCATCGAGGAATTGACGATGATCGCGCCGGTGGGGCCATCGGGATTGGCCTTCATCGCCCGGATCGCGTGCTGGACGGTGAGCATCACCCCGGTCTGGTTGACCGCGATGACATGGTTCCAGCCCTCAATGCCGATCTCCTCGACGCTGGCATCGCCATGCTCGGTGCCGGCATTGGCAAAGGCGATGTCGAGCCGGCCATGGTCACGCGCGATCGCCGCCATCAGCCCCGGCCAGGCGGCGGCATCCTCGACCCGGTGGCCAAGGAAGCGCGCGCCGGTCTCGGCCGCGAGCACCTCGGCGGCGGCGGCGTTCGAGCCGGTGAAGATCACGCGTGCCCCGTCCGCCGCCAGCCGGCGCACGGCGCCCGCGCCGATTCCCGCGGTGCCGCCGGTGACCAGCGCCACCTTGCCTGAAAGCCGGTTCTCCACGGCGCTCTCCCTTCCGTTCGGCGCCGGTTTGGCGCAATCGGTGCGCGGCGTAACCTATGATTTCCGCAAGGTGACCGACTCGCCCCGCTGCGGCAAGACTGGCACAATAACCCCTCGACGGCACGAGGGACGGGATGAAGGAGCCACGCATGGCCGAAAGCGATCCGCGCAAAGCTGGCGCGCACACCGGAGGCGGCCGCGCGCGCAGCCCCGGCATCAGCTGGGCCGAGTTGATGGCCGCGGATTCGCGCCCCGCGCCCGCCTCGCTGACCGAGGATGGCTATCAGTATCGCGGCTCGGACCCGCTGCCCGCCAGCCGCTACACCAGCGAGGAGGTGGCGCGCGCCGAGCGCGAGGCGATGTGGCCCTATGTCTGGCAGTTCGCCGCGCGCGAGGAGGATCTGCCCGAGCCCGGCGATTATGTCGTCTTCGAGAACGCGGGGCGCTCGTGGCTGCTTTCGCGGCAGGATGACGGTTCGGTCCGCGCCTTCCACAATGTCTGCCTCCACCGCGGGCGCAAGCTGCGCAGCGAGGACGGCGTCGCCGATAATTTCACCTGTCCGTTCCACGGCTTTGCCTGGAACAAGGACGGCAGCTTCGAGACCATGCCCTGCCCATGGGACTTCCCGCATCTGACGCCTGCAAAGCTGCGCCTGCCCGAGGCCGAGGTTGCAAGCTGGGCGGGCTATATCTTCCTGCGCGAGGAGCCGGGCGGGCCGAGCCTTGCCGAATTTCTCCACCCGCTGCCCGAACATTTCGCGCGCTGGCGACACGAGGAATGCACCACCGTCGTGTGGGTGGCAAAGGAGGTCGCGGCCAATTGGAAGGTGACCGCCGAGGCCTTCATGGAGGCCTGGCACACCATCGTCACCCATCCGCAGCTGCTGCCCTTCACCGGCGATTGCAACAGCGCCTACTGGACCTGGGGCGACCATGTGAACGCCAACCTCGTGCCTTTCGGCGTTCTCAGCCCGCATCTCGACCCCGCCGGCAAGTCGCAGCAGTGGATCGTCGATGAATTCATCCGCTACAACGGCCGGTCCTCGGACAATTACGATCCCTCGGGCGATCCCTATGCGGTGTCGGTGCCCGAGGGGCAGAGCGCGCGCGCGGCGCTGGGCGCGGCGCTGCGCGAATCCTATGCCGCGCAGACCGGCCATGACCACGCGCATGCCACCGATTCCGAGCTGCTCGACGCGCTCGTCTATAATGTCTTCCCCAATTTCGCGCCCTGGGGCGGCTTCATGCCGAACATCGTCTATCGCTGGCGGCCGGGAAAGACCCCCGACAGCTGCCTGATGGAGGTGAGGGTGCTCGCGCGGGCGAAGAAGGGCGAAAAAATCCCGCGCGGCGTGCCGATGCATCGCCTCGGGCCCGACGAGAAATGGACCGCGGCCGCCGAACTCGGCGGGCTTGGCGATGTGTTCGAGCAGGACATGGCCAATCTGCCCTTCGTCCAGGAAGGGCTGCATGCCTCGAAGAACGGCGAGGTCCAGCTTGCCGATTACCAGGAGATCCGCATCCGCCACTTCTACGAGACGATGGCGAAATATCTCTCGGGCGCGCTTGGCGCCGGGCGGTGAGCGAGAACGCCCGTCCCCCGCGGATCGATTGCGTGCTGGTCTGCGGCGGCGTCTGGCACGACATGGATTTCGCGCGGCTCGAACTGCTCAAGCTGCTCGCCGGGGATCCCGCGGTGCGCACCCGCGTCTTCGAGGATTACGAGAATACCGACGCGCTCGCCCGCGCCGACATCCTCATCACCTATACCTGCGATGTCACGCCCAGCCTCAAGGCGCAGGAGGTGCTGCGCGACTGGCTGGCGCGGGGCGGGCGCTGGTATGCGCTCCACGGCACCAATTCGCTGCTGCGGCTGCTCGACAACGGGCTGTGGGACGCGCCACGCTGGGCGCCGCTGTTCATGGACCTGCTTGGCAGCCAGTTCCTCAGCCACCCGCCGATCGCCCCCTATCGTGTGACCGTCGCCGATCCCGGTCACCCGCTGGTCACGGGGGTGGAGCCCTTCGAGACCACCGACGAGCTTTATCACATCGAGCGCCATGGCGATCTGCATGTGCTGCTGGAAACCGAATGCGCCGCGCCCGGCACCGGCTTCGTCGAGGCGGCGGATGCCCCCGGCCGGCAGCCGGTGTTCTATCTCAAGAGCCATGGCGCGGGCGCGGTGCTTTACAACACGCTCGGCCATTGCCGCGGGCATTACGACCTCCAGCCGCTCGCCGACTGGTGGCCGACGGTCGACCGCTGCGCCTGGGACCTGCCGGTGTTCCACGAGCTGCTGCGCCGCGGCATCGCCTGGCTCAAGCAGCGCAGCCCGGCGCCTCAGCCTTCCGCATAGGCATCGAGCGCGGCATCGGGATCCTCGGGCCAGCGCGAGAGCACCAGCAGCCGCTTGTGGCCGTGGCTGATCGGCAGCTCGTTGGTGATGCCCATGCCGCCATGGAACTGAACCATCTCATGCGCGAAAGGCAGCGCCGCCGCGCCGAGAAAGGCGCGCAAGCCCCGCACCGCGCGCGCGAAGCCCGGCGCGCCCTCGGAGACGATGGCAAGGTTGAGCAGCGCGCGCGCCTGCTCCAGCATCGCATATTGCGCGACCATGCGGTGCTGGATCGCCTGGAAGCTGGCGAGCCGCGCGCCGAACTGCTCGCGCGTGCGCAGATAGTCGAGCGTTTCGGCCTGCATCCGTTCCATGATGCCGAGCGTTTCGGCCGCGCGGGCAAGGCCCGCGTCGATTTCGGCGCTGGCGATCGCGCCGGCCCCGCCGGCAAGCTCGAAGGCGGCGGGCAGCTTCACCGCCTCGAGCCGCAGCGAGACCGCAAGCCCGCCATCGGCCATCCGCCAGACGCGCGTGGCCAGTCCCTCGGCATCGGCGGGAACCAGCCATAGCGCCAGCCCCCCGGCGTCGGCCGGCGCCCCCGAATGCCGGGCGCTGACGATATAGCCATCGGCGCCGGCGCCCGCGGGCACGCAGGACTTCTCGCCCGAAATAAGGATGCCGTCGCCCGTGCGGGTGGCGGTGGTTTCCACCCACAGCCGGCCACCGCGGCTTTGTGGTTCGGCATGGGCGAGCGCGATGCGGCGCGATCCGGCGGCAAGCCCGTCGATCCAGGCGTCGCGCAGGCCGGCCGGCGCGGTCGCGGCGAACAGCCGGGCGGCGAGGACCACGTTCTCGATCAGCGGTTCGACGACGAGGCCGCGGCCCAGCGCCTCGAACAGCGTGGCGGTCGCGGTGGCGCCAAGGTCGAGCCCCGGCCCGCCGAGCAGCGCGGCGGTGAGGCCGAGCTGGCCAAGCAGCGTCCAGTTCGCCTCGGAAAATCCGCAGGGCTCGGCGAGGAAAGCGCGGCGGCGATCGGCATCGTAATGGTCGGCGACGAAGCGTTCGGCCATCGCCTTGAGCATTTCCTCGTCTTCGGTGAGGTCGAAATTCACCCGGCATCCCCTTTTCGTGCCCCGGTTTATCATCCCCGATGCGAGTTCCATGCTGGGCAAAAGGTTAGGCGAAATGGCAGCCAATCCCCGGCTCGGCGATTGTCGCGCCGGCCGGGAAGGCGTATCATGCGGCAAAAGGCGAGGGGGAGAGGCGCGCTGTTTTCGCAAGACCGGATCGATGCGGTGCGGATATCGGCGCCCGGCGACATCCGCCGCGCCGCCGAGGCGCTGCACGCCATCGCCATGGAACTGGGCATGCGCGCCGCCCCGGCGCATGACATCGCCGACAAGCGCACCCCGGTGGACGCGGACGGCAACCTGCTGGCGCGCGACGTGTTCGGCTGGAGCGACGATGACCGGGTGTGGTGGCGCAATTCGCGGATCGCGCTCGATTCGCCGTTGACCACCGCCTGCCGCTTCGAGAGCGAGCCGTTCTGGGTGAACGCCGAAGGGTTCCGCACGCGCCGGCCCAACGCCTATCTCGCGTCTATCGACCTTGCCAATTTCGAGACGCGGGCGATGACGCGCGCGGCGATCTGCGTGCCGGTGCACCTGCCCTTCGGCCAGATCGGCGCGGTCAGCTTCAATCCGCTCGATCGCACGCACACCGACCTTTCGGAGGAGTTCCTGCGGCTCAGCGATGCGCTGGGGCTCTATGCCCGCACCTTCATCGCCACCTATGTCCATGCGATGGGCTCGATCCAGGCGCTGCCGCCCGCATCGCGGCTGTCCAAGCGCGAGGTCGAATGCCTGCGCTGGGCGGCGATCGGCAAGACCGATCTCGAAATCAGCATGATCATGGCGCGCAGCCGGGCGACGGTGCGCTTCCACATCCACAACGCCTCGATCAAGCTCAATGCGGTGAACCGCAGCCAGACCGTGTTCAAGGCGGCGCAGCT
>JAGWPW010000011.1 GCA_028870315.1 Sphingomonadales bacterium | reverse complement strand
GGCGGCGGCCGCGTGGCCGGCAAGTGCCGCGGCGCCGATCGCCGTGCCACCCGTGCCCAGAAAGCTGCGCCGTGATGCCCGCATGGTCATCGTCACGATCCCTTCACCAGCGTGTTCATGTCGTCCTCGACGTAGTAGAAGCTTTTGGCATCGGGGCTCATCGCGATGCCGAACAGGTCGCCGTTGCCGGGCGGCGACTGCGCCTGGTCATTGTCGATCCATTGCGCGTAGATCTGCTTGCCGGCGACCGGATCGACCTCGACGAGCTGGCCGTTCTTGCCGTTGGTGACGATGAGGTGCCGTTCGGGGGTCCAGGCGAGAGCCAGCGGCCAGGCGAGCAACTCGTCGCGCGTCACCACCCGCCCGGTGCCGCCGCTGTCGCTGCGGGTCGAGGCGTGGTCGATGGCGACGATGGTGTTTTCCAGCCCGTTGGTCACATAGAGCGTGTCATCGTCGCCAAGCGCGAGGCCGGTCGGGCCGAACAGGAAATTGTCGAGATCGGCGCGCTGGGCCAGCCCGCTCGCGACCACCGTCCGGCGCGCGATCACCGGCGGCGTGCCGGGGGCGATCGTCAGATCGAGCCGCAGCACCGTCGCCTTGTGGAGCACCACCGGGTAATGCGTCGCGGGATCGAGCACCCGCGGCCCCGGCACGCCGAAGCCCGCCATTGAGACGAACAGCGTCGCCGATGTGCCCTTGTCGATCACCGCCATATTGCCCCACGGCCCGCTGATATCGGGGCCGGCCCAGCTGGCGACGAGCTGCCCCGTTGCATCGAGCAGCAGCAGGCAGCCCTCGCCCCTCGTCGCGGTGGTGCCGTCCCTTGACGGGAACGAGCCGACGATTACCCAGCCCGATTTCAGTATCGTCATCGCGGTGGTGAGGCCGACGCCGCCGGGGCATTGCGGCAGGTCCTTGGGGATCTGCGCGAACAGGCTGGTCTTGCCGCTTGCCGGGTCGAAATCGACGATGGTCGTGCCCGTGCCCTGCAAATTTCGGATATCATTGAAATTATCCACCAGAACGTCGCCTTCGTGGACCTTGCCCGCGCTCACCGGCGCGACCACCACCGCATAGGGGTTGAGATCGCCATTGTCGGGCGTGGTCGAGGCGAGCGTCTGATGGCGGTGGATGGTTTCGAGAAAGCCCTGCCGCCCGGCGCCGGGCGCGGCCGTGCAGGCCAGCACGGCGAGCACCGCTGCGGGGCAAAGGGTCGGTCGGATCATCATGCTCTCCTCACAGCGCGATATTGGCGCGCACCCCGGCGACGAGTGCATTGCCGAGCCGGGGCGTGGTTGGGGCGAGCGGATCGGCGATGCCGCCGCCCGGGTTGAAGACGAATTGCAGGTCGGGCTGGATTTGCAGCCAGGGGGTGACCTGGCGCTGATAGGTCGCCTCGATGACGGTCTCGCTGGTCCGGCGCGGCGTATAGGTCGCAGCGAGCGTCGCAAGGTCGCCATCGGCGGCCTGCACGGCCGGGCTCACCCGCGCGAAACCCATGGCGATCCCCAGCGTGTCGTCGGTGCGATAGGGAAAGGGATCCTTGAGCGTCAGCCCGAGATTGGCCGAAAAACTGACGAGGTTGCGGTCGGCGAAGGGCGTTCCCATCAGCCGGGTGAAGGCCGAAAGCGTGCGGTTGGGATCGCGCTTCGAGCGCCACAGCATCTGGTCGGCGACCGCATAGACGCCAAGATTGCCGGCGTGGAGGCGCGGATCATGGGTGCTTGGCGGCGCGGCGAGCGGCAATCCGTCGCTGCCGAAACGGACATCGGTGAAGCTTTCGCTGTCGAACCACAGGCCGAGCCGATAGCTGTGCGCGAGTGGCTGGCGCGCGCTCGCGGCGACCATGCCGCCAAGCGCTGGCGCGGCGAATTGCACTTCGGCGAGCAGCAGCGCGCCGTGGCGGAACAGCGGGAAGCTCGTCCCCGAGCGATCGAGCACCTGCGGATCGAGCCCGGTCGCGCGCGCGGCGGGCAGATTGAATGGCGCGCCGGCAAAGGCGCCCAATTGCAGCTTGACCGCGCCCGACAGGCGCCAGGCGACCCGCAGCCCGGGTGCCGACAGCGGATAGGCGGGGCCGCCGCCCGGCAGGTCGGCGCTGGGCAGCATCGGCCAGCCGAAGCTGGTGTTGACGAAGGCGAGCGCGCCGGTCGAGACCATCCATTCCTGGTCGAGGCTCTGCTGGCCGATGCGCAGATCGAGCCGGTCCTCGGAAAGCAGCTTCTGGTCGTACCACAATTCCCAGAGGCGGGTGCCGCGATCGGCCGCGATGCCGCTCGCGGTCTGGAGCGTGCCGAGATTGCGCTGCGACAGATTGATGCCATGGATCTGCAAGGCGGAAAGGTTGAGCGTGCCGCCGTAATAGCCGAGCGCGCGCTGCGAATTGACCTGGAGCACCGCCTGGGTGAGGCCGTCGTAATCGAGGCTCTGGTGGAAGCCGCCGCGTGGATTGCCCAACGCCTCGCTGGTTTCCTCGACCGCGAACGTGATGCCGCGCCGCGCGAGCACCCGGCGCAGCCCCCACATGTCGCCGAGCAATCCCTGCTCGCGCCGCCAGTTCTTCAGGAAATCGAAGGCCCCTTCGCCGGTGGTGCCGGTGCCCTCGTCGGGAAGCGCGATCGCGACCGGCGGCGGCGCCGCCAGCGCCGGGTTGCACGCGAGGAGAAGCGCGATGCGCAGTGCCACCCCTGATGCCGCTTTTGCCCGACCTGACCGCACAAGCCCCCCGAATCCTCGTCGGACGGCGCTCTATTGCGCATCATTCGCAATTGCAATGCAAATGATAATCGTTCTCATTTATTGGTGAGGCGACTTTGCGCGGACACAACGCACCGGCTCGGCATGGCCTCGCCGATTTCGCCGGCGCGTTGCGCTATCGGCGCGACACAGCTGCGCGCCGGGGCTAGGCTGCGTGCAAACGGGTGCATGGGATCGTTCGCGTCACCCTTGCCGGAGAGGATCATGGCCGAAACCACCTTCGCTGCCGCCGTGCCGCCGCATGTCTCGCCCGCGCTGGTCTGGGAGGCGAGCCTTGATGCCTTCACCGCCGAGGGCGATGACCCCTTCGTCGCGATCAGCCGGCTGCATGACGGGCCGCCGATCCGCTGGGTCACCGATGTCGCCTATGGCCGGTCGGGCTGGCTCCTGACCCGCTATGATCTCATCAGCCAGGCGATGATCGATTACGAGGACTTTTCGGCCGAGCGTCCCGGCATGATCGCCGATCTCGTCGGCGAGAACGTCCGGCTCAACCCGATCGAGATCGACCCGCCGGCGCATCACGGCAACCGCCGGCTGCTCAACCCGCATTTCACTCCCAAGGCGTTGCAGGCGCTCGAAGGCGCGGTGCGCGCGGGCTGCGCGGCGCTGGTCGACGCCTTCGCCGAAAAGGGGGGCTGCGAATTCATCTCGCAATTCGCGGTTCCCTTTCCCTCCTATGTGTTCCTCGATCTCATGGACATGCCGCGCGATCTGGTCGATCGCTTCATCGGCTGGGAGGACGCCATCATGCGTGCGCCCGACCCGCGCGATCGGATGAATGCCGCGCGCGAGGTCTATGCCTATCTCAAGCGGCATCGCGAGCGCCAGCTCGACGAACCGGGCAATCCGCTGCTCGATGCGATGGTCCATGGCGAGATCGATGGCGAGCGCATCTCCTATCTCGCCAGCATGGGGATGTTCTATGTGCTTTACGTCGGCGGGCTCGACACCGTCTATTCGACGCTCGGCTGGACGATGCGCCATCTCGCCACCCATCCCGAGCTTCAGCAGGCGCTGCGCGACGATCCGGCGCTGATCGCGCCCGCGGTCGAGGAATTCTGCCGCGCCTTCTCGGTGGTGACGACGCACCGTCAGGTCGCGAGGGATACCGTGTTCCACGGCGTTGCCATGCGCGCGGGCGATGAAATCCATCTGCCACTCTCGCTCGCCGACCGCGACCCGGCGATCTTTCCCGATCCGCACCGGATCGATATCACGCGCCGGCCGCGCCACATCGCCTTCGGCACCGGCCCGCACAACTGCCTCGGCATCCATCTCGCCAAGCGCGAGCTGCGCATCGTCATCGAGGCGTTTCTGGCGCGCTTCCGTGATATCCGCATCGCGCCGGGCGAAACCTATCGCTACCACACCGGGCGCACCTTCGGGGTCGAATATCTGCCGCTGGTCTGGGAGCGGGCATGACAAGGGGCGCTTGCCGATGAAAACGATCGAGGATGTTCTCGCCGAGGCCGAGATCAGGGATGTCCACATCCGGTATTGCCGCGCCAACGACCGGCGCGACGAAGCGCTGATGCGCGGCTGCTTCCACCCGGACGCGGTGATCGAACTGCACCAGCCGTTCGATGTCGAGGGCTTTCTCGCGCTCGGACGGCAGATCCTCGGGCAATATGTCGTCACCTGGCACAATACCGGCAACCAGCTTGTCGAGGTGAAGGGCGATGCGGCCTGGGCGGAGCATTACACCATCTCCTCGCACCGCATCGCCGCGACCGAGGAGGCGCCCGCGCGCGACTGGATCGCGCATGGCCGCTATATCGACCGCATGGAACGGCGCGGCGGCGAATGGCGCATCGCGCGGCGCAGGATGGTGGTCGATTACACCCGCATGGACCCGGTTGCCCCCGGTGGCGAGGGGCTGGGTACCGGCGGCGGCGCGCGCGACCTGAGCGACCCTTCCTATGCGATGCGGCTGGTGGACGACTGACCGGCCGCGCTTGCGCCGGCGTTCCGGACAGGGGAGTATGCGCCGCGCGCCGGTTGTAATCCGCGGCGTCGCCCCGCATAGCCTTGCGCCATGATCCTGTCGCAACTGGCGCTCGTCTCGATCGGCCTGCTGCTCGCCGCCTGGACGTTTGTCGCGGGCTGGACGCTGCTCGCCGCGCGCCGGCGCGAGCAGCGCGCGCGCGGGCAGCTCCGCCAGGCCCGGCGGCTTGCGCGGATGGTCGAGGAATCGCCGACCGTGCCCCTGCTGGTCCGCGCCGACGGACGGATCGAAGGCCCGGCGCGGCTCGCGGCCTGGCTGGGGCTCGACACCATGCCGCAATTCCTGAGCGAGCTTTCGGCGGGGACGACGGGCGGACTCGATGCGGCCGAGCTTGCCGCGCTGGCAGCGGCGGTGCAGCGCACGCAGAAGACCGCCGCCCCCTTCCAGCTTCACGTCACGCCGCGCGGATCGCGCCGCCGCATCGCGCTGCGTGGCCATCTCGCCGATCCTGCGGTCTCGCCGGGCGGCGCGGCGCTGGTCTGGGCGTTCGACGCCAGCGACAGCGCCGGCGAGGTCGAGCGCCTGCGCGGCGAGGCAAGCCGCGCCGAGCAGGATTTTGCCGGTCTCGTCGGACTGATCGAGGCGGCGCCGGTCGCGATGTGGGTGCGTGGCGAGGATGGCGCGCTGCGGCTGGTCAACGCCGCCTATGTCGCCGCGGTCGGCGCGGCGAGCGCCTCCGAAGTGATCGCCGGCGGCATCGAACTGGTCGAGCCGGGCGAGAGCGGCAGCCCCGCCGAGGTCGCGCGCGCCGCCGCCGCCGCGGGCGCCCCGCGCGAACGGCTGGTCACCGCGACGATCGGCGGCCACCGCCGGGCGCTGCGCGTGATCGACCTGCCGCTCGGCGCCGAGGGGGTGGCGGGCTATGCGATCGACGTCGAGGAGGTCGAGGCGACGGGCCGCAGCCTGCGCGCCTTTCGCGAGGCGCAGCGCGTGCTGCTCGACCTCCTGTCCTCAGGCGTCGCGCAATTCGACGCGCGCGCGCAGCTTGTCTTCGCCAACCAGAATTTCCAGCGGCTGTTCGCGCTGGAGCCGCCGGCGGTGGCGCCGGGGCTGCCCTTCGAGCGGGTGCTCGACGCCGCGCGCGAGACCGGGCGCCTGCCCGAGGTGCGCGACTTTCCAAGCTGGCGGCGCGAGCGCCGGCAGTGGTTCACCGCCGGCGCGGAGGTCGAGGAAGCCTGGCCGCTGTCCGACGGCACGCATCTGCGGGTGGTCGCGCAGGCGATGCCCGACGGCGGATTGCTGCTGATCGTCGAGGACCGCACCGAGCAGCTGCGCCTCACGGCGATGCGCGATACGCTGCTGCGCACGCGCACCGCGACCTTCGACAGCCTGTTCGAGGCGCTTGCCGTGTTCGCGCCCGACGGGCGCCTGCAATTGTGGAACCGCCGCTTCGCCGCCGCCTGGGGGATCGATGCCGCGCTGCTCGATGCGCATCCGCATATCGAGGCGCTGACCGAGCGCATCGCGCGCCGGCTCGGCCGGCCCTCGCAGGCGCAGGCGGTGGGCGAGGTGGTGCGCGCGGCGACGCTGCAACGCCAGCAGACCGCGGGGCGCGTCGCGCTGGCCGACGGGCGCACGCTCGAATTCGCCGGGGTGCCGCTGCCCGATGGCAACGGCCTGCTCACCGTGCTCGACATCACCGATTCGCAGAAAGCCGAGGAGGCGCTGCGCGAACGCAACGCGGCGCTGGTCGAGGCCGATGCGATCAAGACCCGCTTCCTTGCCAACATGAGCTATGAGTTCCGCACGCCGCTGACCTCGATCGGCGGCTTTGCCGAGCTGTTGCAGGCAGGGCTCGGCGGCGAGCTGAGCGAGGCGGGGCGCGAATATGCCGCCGCGATCCTCGCCTCGGTCGCGCGGCTGACTGACCAGATCGAGAATGTCCTCGACCTTTCGCAGAGCGAGGCGGGGATGCTGCCGCTGGCGCATGAGACGATCGAGCTGATGCCCTTCATCACCCGGCTGGTGCAGGAGCGCGCCCGGCGCCTCGCCGAGGGCAAGCTGACGCTCGACCTGCACGGCGATCGCGGCGCCGGGCGGATCGAAGGCGATCCGCGCCGGCTGGCGCGCGCGCTCGGCCATCTGGTCGATAATGCGATCGCCGCGACGCCGCCCGGCGGCCGCATCCTCGTCGAGCTGTCGCGGCGGCGGGTGAAGGGCGCGGACCGGGCGCGGATCGTGATTTCCGACAATGGCGCGGGCATGGATGCGGCAACGCTCGCCCGCGCGCTCGGCGGGCTCAGGCTCGGTGCCGATGGCAGCGCGCTCGAACGCCGGCAGGGTCTGGGCCTGCCGCTCGCGCGCCAGCTGATCGAGGCGCATGGCGGCCAGTTCGAGCTGACCTCGGAGCCGGGCGCGGGCACCACCGCGATCGTCGATCTGCCATGACCGCGGCGCGATGCGTGCCGCTGCCCGATCTTGCTGCGGTCGCCGCGCTTGCGGCGAGAATCGCGGCGGTGCTGCGCCCGGGCGATGTCGTGGCGCTGTCGGGGCCGCTCGGCGCGGGCAAGACCACGCTTGCCCGGGCGATCATCGCCGCGCTCGGCTATCGCGGCGAGGTGCCATCGCCGAGCTTCGCGATCATCGAGCTTTACGCGCCGCCGGCGCTGCGCCTGGCGCTGGTCCATGCCGATTTCTATCGGCTGGCCGACCCCGCCGAAGCCCGGGAAATCGGCCTCGACGATTATCGCAGCGGCGCTGTCCTGCTCGCCGAATGGCCCGAAAAGGCCGGCGGTTTCGCCGATGAGCCCGGCTGCCTTGCGATTGCCATCGAATTTCCGCCGGATTCACAGGGAACGGGGCGGCAGGCCATTGTCGAGCCGGGTTCCGATTGGGTAATGCGAGCGCCATGGACGGGTCGGTGAAACTGCTGCCGCAGGGGTTGGAGAGCTTTTTGGCAAGCGCCGGGTGGCGCGGCGCGGAGGTCGAGCCGCTGCCCGGCGACGCCTCGTTCCGCCGCTATTTCCGCCTGCGCCGCGGCGACGAAACCGCGATGCTGATGGACGCGCCGCCCCCGCACGAGAATGCGGCGCCGTTCCTGCGCGTCGCGCAATGGCTCGATGCCAATGCCATGCGCGCGCCGCACATCTTCCATGTCGATGAGGAACGCGGCCTCGTGATGCTCGAGGATTTCGGCAGCACGCGATTGCGCGAATATCTCGAACAATGGCCCGATGACGAATTTCCCGCCTATGAGGCGGCGGTCGCGGCGCTGGTCAAGCTTCACCGGCTGCCGCCGGGGCCGTTTCTCGATTATGGCATCGTCGCCTATCAGCGCGAAGTGAAGCTGTTCATCGACTGGTTCTGCCCCGCGCAGCAGCTCTATGTCGACGGCCGCACCTATGCCGCCGCCTGGGAGGAGGTGCTGAAGCCGGTGCTCTCGCGCCAGCGTCCGGGGGTGACGGTGCTGCGCGACTACCATTCGGAAAACATCATGCTGCTGGGCGCGCTCGAACGCCAGGGGCTGCTCGATTTTCAGGACGCGTTGATCGGCCATCGCGGCTATGATCTCGTCTCGCTGCTCCAGGACGCGCGGCGCGACGTGCCGGCGGAACTCGAAGCCGAGATGTTCGACCGCTATTGCCACGCAGCCGCCGTCGATCCGGCCGAATTCCTTGCCGATTACGCGCGGCTTGGCGCGCAGCGCAACGCCAAGATCATCGGCATCTTCGTGCGGCTGTGGCAGCGCGACGGCAAGCCGGGCTATCTGCCCTTGATCGCGCGGGTCTGGGCGCTGCTCGAACGCGACCTTGCCCATCCCGCGCTGGCGCCGGTGGCGCGCTGGTTCGATGCCCATATCCCCGACCGCCTCCGCCACGATCTCGGCGGCAGCTTTCCTGCATGAGCACGACGCGGCCGCTTGCCAGCGATACCGCGATGGTGCTCGCGGCGGGGCTCGGCAAGCGCATGCGCCCGCTGACCGCGACCCGGCCCAAGCCGATGGTGAAGGTTGCCGGCAAGCCCTTGATCGACCATGCGCTCGACCGCGTCGCCGAAGCGGGGCTCGCGCATGCGGTGGTCAACGTCCACTATCTGCCCGATGCGCTCGAAGCGCATGTGCTGGCGCGAAAGGCACCGCGCGTGCAGGTTTCGGACGAGCGTGCGGCGCTTCTCGAAACCGGCGGCGGCATGGTGAAGGCGCAGCCGCAGCTTCCCGATCCCTTCTTCGCGATCAATTCGGACGCGCTCTGGCTCGACGGGCCGCGCAGCGTGTTCCACGAGCTGTCGCTGGCGTGGCGCCCGGCCGAGATGGACGCGCTGCTGCTCGTCGTCGGCCACCGCGGCGCGCATAATTACAAGGGGCGCGGCGATTTCACGCTCGATCCGCTGGGGCGGTTGCAACGCCGTCGCGCCGACCGCAGCGCACCTTTCGTCTTCACCGGAATCCAGCTCGTCGCGCATCGCCTGCTGCGCGATCCGCCGGATGCGGCCTTTTCGACCGGGCTGCTGTGGGACCGGGCGATCGCCGAGCAGCGGCTTTTCGGGCTTGTCCATACCGGCGAATGGTTCGAGCTCGGCACCCCCGAATCGATCGCCCCCACCGAGGAGTGGCTGCGGCGTGTCTGAACCGCCGCTTTCCGGCCCGACGCGCAAGCGGGCCGGCACGACGCCGAACGTCCATGCGATCGCGGCGCATCGCGGCTTTGCCGACGCGCTCGTTGCCGGGCTGATCCCGCGCTACCGCGATGCCGGGTTCGGGCTTGCCCGGCTGACGCTGCTGCTGCCAAGCCGGCGCGCCGCACGCACCGTGACCGAGGCCTTCATCCGCGCGACCGGACAGGGGCTGCTGCTGCCGCGGCTCGCCGTGGTCGGCGATCTCGATCTCGACGAGGCGCTCGGACCGCTGTTCGATACGCTGGGTGAGGGCGCCGAACTGCCGCGCGCGGCCGAGCCGACGCGCCGCTGGCTGCGGCTTGCCGCGCATCTCGCCGCGATCGACGGCACGCAAGGTGCCGCCGGGCTTCGCCAGGCGCGGGCAATCGCCGGCGCCATCGACCGGCTGCTGGTCGAGGGGATCAGCTTCCAGGCGCTGCTCGATCCTGAAACGCTGGCGTTGATCGGCGATCAGGCCGAGCATTGGAAGACGAGCAGCGCGCGCTTCATGCAAGTGTGGTCGCGCTGGTGCGCGGATTGCCGGGAGTCGGGCGAGGTCGATCCGCCGACCCGGCGCAACCTGCTGCTCGCTGCCATCGCGCGGCGCTGGCGCGAAACCCCGCCGCCGCATCCGGTGGTCGCGGCCGGGGTGACCAGCGCCTCGCCTGCGGTGGCAGCGCTGCTGCGCACAGTCGCCTTCCTGCCGCAAGGCGCGGTGATCCTTCCCGATCTCGATCTCGCGCTCGACGACGAGACCTGGGAATTGCTCGGCAACGCCGGGGCGCCGCGCGAGGATGGCGATTCGCCCTTCGCGCGCGCCGATGCCGTCACCCATCCGCAATATCACATGAAGCTGCTGCTCAACCGCATGGGCATCGCCCGCGGCGAGGTGCGGCCCTGGCATCGCGCCGGACCGGCGGCCGCGCCGCCCGAGCGCAGCCGGGCGATCTCGAACCTGTTCCTGCCGCCCGCGGTCTCGCCACGCTGGTTTGCGCTCGACGAGCGCGCGCGCCGGCTGGCGGGGATCAGGCTTATGGAGAGCGAGCATCCCGGCGCCGAGGCGGCGGCGATCGCCGTCCTCATCCGCGAGGCGCTGGCGGTGCCCGAACGGCGGGTGGCGCTGATAACCCCTGATCGCGGCCTTGCCCGCCGGGTGGTCGGCGAACTCGCGCGCGGGGGGATCGACGCCGACGACAGCGCCGGCCGGTCGCTGTCGCAGACCGCGGCAGGGCGCCTGCTGCTGCTTGCCGCCGAGGTGATGGGGGAGGGCGCAGCGCCGGTGCCGCTCATCGCGCTGCTCTCGCACCCGCTGGTGCGCGCGGGCGCGTCGCGCGCCGCCTGGCTCGAAGGGGTGCGTGTGCTCGATCTTGCGCTGCGCGGACCGCGCCCGGCGCCGGGGCTCGCGCCGCTGGCCGCGCTGGTGCAGGCGGCGGCGAGCGATGGCCGCGCCCCGCGCCCCGCTTTCGCAGCCTGGTGGCGCGAGGTCGAGGCGATGCTCGCGCCGCTGACCGAGAGCGCGGACGAGGATACGCTGTCGGTGCTGCTCGAACGCCTCGTCACGCTCGCCGGGGCGCTGTGCGGCGAGGCGGCCTGGGACCGTGCCGACGGGCGGGCGCTGGCCGGCTTCGTCGAGGAGTTGCGCGATGCGGCAGCCGCGGTCCCGACCCCGCTCGACCGGCGCGAGCTGGCCGCGCTGCTGCGCGCCGATATGGACCTTGTCGCGGTGCGCCCGCCGTGGGGCGGGCATCCGCGCGTCGCGATCTACGGCCTCATCGAGGCACGGATGAGCCGGGCCGATTGCGTCATCTGCGGCGGGCTGGTCGAGGGCGTCTGGCCGGCGGCGCCCGCGCCCGATCCGGTGCTGCCGCCGGCGGCGCTGCGGCGGCTCGGCGTGCCGGGGGGCGACTTCCGCATCGGTCTTGCCGCGCATGACTTCGCCGGCGCGCTCGGTGCGCCCGAGGTGGTGCTGAGCTGGGCGCGGCGCGACGAGGCCGGCCCGGTCATCCCCTCGCGCTTCGTGCTGCGCGTGCAGGCAATGCTCGGAAGCCGGCTTGCCGAAGACCATGCCGAGCGGCGCGCTCCGGCGCTGGCCGCGGCGCTGGCCGCGGCCGAGCCCGCGCCGCCCTGTCCACGCCCCGCGCCGCTGCCAAGCGCGCAGCAGCGTGCGGTGGCGATTTCGGCGACCGGGCTCGACCGGCTGCGCAGCGATCCCTACCAGTTCTATGCCAGCGTGATCCTCGGGTTGAAGCCGCTCGACGGGCTCGATGCCGAGCCGAGCGCGGCGCTGCGCGGTGAAGCGACACATGCCATCCTCGAAGCCTGGCACAAGGTGGGCGGTGGCCGGCCCGCGCTGCTGCGCATCGCCGGCGAGGAGCTCGAACGGCTGAGCGCGCATCCGCTGATGCGCGCGCTGTGGGGGCCGCGCCTGCTCGCCGCGCTCGACTGGATCGGCGCCGAGGTCGAGCGGCTGGCGGGCGAGGGACGGCAGGTGGCGGTTGTCGAATGCCGGGGCGACATGGTCTTCGACGGGGTGCGCGTCCATGGCCGCGCCGACCGCATCGACCGGCTGGCGGACGGCAGCCTTGCCATCGTCGATTACAAGACCGGAACCCCGCCTTCGGCGCGGATGGTGGAAATGGGCTATTCGCTCCAGCTCGGCACCCTTGGGCTGATCGCCGCGGCGGGGGGCTTCGACGGGGTGACCGGCACGCCCGAACGCTTCGAATACTGGTCGCTCGCCAAGGCGAAGGACCAGTTCGGTTTTCGCAGCGAGCCGGTGCTCGAAGGGCGCAAGCGCAGCGGCATCGCGCGCGAGGCATTCCTGGACGTGACCGCCGGCTTTCTGCGCGACGCGATCGACCGCTGGATCAAGGGTGACGAGCCCTTCACCGCCCGGCTCAACCTCGATATTGGCGGCTACAACGATTACGACCAGCTGATGCGGCTCGACGAGTGGATCTGGCGCATCGATCGCGAGGAACGCACGCGGTGACCATCGCTCCGGCCCGGGCGATGCGGCTCGACAAGCCGCAGCTTGCCGCGGTCTCGCCGGCCGACAACGTCTGGCTTTCGGCCTCGGCGGGTACCGGCAAGACGCAGGTGCTCTCGGCGCGGGTGCTGCGCCTGCTGCTCGATGGCGTCGATCCCTCGCAGATCCTGTGCCTCACCTTCACCAGGGCAGGCGCGACCGAGATGGCGGCGCGGATCAATGCGACGCTGGCACGCTGGGTGCGCGCGGGCGAGGTGCAGCTTGCCGATGAGCTGATCGCGATCGGCGCCGATCACGCGCCCGCCGCGCTGACCTTCGCGCGCACGCTGTTCGCAGCCGTGCTCGATTGCCCCGGCGGCGGGCTTCGGATCGATACCATCCATGCCTTTTCGCAATGGCTGCTTGCCGCCTTTCCCGAGGAGGCGGGGCTGTTTGCCGGGGCGCGGCCGATGGAGGAGCGCCAGCGTGGCCTTCTTGCACGCGACGTGCTCGCCGGCCTGCTGCTCGACGATGCGCGAGGCGGCGGCGCGCTGGGCGAGGCGCTCGCCGCGCTGTCGCTGCGCATGGGTGAGGCGGCGGCGCAGGACTGGCTGTTCACCTGTGCGGCGGCGGAGGAGGTCTGGCACGGCCCCGGCGCGTGGCAGCCGCCGCTCGACGATGCGGTGCGCCGCCTGCTCGGCCTTCCCGCCGATGCCGACGCGGGCTGGGTTGCCGCCGCCTGCGCCGATGCTGTGTTCGATACGCCGGCGCTGCGTCGCTGCCTTGCCGTAAATCGCGCCTGGCCCACGAAGACCGGGCAGGATGCGGCCGAAGTGATCGCCTGGTGGCTCGGACAGGACGAGGACGCGCGGCTCGCCCGGATCGACGACCTGTGGGGCGTGTTCTTCACCCAATCCGGGACGCTGCGCGCCAGCAAGGCGCTCGACAAGATCGATCCCGACTATCCCGCGCATGCCGAGGCGGTGTCCGTGGCGATCGCGCGGGTGCGCGAGCGTCGCGACCTTCTGGCGCTGGCCGCGCGGCTGGTCCCCGCGCTTGGGCTCGGCCGTGCCTTCGCGCTCGCCTGGAGCGAGGCCAAGGCGCGCGAGGGGCTGCTCGATTTCGACGACCAGATCCGCCGCGCCGCCGCGCTGTTGCACCGATCCGCGATGGCCGAGTGGATCCGCTACAAGCTCGACCGCCGCTTCGACCATATTCTCGTCGATGAGGCGCAGGATACCAACGCGGCGCAATGGCGGATCATCAAGGCGCTGACCGGCGATTTCTTCGCCGGCGAGGGCGCGCGCGGCGACCGGGTCCGCACGCTGTTCGTGGTCGGCGACTACAAGCAGGCGATCTTCGGCTTTCAGGGCACCAGCCCGCGAAATTTCGCCGAGGCGCAGGAGTTCTTCGGCGCGCAGATCGACGCCGCCGCCGCCAATGCCGAGGTGCTGGGGACCAGGCCCGCGTCGCGTCGCCTTGCCCGGCTGGGGCTGGAGCGCAGCTTTCGCGCCGCCGGGCCGGTGCTCGATTTCGTCGATCGCGCCATCACCGCGCTGGGGCATGCGGCCTTCGGGCTCGACACCGCGCCCGGGACGCACAAGGGCGAAGTTCGCCCCGGCTATGTCGCGGTGTGGCGGCCGGTGGGCAGCGCCGAGGGCACGGGCGATGCCGGGGATGCCGGTGATGCCGGGCAGGAGTGGCTGGCCGAGGGTGAGCGCGAACTGGCCGAGCGGCTTGCCCGCCAGATCGCCGCCTGGCTCGATCCGGCGGGGCCGGGGCTGCCGCTCGTCAAGGGTGCGCCGCGCCGTGCCGGGGCAGGCGACATCATGGTTCTGGTGCGCAAGCGCGGCGCGCTTGCCTCGCTGATCGTCGCCCGGCTGCACGCTCTGAATGTGCCGGTGGCGGGCGTCGATCGGCTGCGGCTCGGCGCGCCGCTTGCGGTGCGCGATCTCGTCGCTGCGCTGCGCTTCGCCGCGCAGCCGCTCGATGATCTCAACCTTGCCGCGCTGCTCGTCTCGCCGCTGATCGGCTGGAGCCAGGACGAACTGCTCGAAGCCGGCTACCGGCCGAAGGGGGTGGCGCTGTGGGACCATCTGCGGCGCCAGTCGGGGCCGGCGCTGGCCGCGGCGATGGACCCGCTTCTCGCGCTGCTCGCCCGCGCCGATTTCGAGCCCGTCCAGGCGCTGCTCCACTGGCTGCTGGTCGGGCCGTGGGACGGGCGGCGGCGGTTGGTGGCGCGGCTGGGGCGCGAGGCGAACGATCCGATCGACGAGCTGCTCAACGCCGCCGCCGCCTTTGCCGCAAGTGCCACGCCGAGTCTTGTCGGCTTCCTTGCCTGGTTCGATGCCGGCGAGGGCGAGCTGAAGCGCGAGGCGAGCGCGGCGGGCAATCTCTGTCGGGTGATGACGGTGCATGGCGCCAAGGGCTTGCAGGCGCCGGTGGTGATCCTTGCCGATGCGACCGGCAATCCCGACAATGCACGCGCACGCGATCTTGAAGTCACCGATCCCGCGAGCGCCTCCGATCCGGTGCCGCGCCGCCTGCCGCTGCCCGCGCTGCGCCGCGAGGAGCGGCTCGGCCGGCTGGCCGAGGCCGAGGCGGCGGCGGCGCGCGCCGAGCGCGAGGAGCATTGGCGGCTGCTCTATGTCGCGATGACCCGCGCCGAGGAAGCGCTGTTCATCACCGGAGCGCTGACCCCGCGCGACCGCGGCGTGCCGGCGGCCGACAGCTGGTATGCAAGGCTCGCGGGAATCCTGCCCGAGACGGGCGAGGATTGGCTGGCCGATCCGGTCTGGGGTGCGCGCCGCGAGCATGGCGCGCTGGCGCCACCGGTGGTGGCGGCAAGCTCCGCGCCGCTGCCGGTGGCAAGCCCTGCGCTTCCGGGCTGGCTGACCCAGCCGCTCGCCCCCGAGCCGCGCCCGCCGCGCCCGCTCGCGCCCTCCGCGCTCGGCGAGGATGCGGGGGCCGAAGCGCCGCTGTCCGGTGCCGATTCCGCGCGGCTTGCCGCCGCCGCCCGGCGCGGGACGCTGATCCATCGCCTGCTCGAACGGCTGCCGATGGTGGTGCCCGCCGAACGTGCGGCCGCGGCGGCGCGCTGGCTGGCGCGTCAGGCCGGAGATTGCCCGGCGGCGTGGCGCGAGGACATCGCCACGGCGGTGCTCATGGTCATCGCCGATCCGCGCTGGGCCGAGTTGTTTGCGCCCGAGGCGCTGGCCGAGGTGCCGATCGTCGCGCTGGTCGGAACGCGCATCGTGGCGGGCACGATCGACCGGCTGGTGATTACCCCCGACCGCATCCGCCTCGTCGATTTCAAGACCGCGCGCCGCCCGCCCGCGACGCCCGGCGAAGTGCCGGAGGCGGTGCTGCGCCAGATGGCGGCCTATGTCGCGGCGCTCGAGGTGACCTATCCGGGCCGGGCGGTGGAGGCGGCGCTGCTCTACACCCAGACGCCGCTGCTGCTGGCGTTGCCTGCCGCGGTGATCGAGCGGCACAAGCGCGGTTTGTCGGAGGCGGAGGAAAGCTTGGGGCTCTAGGCCATTGCCAAGTGGCTCGTGGCGCTTAAATTGCTGTGCCTGCCTTCAGGAGATCAGCATGGCCACCAAAGCCGTTACCGATGCCAGCTTCACGCGTGAGGTGCTCGAAGCCGACAAGCCCGTTCTCGTCGATTTCTGGGCGGACTGGTGCGGGCCGTGCAAGATGATCGGCCCCAGCCTTGAGGAAATCAGCGAGGAACTCGAGGACCGGCTCGATATCGTCAAGGTCGATATCATGGAGAATACTGGCACCGCCAGCCAGTTCGGGGTGCAGTCGATCCCGCTGATGATCCTGTTCAAAGGCGGCAAGCCCGTCGCGCAGAAGCTCGGCGCGGCGCCCAAGGGCGCGCTCAAAAGCTGGATCGAAGCGGCGCTGTAATGCGCAAGGGGCTCGGGAATGCGTGAAACGGCGCTTTCCCGGCCAGCCTGTCAGCGGCTCTGCGCCAGCAGCGTCTCGTCGAATTGCAACGCGGCGAGCCGGGCGTAGAGCCCGCCGGCACGGCTCAGCGTGTCATGCGTGCCCTGCTCGACGATCCGTCCCGCATCCATGACGATGATCCGGTCCGCCTGACGCACGGTGGCAAGGCGATGGGCGATGACCAGCGTGGTGCGGCTCTGCATCAGCCGGTCTAGCGCTTCCTGCACCAGCCGCTCGCTCTGCGCGTCGAGCGCGCTCGTCGCCTCGTCGAGCAGCAGGATCGGCGCGTCGCGCAGCAGCGCGCGGGCGATGGCGATGCGCTGGCGCTGCCCGCCCGAAAGCCGGCCGCCGTCCTCGCCAAGGAAGGTGTCGAGCCCCTGCGGCAGTTCCCTGAGAAAGCTTTCGGCATTGGCGGCGCGCGCTGCCTCCCAGATCGCCGCGTCGCTCGCTTCCCAATTGCCGTAGCGCAGATTGTCGCGCGCGCTTGCCGCGAAGAGCACGCCTTCCTGCGGCACCAGCGCGATGCGGCGGCGGATATCGGCGGGATCGGCCGAGGGCAGCGGCACCCCGTCGAGCTTGATCGTGCCCGCCTGCGGATCGTAGAAGCGCCCGGCGAGGAGGAAAAGCGTCGATTTGCCCGCGCCCGAAGGCCCGACGATCGCCACCGTCTCGCCCGGTTCGATCGCAAGGCTGAAATCAGCGAGCGCGGCCATTTCGGGTCGCGCCGGATAGCGGAAACTGACGTGCTCGAAGGCGAGCTGGCCGCGCGGCGGCACGGGCAGCGCCACGGGGCGCGCCGGCGGAGCGATCGACGGGCGTTCCCTGAGCAACTCGTTCAGCCGGCTCGCCGCGCCCGCGCCGCGCACGAGATCGCCATAGACCTCGGACAGCGAGCCGAAGGCGCCGGCGACGAGCCCGCCGGTGATGACGAAGGCGAAGATCGTCCCGCCCGAGATCTCGCCACGCGCGACGCCCAGCGCGCCGCGCCACATCAGCAGCACGATCGAGCCGAAGATCAGCAGCATGACGACAGAGGTCATCGCCGCGCGGATGCGGATGCGGCGCTTGGCCGCGGCGAAGCTGCGCTCGACCGCGGCACCGAAGCGCGCCGCCTCGCGCGCTTCCTGGTTGAACGCCTGGACGATGCGCGCCGCGCCCAGCACCTCGGCGATCATCGCGCCGATGTCGGCGACGCGGTCCTGGCTGGTGCGCGAGACGTTGCGCAACCGCCGCCCGAAGACGACGATCGGCACCACCACCACCGGAATCGCCAGCACCAGCACCGCGGTCAGCCGCGGCGCGAGATAGGCAAGGAAGCCAAGCCCGGCGATCGCGGTGATGAGGTTGCGCAGCGCCACCGATACCGTGGTCCCCACCACCTGCTCGATGAGCGCGGTGTCCGAGGTCATGCGCGAGGAGATTTCCTTGGGGCTGTTCTCCTCGAAGAAACTCGGCGCGAGGCGCAGCAGATTGGCCTGCACGGCGAGGCGGATATCGGCGACGACCCGCTCGCCCAGCCAGGAGACATTGTAGAAGCGCACCGCCGTCCCCAGCGCCAGAATGACGACGATACCAAGCAGCAGTTCGAACCAATGGGCGATGGCGTCGGGATCGCTGCCGGGCGCGAAGCCCTTGTCGACCACCGCGCGCAGCCCCCAGGGAATCGCGGTGGTGGCCAGCGCGGTCACGACCAGCGCCGCCCCGGCGAGCGCCATGCGCGAGGGATAGGCAAGCGCCGCGCTCCACACCATGCGCAGCGGTCCGAGCTTGCGCGCGGCGCGGGGATCGGCGGCGGGTTCGGCGGCTGTTGTAGCAGGGGCGGGGGCGTCCATCGCTGCCGCCCTAATGGATTTTGCCACTTTGGGAAACCGGCGAGGCGCGCGGCATCCCGAACGATTTGCAAAGCCGCTTGTTGCAATGCAACAGGAAATGATTAGCTATTGGCATATCGCGATAGGCGCGCCGCAACCGAAGGACCGTCGCCCGTGCTGTACAATCTCTATGAAATGCAGCGTAGTTGGCTGGCAGGGGCCAGCGCCTGGGCCTCGGTGGTCTCCGAGGTGATGTCCAATCCGGCGCTGCCGCTGGGCTATCTCGGCGCCGGTCCGGTGGTCGCCTCGGCGCTCGAAGTCTTCGCACATGCGGCGATGCCGCGCGGCAAGCCGGTGTTCGGGATCGAGAGCGTCACCGTCGATGGCGTGGCGCATCCGCTGACCGAGGCGATCGTGCTGCGCCGTCCCTTCGGCAATCTGCTGCGTTTCGTGCGCGACGGCCTGCCCGGCGATGCGCCCAGGCTGCTGATCGCCGCGCCGATGAGCGGCCATTACGCGACGCTGCTGCGCGGCACGGTCGCGCGCATGGCCGAAAGCTGCGAGGTGTTCATCACCGACTGGGCCGACGCCAAGATGGTGCCGCTGACCGCCGGGCGCTTCGATCTCGACGATTACATCGAATATCTCATCGATTTTCTCGATCATATCGGTCCGGGCGCGCATATGATGGCGGTGTGCCAGCCTTCGGTTCCCGCGCTCGCCGCCACCGCGATCATGGGCGCTGCCGACCATCGCTGCCGCCCGCTTACCCTCACCATGATGGGCGGGCCGATCGACACGCGCGAGGCGCCGACCAGCGTCAACGATGTCGCGGTCGATAACACGCTCGGCTGGTTCGAGCACAATGTCATCACCACCGTGCCGCTGCATTATCCGGGCGCGGGTCGCCGCGTCTATCCGGGGTTTCTCCAGCTCGCCGGCTTCCTGTCGATGAACCTCCAGACCCACCTCGAAAGCCATTACCAGATGTTCCGGCACCTCGTCACCGGCGATGGCGAAAGCGCCGAGGCGAGCAAGGCCTTCTACGAGGAATATCGCAGCGTCTGCGACATGACCGCCGAATTCTATCTCCAGACCATCGAGCATGTCTTCCAGCGCCATTCGCTGCCCAAGGGCGAACTGACCCATCGCGGCGTGCCGGTCGATCTCGGCGCGATCCGCGATACCGCGCTTCTCGCCATCGAGGGCGAGAACGACGACATCTCGGGGATCGGGCAGACCCGCGCCGCGCTGACCATCGCGACCG
>JAGWPW010000096.1 GCA_028870315.1 Sphingomonadales bacterium | reverse complement strand
GTCCACAACGCCACCACCCAGCAGACCGCGCTCGATGCGATCGCGCAGAATGCAAGGACCGCGCTCGATACCGGCGCCGGGGTCAACCTCGACCAGGAGGCGGCGAACCTGCTCAAATACCAGCAGGCCTATCAGGCCTCGGGCAAGGTGATCGAGACCGCGCAGACACTGTTCACCTCGCTGCTCGCGGATCTTCCCTGAAATGCGCGCGCGCCACCACATTGACGAGCCCCGGAGGTCGCCATGTCCACGCTGAGCACCAATGCGTTCTATGCCAATGCGCTGGCGGGGATGAACGCGCTCCAGACACAGGCCAACACGCTGCAAGCGCAGATCGCGACCGGCAACCGCATCCAGCAATCCTCGCAGGACCCGGCCGGCGCCGCCGAACTGCGCAGCCTGCAACAGCAGGATGCGTTGGCCGCGGTCGACAGCGCCAACAGCAACACCGCCAGGACCGGCCTCAACCTTGCCGACAATGCGCTGACCAGTATCGTCACCATCGTCCAGAACATCCAGACGCTGACCACCCAGGCGGCGTCCTCGACGGTCAGCGACAGCCAGCGCGCGACGATCGGCACGCAGATCGCCGCCTACCAGCAGAATCTCGTCAGCCTGGCCAACAGCACCGATTCCGCCGGCCATGCGCTGTTCGGCGGCGAGACGGGCGGCCCCGCCTACAGCCTCGATGCCAGCGGCAATGCGACCTATGTCGGCACCGCCAATGCCGCGCAGCTGTCGCTGGGTCCAGGGCTCAGCGTGACCACCGGCGTAACCGGGCCGCAGGTGTTCGGCTTCACCTCGAACGGGGTAAGCAGCGACCTGCTGACCCTCGTCAAATCGCTTGCCACCGCGCTTGGCTCGGGCAGCGGCTCGCAAGGCGCGGCGCAAGCGGCGCTCGGCCAGCTTTCGGACGGGCTCGCCGCGGTGACCACCGCGCAGACCGTGGTCGGCGCGCGGCTGTCGTGGATCGACACCACCGCCACGCTCAGCACCCGGATCGGCACCCAGCGCCAGACCGAGGAAGCCGATATCGGCAGCACCGATATCACGACCGCGGTCACAAGGTTGCAGCAGGTCACGACCGCGCTTCAGGCAAGCCAGGCCAGCTTCGTCAAGCTGGCTGGCCTGTCCCTGTTCAACCTGATCCAGTGATCGCGCCAAGCCGCGCAGCAAAGGGTAGCAGATGTACGCTGGCATAGGGATCGCCATCCTCTTCGTGATGGTGTTCGGGGGGTTCGCCATCACCGGTGGCGCGCTCGGCCCCGTCATGGAAGCGATCCCGCACGAATTGCTCATCATCCTGGGCGCCGCCGCGGGTGCGCTTGTCACCGGCAATTCGCTGCACGGGCTCAAGGCGTTCGGCGGCTCCTTCGCCAAGATCTTCAAGGGGCCCAGGCACAACCGGCAGGACCACATCGACGCGATCGCGCTCACCAGCCGGCTGATGAAGATGCTGCGCAGCGAGGGCGCGGTGGCGCTGGAGCCGCATGTCACCAACCCCGCCGCCTCGGCCGCCTTCGCCGAATATCCGCGGCTGCTGGCCGACACGCCGCTCATCGCGCTGATCTGCGACACGCTCACCCTGATCGTCGTCTCCTCGGGCACGCTCGAGGTCCATGCGGTCGAGGATGTGATGGATCATGCGATGAAGACCCATTTCCACGAGATGCACGAGCCGCAGCACGCGCTGTCGAACCTTGCCGATGCGCTGCCCGCGCTCGGCATCGTCGCCGCGGTGCTGGGGGTGGTCAAGACGATGGGCTCGATCGACAAGCCGCCCGCGATCCTGGGCGCGATGATCGGCTCGGCGCTGGTCGGCACCTTCATGGGGGTGCTGCTTGCCTATGGCATGGTCTCGCCGATGGCCGGACGGCTGAAGCAGGTGCTCGAAGCCGACGAGCAGATCTTCCAGGCGGTCAAGCAGGTGATCATCGCCAGCCTGCACGGCTGGCCGCAGCCGCTGGTTGTCGAAAGCGCGCGCTCGGGGCTGGGCCATGAGGTCCGCCCGGGCCTGTCCGAACTGCTCGACGCGCTGCGGGGACGATAGGTGGCTGCCCCGCAGAAGCGCGGCCGCAACGAGCCGCCGCCGCCGATCATCGTCAGGAAGATCACCGTCGTTGCCGCGGGCCATCACGGCGGCGCCTGGAAGGTCGCCTATGCCGATTTCGTGACCGCGATGATGGCCTTCTTCCTGCTGCTCTGGCTGCTCGGCGCGACCACCGAGAAGCAGCGCAAGGGCATCGCCGATTATTTCACCCCGACGCTGGTCAAGATGAAGGAGGAAAGCGCGGGATCGAACGGGCTGCTCGGCGGCTCGTCGATCACCGATGCCGACAATTATCCGCATCGCGGCGGCCAGACCGGGACAAGGGCGATCACCATCCCGCGCGATGCGACCGGCGGCGCGAAGGAGGGTGGCTCGGCGCTGCACCGCGTCACCGACATGCGCCAGCGGCTCGAAGCCAAGATGGCGGCGAGCGAGCAATTGCGCCAGTTGAAGCCGGTCGTCCGGCTGGTCCCCACCTCCGAGGGGGTACGAATCGACCTTGTCGATGACGCCGATTTCTCGATGTTCGAGCTCGGCACGACGGTGCTCACCGCCGATGCCACGGCGCTGCTCGGCGCGATCGCCGACACCGTGCGCGGCGAGCCGGGCGGGCTCACGATCCGCGGCCATACCGATGCGCTGCAATGGCGCGGCGGGCCGGGGCTCAACAACTGGTCGCTTTCGGCCGGCCGCGCCGAGGCCACCCGCCAGGCGCTGATGCGCGACGGCCTCGGCGAAGCGCGCTTCCGCCGCATCGAGGGGGTGGCCGATCGCGAGCCGCTGATCGCCGACAATCCGGGCGACCCGCGCAACCGGCGCATCTCGATCCTGCTGATGAACTGATCCGTGCCCGACCGGCGCAAGTCGCGCCAGACGACTATTGCCCGCCACTCGCACTCCGGAGCCTGTCACAAAACCGCAACCCGCCCCTGTTGAGATCGCGGCGGCGCGAGCCCAGCCTGCGGCTTGCCAATCCGGGCTGCGGCTGCAAAGCAGCCAGAGCCGGCGGCGGCGAAGGAGTGGCAGGCGCAGTGACCGAAATCAGTTCGCCCGTCGGCCTGATCGCCAAACGCGCGCAGCCCAATCTGTGGGACGGCTTTGCCTTTGCGCTCATCATCGCCGTGCTCGCGGCGGTGGCGCATGGCGCGCATGGCACGGTGATGCCGATCGCCACGCTCGAACGCGCCAGCATCAGCCTGTCGCCCTGGGCGCTGCCCGGCTATGCGGTCCGCACCGTCATGCGCATGGCGGCGGCGATGATGGCCTCGATCCTGTTCACCTTCACCTATGCGCCGCTTGCGGCGAAGAGCGCGCGCGCCGGCCAGATCCTGATCCCGCTGCTCGACATCCTGCAATCGGTGCCGATCCTGGGCTTCCTCACCTTCACCGTCACCGCCTTCATGGCGCTGTTTCCCGGCAGCGTGCTCGGGGTCGAATTCGCCGCGGTCTTCGTCATCTTCACCAGCCAGGCCTGGAACATGGCCTTCAGCTTCTACCAGGCGCTGACCACCGTCCCCGGCGACCTCGAGGAGGCGGCGACCAATTTCCAGCTGTCGAGCTGGCAGCGCTTCTGGCGGCTCGAAGTGCCGCTGGGCATGCCGGGCCTCGTGTGGAACGCGATGATGTCGATGTCGGGCGGCTGGTTCATGGTCGTCGCCTCCGAAGCGATCTCGGTCGGCTCGAACACCGTCGCCTTGCCCGGCATCGGCTCCTATGTCGCCGCCGCGCTCGATGCCCGCGACCTGAGGGGCGTTGCCTGGGCGATCCTCGCGATGACGGCGGTGATCCTCGCCTATGACCAGCTGCTGTTCCGCCCGCTCGTCGCCTGGGCCGACAAGTTCAAGTTCGAGCAGACCGCGACCGAGGCACCCGACGATCCCTGGGCGCTGAAGCTGGTGCAGCGCACGCGCCTCATGCGCGCGCTGCTCGCGCCCGTGGGCCGGCTGCTCGATCTCGGCGCCGGTTTGCGGCTGGGCCGCGCGCGGCGCGTCACCCGCCAGACGCGCCCGCGCGAGCTCAACCTTGCCTTCGACATCGTATGGTACGGGATGGTCGCCGCGGGCCTCGGCTGGTCGCTGTGGCGGATGGTGAGCTATCTTGCGACCAGCCTGCGGCTTGCCGATCTCGTCGAAGCGGTCGAACTCGGCGCCTTGACCTTTCTGCGGGTGCTGGTGCTGATCCTGCTCGCATCGCTGCTGTGGGTGCCGGTGGGCGTGTGGATCGGGCTGCGCCCGTCCTGGGCGCGGCGCGTGCAAAGCGTGGTGCAGTTCGCCGCCGCCTTCCCCGCCAATCTGCTGTTTCCGATCGCGGTGGTGCTGATCGTGCGGCTGCACGGCAGCGCCGACATCTGGCTCAGCCCGCTGATGATCCTCGGCACGCAGTGGTACATCCTGTTCAACGTCATCGCCGGGGCAAGCGTGTTTCCAGGCGATCTGCGCGAGGTTTCGGCCAATTTCGGGATCAGGGGCCGGCGCTGGTGGACCAAGGTCATGCTGCCGGGAATCTTCCCCTATTACGTCACCGGCGCGATCACCGCTTCGGGCGGCTCGTGGAACGCGAGCATCGTTGCCGAGGTGGTCAACTGGGGTCCGACCCGGCTTCATGCGCACGGCCTTGGCGCCTATATCGCCGATGCCACCAAGCTGGGCGATTACCGGCGCGTGGTGCTGGGGGTGGCGGTGATGTCGGCCTATGTGATCGCCACCAACCGCCTGCTCTGGCGCCCGCTTTACGAATATGCCGGCCGCCGGCTCCGTTTCGACTGACCCGACAAGCCAGCCGACCAGCAAGGAAGATCCTGATGCTCGACCCCGCGCCCGAACCGCTGCTGCGCCTGCGCGACGTGACGCAGGCCTATCGCAAGGGCGGCACCTCCGACCTTCTGGTGCTCGACGGGATCAACCTGTCGCTGCGCGAGAACCAGATCGTCGGCCTGCTCGGCCGCTCGGGCAGCGGCAAATCGACGATCCTGCGCATCGTCTCGGGGCTGATCGCGCCGAGTTCGGGCGATGTGCTGTTCCGTGGCGGCACCGTCACCGGCCCGGTGCCGGGCGTTGCCATGGTCTTCCAGACCTTCGCGCTGTTTCCCTGGCTGACGGTGATGGAGAACGTCGAGCTGGGGCTGGAGGCGATCGGCGTCGCCGCCGCCGTGCGGCGCGAGCGCGCGCTTTCGGCGATCGACCTCATCGGCCTCGACGGTTTCGAGACCGCCTATCCCAAGGAATTGTCGGGCGGGATGCGCCAGCGTGTCGGCTTGGCCCGCGCGCTGGTCGTCCATCCCGACATCCTGCTGCTCGACGAGCCGTTCTCGGCGCTCGACGTGCTCACCGCCGAAACGCTGCGCACCGACCTCATCGACCTGTGGATCGAAGGACGGCTGCCGATCAAATCGGCGTTGATGGTGACGCACAACATCGAGGAAGCGGTGCTGATGTGCGACCGCGTCATCGTGCTTTCGCCCAACCCCGGACGGATCGCGCTCGAAATCGACATCCGCCTGCCCCATCCGCGCAACCGCCTCGATCCGGGCTTTCGCAAGCATGTCGGCGAAATCTACGCGCTGATGACCAAGCGCCAGGACCCGCATTCGCCGACCATCGAGGGCATTCCCGGCACAGGCATCGGCATGGTGCTGCCCGACGTCTCGACCAACGAGATGGCAGGGCTGCTCGAAGCGCTGGCGCAGCCGGGCGCGCCCGCGCGTGTCGAACTTTCGGACATCGCGCGCGCCCTCCAGCTCGAAGTGGACGAGCTGTTCCCGATCGCCGAACTGATCCAGTTGCTGCGCTTCGGCGAGATGGAAGCGGGCACCATCCGCGTCACCGACGGCGGCCGGCTGTTCGCCGAGGCCGACACCGACCACCGCAAGCGGCTCTTTGCCGAGCGGCTCGAAGCACATGTGCCGCTGATCCGCCTCATCCGCCGCGTGCTCAACGAACGCCCGAACCACATCGCCCCGCTCGATCGATTCCGTAGCGAACTCGAAGACTATATGTCCGAGGAATATGCCGAAACGACGCTGAGGACAGTAATAACTTGGGGTCGCTACGCAGAAATTCTCAGCTACGATGAAGAAACGGAGAGATTAAGCCTCGAAGATTTTTCGTAGTTTTAATCTTATATATTTATATAAAAACTCATCACTCACGACAAATGATATCCATAATAGCAGGTAAATGACTGCATTCACCCTGCCCGGCGTTTCATCGCGCGGCAATGGCCCAGCACCGCCGAGGTTGCCGCGCGCACCACGCCGGCATCGCTCAGCGCCACCCCGCTCGGGCGCGCACCCAGCGCCAGCGGCAGCGGGACGCGACCGGCGCGCACGCTGGCGGTGGCGACCTGCCACCAGCGGCGCGAATATTCGCCCATGATGAGCGCGAGCGCGGCTGCATCGGGCGGGCGCGTCGCAAGGAAATGCTCATGGACGCGCGCGACGGTCCCCGCCAGCCGGGCGAGCACCGCGGCGTCGGGCACCGGATTGCCGCTGGCGAAATGGCCGACCACCAGCCGCGCCGCGTCATCGGCCTCGATCCCGAACACCGGCTGGTAGCGCTCGGCGAGCACCGCGGTCGCGCTGGCGATCATCCGTGCCGCCGAATGCTTCGAGGCGCCGCCTTCGTGAATGCGATAGGTCAGGAGCGGCTGGTCGATCCGCGCGATCGCGCCAAGGGCGCCCAGCCGGTGATAGAAATCAAAATCCTCGGCATAGAGCCGCTCCTCGCGTTCGAATGTGCCGAGAGCGCGCGCCGGCGCGGCGCGGAACATCACCGAGGACCAGACCAGCGGATTGCCGAAATGCAGTTGCCAGTCGATCAGCGCGGGCGCGCTGCGATGCGGCTCGCGCGGCGGCAGCACCGTGCTGCCTTCGCGATAGTCGACCTGGCTCGCCACCAGCACCACCTCGGGATGCGCATCGAGGAAGGCGCGCTGCGCGGCGAAGCGTTGCGGGTGGCACAGATCATCCTGGTCGAGCCCGGCGATATAGCGCCCGCGTGCCTCGGCGAAGGCGCGGTTGCGCGCGGCGACCGGCCCGCCATTGCGCTCGGCCGCGATGACCCGCAGCCGCCGGTCGCCGATCGCCCGCAGCCGCGCGAGCGTGTCATCGCGCGAGCAGTCATCGACGACGATCACCTCGAAATCGGGATCGCTCTGCGCCAGCACGCTGGCGATGGTCTCGCCGATCAGCGCCGCGCCGTCGTAGGCGGGCACGAGCACGCTGATCGCCGGCGCGCTCATGCCACCGCGCTGCCCGCACCGCCATGCGCTGAAAGCAGCGCTTCGCCGATCATCATCCCGACATCGTTCTGCCACAGCCACAGCCCGTTGGCCTTGCCGCGAAAGCTCGGCTCGCCGCCGAGGCTGCCCCAGGGCACGAAGCCCGCCGCAAGCCCGATGCCCCAGGCGCCGCGCACCGGCTGGCCATGCGCATCGATCACCCGGCAGTGGCGATCGACCAGCGGCCCCGGCTCGGCGCCCTCGCAGGCAAGCGCGATGCGCGCGCCGGAAAGATCGTGAAGCGGCAGCGCATGCGGGCGATAGCCGGTCGCGGCGATGACGAGATCGGCGCCGGCAATCAGCGCCCGCGCCTCGGCATCGGCCTCGCCCGCGAGGCGATGGAGCGCGATCCGCGGTTCGGGAACGCGCCCGCCGATGCCGAGCATGCGCAGCACGAGTTCGCGCGATTCGAGCCGCAGCCCGCCGAGCCGATAGACAAAGCCGCTGACAGGGCAGATGTCCTCCTCGGTGAAATCGCCGAAGCCATCGGCAAGCGCCGCCTCGCGCGAGGGATAGAAGGGGCGCAGCGGGCGGCGATGGAGCACGGTGATCGCACCCGGCCCCAGCGGCAGCGCCGGCGCCGCGGTCAGCAGCAGGTTGGCCGAGGCGATCGCGCTGGTCGAGCCGCCGATGACGACGATGCGCGGCGCAGGCAGGCTCGCGAGGCGCTGGCGCACCGCGGCAAGGCCGCCGACCCGCATCACTGCATCGGCCAGCATCAGCCGCGGGCCGGCAAGCGCGCCGAGCGGGGCGCCCGCGACCCGCAGCCGCGTGGTATCGGCGTGGCTCTGATAGCCGCCGGTCGCGATTACGATATTGGCAGAGATCACCGCATGCTCGGCGCCGCCGCGATCGACGGTCACGGTGCGCCACAGATCGCCGGCAAGGCGATGCGCGGCGATCGCGCGGTGCCCGGTCATCATCGTCGCGCCGGCGCAAGCGACGATCCGCCCGAGCCGCTCGCCGGTCGCCTCGACAAAGGCGCCCGCCTCGACGAGCGGCGCGCCGGGCGCATCGGCATGCGCGGCGAGGGCCTGCGCAGCGCGATGCCCGGCGAGCGCGGCGAGCGCGGCCTGCGGATGGTCGCGAACCGCGCTGAGGAAGGTTTCGGCGGTGGTGTCGGAGCGGACCGCATAAGTGCCAAGCGCGCCCCGGCCGAGCCGGTCGTCGCGCTCGATGATCGCAAGGCCGCGCCGCGCGCATTCCTCAAGCCGCCCGTGCTTGCTGAGCGCGGTCAGCACCGCGGTGCCGGCCGGACCGCCGCCGATCAGCGCGGTCTCGACCTGCGGCGGCCGCGCGACCCTCGCGGCGCGGCGCGCCCGATCGGGGCGCAGCCCGGCGATCGCCGCGCCAAGCGCGGCGCAGGCGCGTTCGACATCGGCGATCGCCATGCCGTCGGTGATCGGCAGCGACAAAAGCCGGGCCGCGATATCATCGGCAACCGGGGTGGGTTCGATCCACGCGCCCGACTGGAGAAACGGCTGCTCGCCAAGATGCGGGCTGAAATACTGGCCCGCGCCGATGCCTTCGTCAGCGAGCCGGGCGATGATCGCGGCGCGGTGCGGCGCCATTTCGCGCGGCAGCAGCGCCGACCAGAACTGATAGGTCTGTCGGCCGGGTGCCGCGCTCTGCGCCCCGCAGGCGGGCAGCAGGGCGCGCCAGGCGTCGGCGAGCACGGCGCGATGCGCGGCAACCGCCTCCAGCTCGTCGAGCTTGGCGAGCGCCATCAGCCCGGCGATCTCGGGCAGCTTGGCGTTGATCCCCAGCACCTGCGCGCGCCGGTCACCGTCGAAGCCGAAATTGCTCATCTGGCGCAGCGCCGCCACCAGACCGCGATCGCCGCTATGGATCAGCCCGCCCTCGCCGGTGGCGAAGGTCTTGGTGGCATGCATCGAATAGACCACCGCGAAGGGCGCGCCGGCGCCGAAATTGCGCCCGTCCTCGCCCGTGCAGCCCAGCGAGGCGGCGGCATCGATCACCACCGCGACGCCATGCCTTTCGGCCAGCGCGGCATAGCGATCAAGGTCGAGCGGATGGCCGAAGGTCGCATAGGGGACGATCGCCGAGACGGCGGCGCCGTGCCGCGCGAGCAGCGCTTCCTCGTGGTCGGGATCGGCGATCCAGCGCGCGCGATCGATGTCGCAGACGAGCGGGGTCAGCCCGGCCCACATCGCCGCCTGCGCGGTCGCGGCGAAGGTCAGCGCCGGCATCAGCGCCAACCCTCCCGGGCGGTGCGCGGTTGCCTGGCGCAGCGCGATCATCAGCCCCAGCGTCGCATTGGTGACCGCAAGGCAATCGCCTGCCCCGCCGAACAGCCGCGCGCGCGCCTCGGCCTCGAAGCCGCGCACCACCGGGCCACCGTTGCTGAAGATACCGCGCGCCTCGATCGCGCGCAGGCCATCGCCCATCGCGCTGAGCCGTGGCGGACGGGGCGCGATCAGCGGCAGGTCGGACCTGGACGGGAGGTTTCGGGCGGCCATGGAAGCCGCATTCATGCCCTCGCGAAGGCTAATATGGCGTTACGCGCAGCCAAAATGATTATGGTTAATGGCATTCGTGAATAAGATAATGAGATCTTCGCCGCTCACGTTTCCATTCGCCGCGTTGTTACGCCCGATGGTTTCGCCGCGCCTTGTCGCCAGGTGCTTGCAAGCCGGGCAACGAGGGCGTTTCCGAATTGACGGGTTCGGCAGGAAATTCGATAATGCAATCGTTTTGGCAGGGGGGAGAGAATATATGGCGCACAGATCGATGATGGCCGGCTTTCTGGCGGGTATCGCGTTGTTGGGATCGGGCAGCGCGGTCCGCGCGCAGGCGGTCACCAAAGCCTGGGTCTCGGTCGCGAAAGGCGTGGATTCGGGCAGTTGCGGCGCCGCCAGCGCGCCATGCCGTACCTTCCAATATGCCCACGACCATGTCATCGCCGGTGGCGAGATCGACGTGCTCGATCCCGGCGGCTACGGCGTGCTGACGATCACAAAAGCCGTCTCGATCGTCAACGATGGCTCCGGCACCGCCGGAATCACGCCCACCTCGGGCAGCGCGATCACCGTCCATGCCAACCCGGGCGACATCGTGTTGCTGCACGGGTTGACCCTGGACGGGTTGGGCCAGGGCGGAATAGGGGTCAATTATGTGACCGGCGGCGGCCTCGTCATCCAGAACTGCACCGCGCGCAATTTCACCACCGCCGGCATCGCAATTTTCGCCATCGCCACAAACCATGTGAACGTCGAAATTCGCGACAGCCATCTCGATGATAACGTGAACCCCCAGAACCAGGCCAGCGGTCTGCTCTACTATCCGCTCGCCACCGCCCAGAACAGCCAGTTGCCGGCCGCGACGCCGTCGGTCAGCATGGTGATCGACAATGTGACCGCCAACCGCAACAATACAGGTTTCACCTTCGCCGCGGCTAACGCCAGCGGTGGTGGGCTCCACGCCACCATCAGGCGATCGAGCGCCAGCCAGAACAGCCTGTACGGCTTCGCCCTCGCCAATCCCGGCGGCGCGGACATGGGGGTGATCTTCGATTCCGCGGAGGCCGCGCATAACGGCAACATCGGCATCGGCGTCGGCAACACCAACGGCACCGGCTCGACGACGGTCGCGATCAGCGCGGTGCTGGTTACCAACAACGGCCAGTTCGGGATCAACAATCAGATCGTTTCGGGAACGGGCAATTTCTTCACCGCCGGCAACAATCTCATCGGCGGCAACGGTGGCAACGCCGCGAACAATGTCAACGGCGCGGCGCTGACCACCTACGCGTTTCAATAGGGCCGTTTCAAGTCAGCCGGAAGCACCTGGCGGCTTGGGAGCACACCGCCGACCGCCGGACCGCGCCCGGCATCCCGCACGCGCGACGATTATCGGTTCCGGGGCGATGGATCCCCGGAACCATCGCCTTCTTCCAAATCCGGCCCGGCAAGCTGACCGGGGCCGAACGCCTGCGGGAGCAATCGTGACAACCGTATCTCCTTGCCCATTCCGCCCGCAACCAGCGGATCGCGGCCGTCGAGCCCGGCGAGTTCGCTGAGCAGCTGGCGGCAGCGCCCGCAGGGGCTGATCGGCCGGCCGCGGTTCACCACCGCGAGGGCGGTGAGCCCGCCGCGCCGCCCCTCGGCCATGGCTTTGGCCACCGCCACCGCCTCGGCGCAGAGCGACAGCCCGTAGCTCGCGTTCTCGACATTGGCGCCGGTGACGATCGCGCCATCGGCAAAGCCGAGCGCGGCGCCGACCGCGAAATGCGAATAGGGCGCATAGGCGTGGCGCGCGGCCGCTTGCGCGGCGGCGAGCAATGCCTCGGGCTCGGGGCCGGGCGCGGTCACGGCTGGACGACCACCCAGCGCAGCGGCGCGTCGCTGGCGGTGGTCGAAAGCGCGGTGTTCGCCGTCCACAGCGTCCACGGCCGCCCGGCGTAATCGGGCTGGAAGCGGGTCTGGACCAGCCAGAGATTGCGGTCGATGGCGGCGGCGATGTGATAGCGACGCTCGAACCGCCGGCTGATCTTGAGGATCGAGGCCTTGCCGGTATGCGTCTCGATCTCGTTGAGGAAGGTCATCAGCTCGCTTTCGACGCTCGCGTCCGACACGCGCGTCGGGCAGCCGTCGGCCAGCTTGTCGAGGTCCACCGCGGGCGGCAGCATCCTGGCGTCGCGCGGCACCACGGTGACGAAGTTGGCCGCCTGGTGATCGGCGGGCTCGCAGGGGTCATAGCGGTGAACCGCGCCGAGCTGGAGCCCGGCGGCGCGGGCATCATCGAGATTGGCGGTGAAATCGGGATCACGCGCGAAGGAGCCGGCGCTGGCATCGAGATAGGCGAAATTCGCGCCGATCGCTTTCAGCGCCTTCCAGTCCACCGCGCCATCGGCGCTGCCCGCCTCCACCCCCTGGAGCGGGAATGCCGCGCGCGACGGCTGCCAGTGGCGCAGATGCCACCACAGCGCGGTGCCGCCGACGATCGCCACCAGCACCAGCGCCGCCGCCAGCCGCACCCACGCCCTGCCCCGCCCATGTCTTGCTGCCCTGCGCGCCATCGTTCAACCCCGGATATGCAGCACGCAGATCAGCGTGAACAGGCGCCGCGCGGTCGCGAAATCGGTCTCCACCTTGCCGTCCAGCCGTTCGAGCAGCAGTTCGGCGGCGTGGTTGTGAATGCCGCGGCGGGCCATGTCGATCGTCTCGATCTCGGCCGCGCTCGCCTTGCGGATCGCCTGGTAATAGGAATCGCAGACCGCGAAATAATCGCGGATCGGGCGGCGGAAGCGACCGAGGCCGAGCACCAGCGTTTCGATCAGCTGCTGCTGTTCGTCGGCGATCTCCATGACCAGCCGGCCATCGCTGACCGAAAGCCGCAGCCGATACGGCCCGCCATGGCCGGCGGCGCTGGCGCGCAGCGGGCGGAAGCTGTTCTCCTCGATGAGATCGAAGATCGCGATCCGCCGCTCCTGCTCGATGTCGGCGTTGCGCCACAGGATCGTCGCCTCGTCGAGTGCGATATGCGAGATGCGGGGGTCGACCATCGGCCGCCCTCTTCGCAAATGCGCCATCGCCGGGCAAGTGTGTCGCGATTGCACGGCGATACCGCGTCCCCAGCTATATATTATTTTTTATATCAATATCTTGACTGCAAACCACGCGCTGTCACCGATATCCACAAGCCGCCAGCGGCGCCGCACCATTGCCAGCGGCCGGGGCGAAGCGCATGGACGGTCGCCCATGCCCGAACCGATCCTCCTGCGCCCCGATGACAGCGCCGCCGCCCGCACGCTTCCCGCCAATGTCGAGGCGGAGGCCGCCTTTCTGGGCGCGGTGCTGATCGACAACCGCGTGCTCGAAGAGCTGGGCGTGCCGCTGGCCGAGGGGCATTTCTTCGAGCCGGTGCACGCCCGCATCTTCGCACGCGTGATCCATCTGCTCGACCGCAAGGCGGTGGTGACGCCGGTGACGCTCAAGCCCTATTTCGAGGCCGACGAAGCGTTGAAGGAACTGGGCGGCACGACCTATCTCGCCCGCCTCACCGCCGATGGCCAGGGGCTGCTCGCGCCGCGCGCGCTGGCCGAACAGATCTACGATCTGGCGCTCTTGCGCGAACTGGTCAGCGTCGGGCGCGAGCTTGTGACCCGGGCGATGGACACCAGCGAAAGTGTTGCCCCGCACGAGCAGATCGAGGCGGCCGAGGCCGCGCTTTACACCGTGGCCGAGGGCGCCGGCACCAGCAGCGAGGCGCAGAGCTTCGGCATCGCCACCCGGGTCGCGATCACCGCGATCGAGAAGGCGCTCAATTCGGGTGGGCATATCTCGGGCAAGACCAGCGGCTTCAACAGCATCAACGAGAAAATCGGCGGGCTGCACGATTCCGATCTCATCATCCTTGCCGGGCGCCCCGGCATGGGCAAGACCTCGCTGGCAACCAATATCGCCTTCAATGCCGCCAACCGGCTGCTCAACGACCGCCAGATCGGGATCGAGGCGAAGGCCTCGGTCGGCGCCGCCACCGCCTTCTTCAGCCTTGAAATGAGCGCCGACCAGCTTGCCACCCGCATCCTTGCCGAACAGTCCGGGATCAGCAGCGACGCGCTGCGCATGGGCAAGATCAGCCGCGACGACTTCCAGGCGCTGAGCTTTGCGAGCCAGCGCCTCGCCGAACTGCCGCTCTATATCGACGATACGCCCGCGCTCACCATTGCCGCGCTGCGCACCCGCGCCCGCCGCTTGAAGCGCCGCCACGACATCGGCCTCATCGTCGTCGATTACCTCCAGCTGCTCCAGGGCACGAGCCGCGCCAGCGACAACCGCGTCAACGAGATCTCCGAGATCAGCCGCGGGCTGAAGACGCTGGCCAAGGAGCTCTCGGTGCCGGTGATCGCGCTTTCGCAGCTTTCGCGCGCGGTCGAAAGCCGCGAGGACAAGCGCCCGATGCTTTCGGACCTGCGCGAATCGGGATCGATCGAACAGGACGCGGACATGGTGTGGTTCGTCTATCGCCCCGATTATTATCTGCGCGAACCCGAACAACCCACCGCCAGCGATCCACAGGCAGTGCACGACAAGCACAACAAATGGGCCGAGGAAATGGAGCGCATCCATGGGCTTGCCGAACTGATCGTCGCCAAGCAGCGGCACGGCTCGATCGGCACGGTCAGGCTGCGATTCGAATCGCGGATCACGCGCTTTTCCGATCTGGCGGAAGATGCGATGGCCGGGGATCGCTACGATTAATTCTCGGCGTCACCCACAATCGCCGCGCGCAGCGCCGCGATGCCAAGCCCTGTCTCGGCCGAGGTCACCTCGACCTGCGGAAAGGCCGCGGGATGGCGCCGCGCCTCGGCGGCGGTCGCCGCTTCGATCGCGGCAAGCTCGCTCGCGCGCGGCTTGTCGGCCTTGGTGAGCACCAGCCGGTAGCCGACCGCGGCCTGGTCGAGCATCGCCATCATCTCGGCATCGACCGGCTTGATGCCGTGGCGGGCATCGATCAGCAGCAGCGCCCGCTTCAGCACCAGACGCCCGCGCAGGAAGTCGCGCAGCGTGCGGCGCCATTGCGCCACGACCGCGGGCGGCGCCTTGGCATAGCCATAGCCCGGCATGTCGACGAGGCGCAGTGCGGCGGGCGCCCCCACCTCGAAGAAATTGAGCTCCTGCGTGCGGCCGGGCGTGACCGAGGTGCGCGCCAGACCCGAACGACCGGCAAGCGCATTCAGCAGCGACGATTTCCCGACATTGGAGCGACCGGCGAAGGCGATCTCGGGCAGCGTCGGATCGGGCAGGAAGGCGATCGTCGGCGCGCCCTTCAGAAAGGCGATGGGGCCGGCAAACAGCTTGCGCGCGCGTTCATCGAGATCGCCCCCGGCTTGGTCGGTCACTTCGCGTTGCGCGCGGCGGCGCGGCGAGCATCCTGCGCCGCCTTGTCCGCCTGCGCGCGCAGCTGCGGATGCTTCGCATAGAGATAGGTCTGCTGGGCGATGACGAGGAGATTGGTGGTGATCCAGTAGATCAGCAGCCCCGCGGCGAAGGGCGACATGATGAACATCATCATCCACGGCATGATCGCCATCACCTGCTGCTGCGCCGGATCGGCCGCGGGCGGTTGCAGGCGGAACTGCATGAACATGGTGATGCCGAGCAGCAGCCCCAATATGCCGATGCCCAGGATCGAGGGCGGCTCGAACGGCAGCAGCCCGAAGAGATTGAGGATATGCAGCGGATCGGGCGCCGACAGATCCCTGATCCACAGCACGAAGGGCTGGTGGCGCATCTCGATCGAGACCATCAGCACCTTGTAGAGCCCGAAGAACACCGGCATCTGGATGAAGATCGGCAGGCACCCGGCAAGCGGGTTCACCCCTTCATCCTTGTAGAGCTTCATGGTCGCTTCCTGAAGCCTGGCACGGTCGTCCTTGTGCAGCTCCTGGAGCGCCTTCAGCTTGGGCTGGATCGCGCGCATTGCCGCCATGCTCGCGAACTGGCGCTGCGCCACCGGAAACATCACCCCGCGCACGAGGCAGGTCAGCAGGATGATGGCGACGCCGAAATTGCCGGTGGCGTGGAACAGCGCGCGCAGCAGCATGAAGATCGGCTTTTCGAACCAGCGGAACCAGCCCCAGTCGATCGCGAGGCCGAAATGGGCGATGCCCGCATCCTCATACCGGTCGAGCACCGTGCCTTCCTTGGCGCCGGCGAACAGGCGGGTGGTGCGCGAGGCGCTCTCGCCGGGGGCGAGGATGAACGGCTGATAGATGAGATCGGCGCGATAGAGGCCGCCGCCAAGCGCGCGGAAGCTGCCGGTGGCGGGCGTCGCCTTGTCGGGAATCAGCGTGCTCATCCAATAGATGTCGGTGAAGCCCAGCCAGTCGGTCCGGCCATCGGGCGCGATCTCGCCCGCCTTGAACACGTCCTTGTATTTCGGCGAAAACTGCACCTTGCCGTCGAAGGCGCCGAACGGGCCGGAATGGATCGTCCAGCTATCGACGCTGGCCGTGCGGTCGGTGCGGTTGATGAAGGCGAAGGGCTGCGCGGCGAACGGCGCCGTGCCGTGGTTGGTGACCGTTTCGGTCACGGTGATCATGTAGTCGCGGTCGATCGCGAAGGTTTCGGCGAAGCTCTGGCCGGTGCCATTGGTCCAGTTGAGCGTCACCGGGGTCTGCGGGGTGAGCTTCGCGCCGGCGGGCGCGGCCCATTTCGTGCCGGCGTTGGGCAGCGCGGCGCCGCCGTTCACCCAGCCGATCTGGGCGAATTGCTGCGCGGGCGTGCCGGCGGGTGAAAAGATGCGCTCGGGCCCGCTGTCCCTGGCGACGCTGGTGCGGTGGCGGTTGGTGACAAGATCGTCGATCACCGCGCCGGTGAGGTCGATCGAGCCCGAAAGCCCCGGCGCGACGATCGGCACCCTGCCGGCGGGGGTCAGATCGCCCGCCAGCGCGGCATCCTCGGCGGCGATATCGGCAGGTGCGACCAGCCCGCCTTCGCGGCTGGGCTTGGTGCTGCTTTCCGGATCGGGGGTTCCGGGGCCGGTGTTGGCAACCGGCGGCGCGGCGGTGATCGGCGCGGACGCGGCGTGGCGCGTCTGCGGATAGAAGTGCTGCATCGCCAGATCCCAGCCGATCAGCAGCAGCCCCATCAACAGGAGCATCTGGATCATGTTCTGCTGATTCTTCACGCCGGGATTCCTGTTCGCATTCCGCTCGGGCACCGCGTCAAGGCACGGGATCGTAGCCGTGCCCCCCCCACGGGTGGCAGCGCAATAGACGCTTCACCGTCAGCCAGCCACCCTTAATCGTGCCGTGCCGCCGCAGCGCCTCGATTGCATATTCAGAGCATGACGGCGCATAGCGGCAGCGCGGCGGCAGCACCCGCGAAGGGCCAAGCTGCCACAGCCGCGCCAGCGCGATCAGCAGACGGTTCACCGCCGGCTGCCGTCACGCGGGCGGCGCGGCGGATCGCCCCTGCCCGCGGCGGCGCGCGCCAGCGCCGCGATCAATTCGTCGCGCAGGACATTGAAATCGCGTTCGATTCCGCCCTCGCGGCCGATCACCACATGATCGTGGCCGGCAAGCCCGTGAACCGGCAGTATCTCGCGCAGCAGCGCCCGAAAGCGGCGCTTCATGCGATTGCGCACCACCGCATGGCCGATGCGCTTGGTCACGGTGATGCCCGCGCGCATCCCGGCGCCGGCATTGGCCCGCACCAGCAGCACCAGCCCGGGCCGCGAGACGCGCAGGCCGCGATTGGCCGCGACGAAATCGGCGCGGCGCCGCAGCACGGTGAAGGATGAACCTGCGCCCGGCGTCCCGCCCCCGGCCGGCGCGGGTGTGACGCTCAGGCCGAAAGCTTCTTGCGGCCGCGGGCGCGGCGGGCACGCAGCACCTTGCGGCCACCGACGGTGGCCATGCGCGCGCGGAACCCGTGGCGGCGAGCGCGGACGAGGCGGCTGGGCTGGAAGGTGCGCTTCATGGGTACCTCGAAGGACGGCGCGCCGTTGCCGGCGCGGGAACAGCGCCACCATCAGCAGCGCCCCGGGAAAGCGCGCCCGTTACGCAAGCGCGCCGGCGAAGTCAACCATGCGAGGCAAGCGCCATGGCCGTGGCCGAATCGCCCGACCGACATCACCGGCTCGACAGGGCGCTGTCGCAGGCTATGCATTCTGTCGAGGCAATTCGGGGGGCAAGGCTTGGTCGCGCTGGTGATGACGGTTGCCTATCTGGGGCTGGAGGCGCGCAGCGTCGAGGTGCAGTGCCAGATTGCCCCGGGGTTGCCGGGCTTTTCGGTGGTCGGCCTGCCCGACAAGGCGGTCAATGAAAGCCGGGCCCGTGTGCAGGCGGCGCTGGCGAGCATGGGCCTGGCGCTGCCGCCCAAGCGGATCACGGTCAATCTTTCGCCCGCCGACCTGCCCAAGGAGGGCGCGCATTACGACCTTCCCATCGCGCTCGCGCTGCTCGCCGCGATGGGGGTGACCGATGCCGAGCAGCTTGGCGATCACCTCGCGGTGGGTGAACTGGCGCTCGACGGGCGCATCGTCGCCTCGCCCGGGGTGCTGCTCGCCGCGATTCATGCGGGCGGTCTCGATCGCGGACTGATCTGCCCGGCGGCGCAGGGGCCGGAAGCGCGCTGGGCAAGCGGGGTGCCGGTGATCGCCGCGCCCGATCTCGTCAGCCTGCTCAACCATCTGAAGGGGGTGCAGGTGCTGCCCGAAGCCGAGCCGGGCGCCGCCGATCCGCCCGCGCCCGGCCCCGATCTGCGCCAGGTGAAGGGCCAGGAGTCCGCCAAGCGCGCGCTCGAGATCGCCGCTGCCGGCGGGCACAACCTGCTGATGATCGGCCCGCCGGGCGCGGGCAAATCGCTGATGGCGGCCTGCCTGCCCGGCATCCTTCCCGAGCTGAGCGCGGCCGAGGCGCTCGAGGTCTCGATGGTCGCCTCGGTCGCGGGCACGCTCGAGGGCGGGCGCATCAGCCGCAACCGCCCGTTCCGCAGCCCGCATCATTCGGCCTCGATGGCGGCGATGACCGGCGGCGGACTGCGCGTCCGCCCGGGCGAGGTCAGCATGGCGCATCTTGGCGTGTTGTTCCTCGACGAGCTTCCCGAATTCCAGCGCGCGGTGCTCGATTCGCTGCGCCAGCCGCTCGAGACGGGCGAGGTCACGGTGGCGCGCGCCAATGCGCATGTCACCTATCCCGCGCGCGTCCAGCTTGTCACCGCGATGAACCCGTGCCGCTGTGGCCATCTGGGCGATGCCGCGCTGGCGTGCAGCCGCGCGCCGCGCTGCGCCGCCGATTATCAGGGCCGGGTTTCAGGACCGCTGCTCGACCGCATCGACCTTCATGTCGAGGTCGATCCGGTCAGCGCGCGCGACCTCGCCCTCCCCTTGCCCGCCGAAGGCTCTGCCGAAGTCGCGGCACGGGTTGCCGCCGCCCGCGCGATCCAGACCGCGCGCCTCGCCGGGACGCGGGCGCGCAGCAATGCCGAACTCGACGGCGAACTGCTCGATGCCCACGCCACCCCCGATGCGGCCGGGCACCAACTGCTGCTCCAGGCGGTCGATGCAATGAACCTCACCGTGCGCGGCTTCACCCGCCTGCGCCGCGTCGCGCGCACCATCGCCGATCTCGCGGGGGCAGAGGCGGTGACGCGGATTCATGTTGCCGAAGCGCTAAGCTATCGGCGGCGCCCGCCAAGGGCATAACGGCGCCAGCGCGCCAGCCAGCGGCCGGCTCGGGAACATTGCCGGCAGTGGGCATAGGCCTGCACCGCGCCGTCAAACCGGCACGTCGCATTGCCACCCGCGCAAGCTGGCGCGACCCGGACCGTGCCGCCGGCATTCGCGCCATAGACATTGGCATAGGTCCAATCGGTCGCATTGCTGGTGCCGACCGTGCCCGACGCAAAATTGCCGTTCAGGATCAGATTGCCACCCGGATTGGTCACATCGGCAACCACGACATCGGTGAAGGTTTCGAACGACGGATCGTGGCGGAAGGCGAAGGTGATCGCGGTGTTGGCCACGCCGGCGACAAAACTCACCGAATAGGCCTGGTTCATGTTGGTGATCGGTTAGCCGGCGAGGTCGAGAATCACCCCGGCGGGGTGCGGGACATTGCTCGGCGAAGCGAAATCTGATCCGAGGGTCACACTGGCGCAGGCAACCGTTGCCAAAATTGAGTCCATTTAACCGCGGACACCTCCATGATCTGTGGTCAACCGCGATACACAGGCAGCCCTCCCAATCAGGCTGTCATGCCCGCCCCGTAACAGAAGCAAAATCGTGTCATATAGAATTAACTATCAAATATCATATGTTTAATGGTGGGTTAAGACCAAAGACATCCTGATTGCAACCCTTGGTGACGCCCATGGCCGCAGGGGCGTCGGCCTGCCGGACCCGCCCCCCCCCGGCCGGGACCGCCAGCCGTGGCGGGTGCGAGAATGCGGCGATCTCCACAATTCGGCGGTTGCATGTTGCAGCGCAGCAGTTTCCGGCGCAGATTTGACCGATGATCACCGCCGCGCTGCATCACCTCACCCGCTATCGCTATGACCGGCCGATCAGCCTTGGCCCCCAGGTGGTGCGGCTGCGCCCGGCGCCGCACAGCCGCACCGCGGTGCCCAATTATTCGCTGAAGATCAGCCCGGCGAATCACTTCCTCAACTGGCAGCAGGATCCGCACGGCAACTGGCAGGCGCGGCTGGTATTCCCCGAGCCGGTCGATCATTTCGCGATCGAGGTCGATCTGCTGGCCGACATGGCGGTGATCAATCCCTTCGACTTCTTCGTCGATCCCTATGCCGAGGAAGTGCCGTTCCAATACGACGCGGCGCTGAACGAGGACCTCTCCGCCTATTTCGAGACCGAGCCGCAGGGGCCGCGCTTTGCCGCGCTGGTCGGCGAACTGGCGGGCTTTGCCGGGCGCTCGATCGATTTTCTCGTGGCGATGAACCAGCGGCTGCAAGGCCTCGTGCGCTATGTCATCCGCATGGAGCCGGGGGTGCAGGAACCCGAAGAAACACTGGCGAACGCCAGCGGCTCGTGCCGCGACAGCGCCTGGTTGCAGGTGCAGTTGCTGCGCCACATGGGCTATGCGGCGCGCTTCGTTTCGGGCTATCTCATCCAGATGAAGGCCGACATCGAGCCGGTGGACGGGCCGAAGGGGCCCGAGGCCGACTTCACCGACCTTCACGCCTGGACCGAGGTCTATCTGCCCGGCGCCGGCTGGGTCGGGCTCGATCCGACCTCGGGGCTGTTCGCCGGCGAAGGCCATATCCCGCTGGCCGCGACCCCGCATTACCGCTCGGCGGCGCCGGTTTCCGGAATGGCCGAGCCCGCCGAGGTCGATTTCCATTTCGAGATGAGCGTCACCCGCATCGCCGAGGCGGTGCGAATCACCAAGCCCTTCACCGACACGCGTTGGGAAGCGCTGCTGGCGCTGGGCGACCGGGTCGATGCCGATCTGGCCGCAGGCGACGTGCGGCTGACGATGGGCGGCGAGCCGACCTTCATCGCCGCAAGCGACTGGGACGCCCCCGAATGGAACGGCGAGGCGACGGGGCCGACCAAGGCCGCCTATGCCGACCGGCTCATCCGCAAGCTGCGCGGCGCCTTCGCGCCGGGGTCGCTGCTCCATCACGGCCAGGGCAAATGGTATCCGGGCGAAAGCCTGCCGCGCTGGGGCTATGCGATCTACTGGCGCAAGGACGGGGTGCCGATCTGGCGCGACGCCGCGCTGATCGCGGGTGAGCGCCTGCCCGGCGAAACGCCGCCGCAATCGGCGATCGCGATCGAGCGCGCCGAAGCCTTCCTCGGTGCGACCGCGGCGCGGCTGGGGCTCGATAGCGCTTACGTCCAGCCGGTCTACGAAGATGCGGTCGAGTGGATCGTCAAGGAAGCGCAGCTTCCCGCCAACACCAGCCCGACCGACCCCAAGCTCGAGGACCCCGAGGAACGCGCGCGCTTCATGCGCACCTTCACCCGCGGACTGACGCGGCCGGTGGGCTATGTTCTGCCCGTCCAGCGCTGGAACGCCGAAGCCGCTGCCACGCCGCGCTGGAAAAGCGAAAGCTGGCAGGTGCGGCGCGGAGTGCTCTGCGCGGTGCCGGGTGATTCGGCGCTCGGCTATCGGCTGCCGCTCGGCACGCTGCCCTTCGTGCCGCCGTCCGATTATCCCTATATCCATCCGCGCGACACCGCCGAGCCGCGCGCCCCGCTCGCCGATTTCCGCGCGCAGGTCACCGAACGCGCCAGCCAGAGCCGCGAGGCGCGGGCACAACGCAGCGAAGCCGTCGCCGCGCCCGAGGTGCGCGCGCAGCAGCGCATCGAGCAGATCCGCATCGAAGGCGCGGTCCGCACGGCGATGACCGTCGAGCCGCAGGACGGCCATCTCGCGGTGTTCATCCCGCCGGTCGAATCGCTCGACGATTATCTCGAACTCATCGCCGCGGTGGAAGCGGCGGCCGAGGAAACGCGCACGCCGATCCGCATTGAAGGTTATCCGCCGCCGCCCGATCCGCGGCTGATGGTGCTCAAGATCACCCCCGATCCCGGGGTCATCGAGGTCAACATCCAGCCCGCGGCCAGTTGGCGCGAGGCGGTACGCATCACCGAGACGCTGTATGAAACCGCGCGGGCCGAGGGGCTGACCGCCGACAAGTTCATGGTCGATGGCCGCCCGGTCGGCACCGGTGGTGGCAATCACATCGTCCTTGGCGGCGGCATGCTGCTCGATTCGCCGTTCATCCGCCGCCCTGACCTTCTCAAGAGCTTCGTCATCTACTGGCAACGCCACCCGGCGCTCAGCTATCTGTTCTCGGGGCTGTTCATCGGCCCCACCAGCCAGGCGCCGCGGATCGACGAGGCGCGGCACGAGAGCCTTTACGAACTCGAAATCGCGCTGGCGCAGGTGCCGGGGCCGGACGGCGAGCCGCCGCGCCCCTGGGTGGTGGACAGGCTGTTCCGCAATCTTCTCGTCGATGTCACCGGCAACACCCACCGCACCGAAATCTGCATCGACAAGCTGTTCTCGCCCGATGGCCCGACCGGCCGGCTCGGCCTCGTCGAATTCCGCGGCTTCGAGATGCCACCCGAGGCGCGGATGAGCCTTGCCCAGCAATTGCTGCTGCGCGCGCTCACCGCGATGTTCTGGACCGCGCCGCTCGATGGCGGGCTCGTGCGCTGGGGAACCGCGCTGCACGATCGCTTCATGCTGCCGCATTTCGTCTGGGCGGATTTCCTCGAAGTGCTCGGTGATCTTGCCGTCGCCGGCTATCGCTTCGATCCGCAGTGGTTCGAGGCGCAGCGCCAGTTCCGCTTTCCGGTGCATGGCAGCGTCACCGGCGGCGGGGTGACGCTAGAGGTCAGCCATGCGCTCGAACCGTGGAACGTGCTCGGCGAAACCGGGGCGATCGGCGGGACGGTGCGCTATGTCGACAGCTCGACCGAGCGGCTGCAACTGCGCGCGACCGGGCTCGTCCCCGGGCGCCACATCATCACCTGCAACGGCCGGCGCGTGCCGATGCATCCCACCGACCAGGCCGGGGAAGGTGTCGGCGGGGTACGATACAAGGCGTGGTTTCCGGCCAATTGCCTGCATCCGCTGCTGCCGGCGCAGGCGCCGCTCACCTTCGACATCCTCGATTCCTGGAACCTGCGCTCGCTCGGCGGCTGCGTCTATCATGTCGCGCATCCCGGCGGTCGGTCCTACGACGATGTGCCGGTCAATGCCTATGAGGCCGAATCGCGGCGCCTCTCGCGCTTCCAGGCGCATGGCCATTCACCCGGGCCGCAGCCGATCCCGCCGACAGAACCGCAGGGCGAATTCCCGATGACGCTCGACCTGCGCCGTCCGGCCGGGACCGGCTGAGGCGCGATGGCCGCCGCCGCGCTGCGCATGGACAGCTATCGGGCAAGCTGCCCGAGCGCCGATCTGTGTCGCGAGGCCGACCCCGCCATGGCGGCGAAATGGGCGGCGATGGCCGACGGGCTCGCGGCGCTGACCCATGACGGGCTCGGCACGCTTGCCGAGCAGGTGGCGCGCCAGATCCAGGACCTCGGCCTCACCTTCCGCCTCGCCGGCGACGAGGAAGAACGCAGCTGGCCGCTGGGGCCGATGCCGCTGCTCATCGGCGCGGCCGAATGGGCGGAGATCGAAGCCGGGCTCATCCAGCGCGCGCAACTGCTCGAAGCGCTCGCCGCCGATATCTACGGCGGCCAGAAGCTGGTCGCAAACGGCCACCTGCCCGCCGCGGCGATTGCCGGTGGGCGCTATTTCGCGCCGCGCATGGTCGGGCTTGCCCCGCCGGGCGGGCGTTATCTCCACGTCTGCGCCTTCGATCTCGCGCGCGGGCCGGGCGGGCAGTGGCGGGTGCTGGCCGACCGGCTGCGGCTGGCGACGGGGATCGGCTATGCGCTCGAAAACCGGCTCGCGCTCACGCGCACCACCGGGCCGCTGCTCGCCAGCCTCGGCACGCGCCGGCTCGCCGCCTTCTTCACCGCGCTGCGCGGCGGGATCGCTGCCGAATGCCTGCGCGAACGGCCGCGGGTGGCGCTGCTCACCCCGGGCCGCTTCAACCAGTCCTATCCCGAGCAGGCGCATCTCGCGCGCTATCTCGGCCTGCCTCTGGTCGAGGGCCGCGATCTCACCGTCATCGACGAGCGGCTGTTCGTGCGCACCATCGCCGGGCCGAAGCGGATCGACGCACTGTGGCGATGGATCGACACGCCCGCGCTCGATCCGCTGGCTTTCGATGCGCGCTCGGCGATCGGGGTTCCCGATCTCTTCGCCGCCTGGGCGCGCGGTGGCCTCGTCATGGCCAACTGGCCGGGGGTCGAGGTGCTGGAGGCGCGCGCCTTCGCCGCCTTCCTGCCGCGGCTCGCGCCGGTGCTGCTCGGCGAGCCGCTGCGCCTCCCCAATGTCGCGACCTGGTGGTGCGGACAGACGCGCGAACGCGACGAGGCGCTGGCCCGGCTCGACCAGCTGCTCGTCGGCGCCGCCTTCGGTGACGAGGTCGAGGGCATCGAGGGCGGCGCGATGCACGCCGGCAGCGGCTTTCGCGGCCCCGCGCGCGCGGCGCTGCTCGCGGCGGTGGCGCGCCGGCCGATGGATTACTGCGCGCAGGAGGAGGTCCATCTCTCGACCTCGCCGGTGCTGGTCGGCGGCGAGAACGGCGGCTGGCACCTCGCGCCGCGCCCCTTCACGCTGCGCGCCTTCCTCGCCCGCGATGCGACCGGCGCCTGGCGGGTGATGCCGGGCGGCTTTGCCCGCCTGTGCTCCTCGGGCGAGCTTTTGACCTCGCTGATGGGCGAGGGTGATTTTTCCGCCGATGTCTGCGTACTCGACGAGATCGCCGAAGGCCACGAGGCCCCGGTCGCGGCAAGCCCGGCGGTGCGGCGCGGCGGCGGGCTGCTCGCCAGCCAGGCGGCCGACAATCTGTTCTGGTTCGGCCGCTATGCCGAACGCGCCGAGGCGGTGCTGCGCGCGCTGCGCAGCATTCTGGGCAGCGCGATCGAGGCCGATGCCGGCGCCGGGCGCGATGTCGAGCTTCGCCGCCATCTCGCCGAACTGCTGCGCGACTGGGGGGCGGTGACCGACGAGGCGATCGAAGGCCCGCTCGAAATGCTGTGCAGCGCCGCGCTTGCCGAGCACGAACTTCCCGGCGGGGTGGCGACGCTGGTGCGCGCGCTCCAGCGTGTCGGCCAGTCGCTGCGCGATCGCTTCGCCCGCGATTTCTGGCGGATCGCGCGCCGCGCCCCGCCTGCGCATGGCGAAGGCGATGCCGATGCGGTGCGCAACGCGGTGAAGGATCTGCTCGAACGCCTCGCCGCGCTGTCGGGGCTGATTGCCGAGAACGTCGTGCGCGACGATGCCTTCCGCTTTCTCGATATCGGCCGGCGGCTCGAACGCGCGCTGGTGACGATCGACATGGTCGGCCACCTTGCCAACGCCCCCGACGAGGCCGAGGCGATGGGGCTGCTGCTCGACCTGTGCGACAGCCAGATCGTCTATCGCGCGCGTTATCTCGCCACCGCCGCGCGTGATCCGGTCTATGATCTGGTGCTGCTCGATCCGGACAATCCGCGCTCGCTGATGTTCCAGCTCGAGGAATTGGCACGCCATCTCGCGGCGCTGCCCGCGCTCGCCGACGACGGCATGCCCGAGGCGCCGCTGCGCGCCGCGCTGGCCCTGGTCGCGCCGCTGCGCGGGCGCGCGGTCGCAACGCTCGACACCGCCGCGCTGCACACCGCGCGCGGCGGGCTTTACGCGCTGTCCGAGGCGATCTCCGAACGCTACTTCCTGCCGGTGGAACGCCAGGCGAGCAGCACCGCGGGCACTTTGCTCGGATGAGATATGCGATCCGCAACCTGACCGAGGTGGACTATGCCGCGCCGGTCAGTTTCGCCTGCTTCAACCTGCGGCTGCGCCCGGCGCAGTGGCCGGGGCAGCGGCTGCTTTCCTTTCGCCTCGCGATCGAGCCCGAGCCCGCCTCGATCCGCGAGGAGGCCGGCCCCCATGTCGTCAACACCAGCCGGCTGGCGCTGGCCGGCGCGATCACGACGCTGCGCATCGAGGCGCGGATCGAGATCGAGGTCGCACCGCCGGCGATCGTCACCACCGATTCGCCGACGATCGCCGAAATCCGCGCCCGCGCCATCGCCGACACCAGCCTCGATGCGACAAGCCCCTGCCGCTATCTCTTCGCCTCGAACATCGCCCGCCCCGCGCCCGAAATCGCCGTCTGGGCGCGCGGATGGTTTCCCGACGACCGCCCGGTCATCGCCGCGGGGCGCGCGCTGATGGCGGCGATCCACCGCCAGTTCCGCTACGAGGCGGGCGCGACCGACACCCGCACCCCGCCGGTCGAGGCGTTTCGCGCGCGCCACGGTGTCTGCCAGGACTTCGCGCATGTGATGATCGTCGCCGCGCGCGCGCAGGGCATCCCGGCGGCCTATGTCAGCGGCTATCTGCGCACCGTTCCGCCCAAGGGCCAGCCGCGGCTCGTCGGTGCCGACGCGATGCACGCCTGGGTCCACCTGTGGTGCGGGGACAGCCTCGGATGGGTCGGCTTCGACCCGACCAACGACTGCCTTGCCGGCGACAGCCATATCCTGACCGCGATGGGCCGTGATTATGCCGACGTCGCCCCGCTCGACGGCGTCTTTCGCGGCGGCGGTCGCCAGAAGCTGCATGCCGAGGTCGATGTCGTGCCGCAGGAGGCGGATGTTTCGAGCTAGTGGATTGATTTTGACATTTGCATCCCGCTAGCCGGCCAGGACGGTCGCAAATGTCAAAATCGGACCACTAGCCCGGTGCAAGGCCGCGAACAGTTGCCCCCGCGCGCGCGACGGGCCATAGGCGTGGAAACCCTCTTTCGCCTTGCAAAGGATTCGCCGCCCATGAAGGTGCGCGTTTACGTCAGCCTCAAGCCCGGCGTGCTCGACCCGCAGGGCCGCGCGATCCATCACGCGATCGAGGGCCTGGGTTTTTCCGGGGTCAAGGCAGTGCGCGCCGGACGGCTGTTCGAACTCGACGTCGAGGAAAGCGTTGATGATGCCGCGCTCGACGGCATGGCGCGGCAATTGCTCGCCAATATGGTCATCGAGAGCTACCGGATCGAGCGGGTGGCGGCATGAGCGCGTTTCGCGCCGCGGTCGTCACCTTCCCCGGCTCGAACTGCGACCGCGACATGGCGGTTGCGCTCGAACAGATCGGCGGCGGCACCGTCGATCGCGTCTGGCACGCCGAGACCAGCCTGCCCCCGCGCCTCGATCTCATCGCGCTGCCCGGCGGCTTTTCCTATGGCGATTATCTGCGCTCGGGCGCGATGGCGGCGCGCAGCCCGGTGATGCGCGCGGTCGCCGCCGAGGCGGCGCGCGGGGTCCCGGTTCTGGGCGTGTGCAACGGCTTCCAGGTGCTGACCGAAGCAGGACTGCTTCCCGGCGCGCTGATGCGCAACGCGGGCATCCGCTTCGTCTGCCGCGAGGTCGCGCTCACCGTCGAGAACAACCAGTCGCTGTTCACCGCCGGCTACGAGGCCGGGCAGTGCATCCGCATTCCGGTGGCGCATCACGACGGCAATTATTTCGCCGACACCGCAACGCTCGACCGGCTCGAAGGCGAAGGCCGCATCGCCTTTCGCTATGCCGAGGAGGTCAACGGTTCGGCGCGGCGCATCGCCGGCGTGCTGAGCGCGAGCGGCACGATCCTTGGCATGATGCCGCATCCCGAACGCGCCATCGAACCGGCACAGGGCAGCAGCGACGGCCGCGCCCTGTTCGCAGCCGCGGCAAACGCGCTGCTGACCGCCTGAAGTCCGTTCCGCCTCATTGCCGGGGCACCTTCGGGCAGATTGTTCAACCCGCCTTGCGCCGGTCCTTCTGGAACAGCGTCAGCGTTTCCGCCGCGGCCATCGGCCGGCCATAGTAATAGCCCTGGATCTTGGTGCAGCCGAGCTTGCGCACCAGCGCGAGTTCGGCCTCGGTCTCGACACCCTCGGCGGTGGTCGCCATTTCAAGGCTGTCGGCCATGGCGACGACCGCGCGGGCGACCGCGAGGCTCTCGCGATTGCCGACCGCGGCACCCTGGACGAAGCTGCGATCGAGCTTGATCGTCGAGAAGCGCAGCTTGCGGATGTAGCCGAGCGAGGAATAGCCGGTGCCGAAATCATCGAGCGCGACGCTGCACCCCAGCGCCATGATCCGCTCCAGCGCCAGCCGTGCGCCGGCCGCATCGCGCAGGAAGATGCTCTCGGTCACCTCGATCTCGAGCCGTTGCGCCGGCAGGTTGGCCATGGCGAGCGCGCTCACCACGCAATTGTGGAAATTGGCATCGACGAGCTGCTCGCCCGAGACATTGACCGCGACCTTGACATGACGCGGCCATTGCGTCGCCTGGATGCAGGCCTGCTTCATCACCCAGTCGCCGATCGGCACGATCAGCCGCGTATCCTCGGCGACCGGCACGAATTTCGCAGGGCTGATCGTTCCGAGCTCGGGATTTTCCCAGCGCAGCAGGGCCTCGAAGCTGACCACCGCCTCATCGCCGGTATCGACCACCGGCTGGAACACGAGGTGGAATTCGTTGCGGTCCAGCGCATGGCGCATCGCGAACTCGATCTTGCGCCGTTCCTCTGCCTGGGCGAGCAGCGCCGGCTCGTACATGCATTGCTGGCCACCGCCGCCGTCCTTGGCGCGATACAGCGCGAGGTCGGCGTTGCGCATCAGTTCCTCGACGCTGCCGCCGTCGCGCGGGCCGATCGCGGCACCCACGCTCGCGCCGACGAACAGCGTGTGGCTCTCGACGGTATAGGGCTCGGACAAGCGGTCGATCACCGCCTGCGCCATGCGGCTGACCCGGCTCAGGTCCGAAGCATCGCGGATCACCACCGCGAATTCATCGCCGCCCAGGCGCCCGCACAGCTCGGTTTCGCTCATCAGCGATTTCAGCCGATCGGAAACCCGCGCCAGCAGCTGGTCGCCGATAAGATGGCCAAGCGTGTCGTTCACCGCCTTGAAGCGGTCGAGATCGATCATCAGGAAGGCGCAGCGTGTGCGCCACTGCTCGGCATAGAGCATCGCCTCGCCCAGCGCCTCGGTGAGCATCATCCGGTTGGGCAGGCCGGTCAGCGTATCGTAGCGCGCCAGCCAGGCGATCTTTTCCGAACTGGCGCGCGCCTGGGTGACATCCGATCCGACGCCGTGGAAGCCGGCATAATCGCCCGCCTCGTCGAAGCGCGGCTGCCCGGACAATTCCCACCACCGCTTCTCGCCACGCACCACCACCTGCACCGGCAGGTTGGCGAAGCGCTCGCGCCGCTTCAGCCGTTCGGCGAGATCATGCATGCTGGGGTGAAAGCGGCCGTTGGCCCAGGCCGCGCCCGCCAGCAGCTGGACGAAGGGCTGGCCGTCGATCTCGGAGACTTCCATGCCGAGCGCATAGGCGAAGCGACGACTGACCGCGCGGACCCGGCGGTTGGTGTCGGTCTCCCACAGCCAGTCGGCATCGCCTTCCTCATATTCGCCGAGCAGCAGCGAGACGACCTCGTTGCGCTCGGCAACCCCGGCCTCGCCGAGCCGCGACATCAGGAAATGGCGCGAGGTCTCGATCGTCCCGAGCATGATCGTCGCGACGAACAGGCAGGTGATCAGCGCCATCGGCAGGGCGCCGGTGAGCACGAAGCCGCAGATCACCGGCAGCCCGACCGTGCCGGCGAAGGCGACGGTCGCCATCGGCGCGGCGGGGATGATCACCGCCGAAACGGTGAGGAGCAGCGCGAGGATCGCCCATAGTTCGAGCCGCGCCGAATCGGGCGCATGGAGGGTGAACCAGGCCACCGGCGCGACCCAGACAAGCCCGGTCAGCGCGGCGATCTCGACCTGGCGGCGAAATTCCTGGGCGTTGAGCTTGTGGCGGGTGACATCATGCATCGCCAGATCGACGCGCGCGCCATAGGCGACCACGGTGCCCAGCAGCAGCGCCCAGCCGAAGATCATCGACAGCGGCGCGACATCGCGGAACAGCCAGATCGAGGCGACCGCGGCGAGCGCGTGGCTCGCGACCTTGAGCTTGGTCGCCTCGAACAGCCGGCCGTATTGAAGCGCGCGCATGCGCGCCCAATCCTCGGCGCCGGCGTGGGTGAGGCCAAGAACCATCCGGACAGAGAGATCGCGATGCGAGGCGGCGGGGCTGGTTGACATGGCTGCAAGCGATAGCCGACAAATGCTTAGCAGCGGGTAAAGGCGCGCCACGCGCCCGCCGGATTATTCGACGGTGACGCTCTTTGCGAGGTTGCGCGGCTGATCGACATCGGTGCCCTTGAGGCAGGCGACGTGATAGGCCAGCAATTGCACCGGCACCGCATAGACCAGCGGCGCGATCAGCGGATGCACCTTCGGCATGGCGATCGTCGCAAGGCAGCCCTCGCCCGCTTCGGCGATGCCCTCGTCATCGGAGATCAGCACGATCCTGCCGCCGCGCGCGCGCACCTCCTGCATGTTGGAGACGGTCTTCTCGAACAACGGCCCCGAGGGGGCGAGCACGATCACCGGCACCGCCTCGTCGATCAGCGCGATCGGGCCGTGCTTCATCTCGCCCGCGGCATAGCCCTCGGCGTGGATGTAGCTGATCTCCTTGAGCTTGAGCGCGCCTTCGAGCGCCAGCGGATAATCGAGCCCGCGCCCGAGATAGAGCACATCGCGCGCCGGGGCGACGAGATGCGCCATGGCGGCGATCTCCTCGTCATGCGCGAGCGCGGCGTTGAGCGCCGCCGGGGCCTCGACGAGCTGGCCGACGATCGCGCGCTCCTCGTCGCGGCTGAGGCGCCCGCGCTTCACCGCGAGATGCGCGGCAAGCGCCGCCAGCACCGCAAGCTGGCAGGTGAAGGCCTTGGTCGAGGCGACGCCGATCTCGGGCCCGGCATGCGTCGGCAGCAGCAGATCGGCCTCGCGCGCCATCGAGCTGGTCGGCACATTGACGACCACGCCGATCGTCTGCCCCGCCGCCCGGCAATGGCGCAGCGCCGCCAGCGTATCGGCGGTCTCGCCCGATTGCGAGATGAACAGCGCCAGCCCGCCCGGTTCAAGCACCGGATCGCGATAGCGAAATTCGCTCGCGACATCGATATCGACCGGCAGCCGGGCGAATTGCTCGAACCAGTATTTGGCAACGAGGCCCGCGTAATAGGACGTGCCGCAGGCGACGATGGTGATGCGGCTGATCGCCGACAGGTCGAAATCCATCTGCGGCAGCGCCACCGTCTGATCGACCTGGCGGATGTAGCTGCGCAGCGTCTGGGCGACGACGGTCGGCTGCTCGTGGATTTCCTTCAACATGAAGTGGCGGTAATTGCCTTTTTCGATCGCCAGCGCCGAGGCGCCCGAGGTGGTGACCGCGCGGGTGACCGGCTGGTTGTCGCGGTCATAGATCTGCGCGCCCGCTGCGGTGACGACCACCCAGTCGCCCTCGTCGAGATAGGTGATCTTCTGGGTCAGCGGCGCGAGCGCCAGCGCGTCGGAGCCGAGATAGGTCTCGCCGCCATTTTCATCTCTTGGACCATGCCCCAGCACCAGCGGCGAGCCGAGTCGCGCGCCGATCAGCATGTCGGGATGGGCGCGAAAGACGATGGCGAGCGCGAAGGCGCCGCGCAGTTGCGGCAGCGCGATCTGTACCGCCTCCTGCGGTGATTTGCCCGCCTCGACCTGCTCGGAGATCAGATGCGCCACCACCTCGCTGTCGGTATCGCTTTCGAAGCGCCGCCCGCGCGCGGTGAGCGCCTCCTTGAGCTGACGGAAATTCTCGATGATGCCGTTGTGGACCAGCGCCAGCTCGGCGGTGGCATGCGGATGCGCATTGCTCGCGGTCGGCGCGCCATGCGTCGCCCAGCGGGTATGCGCGATGCCGGTGTGGCCGGGGGCGGGATGAAGGCTGAGTTCGTGCACCAGGTGGACGAGCTTGCCCGGCGCACGGCGGCGGATCAGCCGGCCGTCATGGACGGTGCAGACCCCGGCGCTGTCATAGCCGCGATATTCCATCCGCCTCAGGCCGTCGACCAGCCGGTCCGCGACCTCCTGCCTGCCGACGATGCCGATGATGCCGCACATGCGATGGAGCCTTTGCTAAAGAGTGTAGGGAACGCGGATACCCGGCATTTCCGCCGGAAAATCCCCGGTGTCGCGGGTGATGAGAATGGCGCCGTTCACTTGCGCGGTGGCGAGGACATCGGCGTCGAGCCATGTCATCCGCAGGCGATGGCGAACTTCGGCGATCATATCATGATATCATGTCAGCCCGCCTTCTCGGCCTTCTTCTTCTTCATCGCATCGTGGAAGCGATCGGCCCAGCCCGGTTTCACCAGCTGCTCGGCACGGACCATGCGCAGCTCGCCATCGGCGACATCGCGCGAGACCGCGCTGCCGGCGGCGACGATCGCGTCGGCGCCGATGCGGACCGGCGCGATCAGCGCCGAGTTCGAGCCGATGAACGCGCGCTCGCCGATCACCGTCCTGTGCTTGAAATAGCCGTCGTAATTGCAGGTGATCGTGCCCGCGCCGATATTGGCGCCGGCCCCCACCTCGGCATCGCCGATATAGGAGAGGTGATTGGCCTTGGCGCCCTTGCCCAGCACCGCGTTCTTGACCTCGACGAAATTGCCGACCTTCGCCCCGGCCATCAGGCTCGCGCCGGGGCGCAGCCGCGCATAGGGGCCGATCGCGCTGCCGCTCGCCAGTTGTGCGCCTTCGAGATGGCAGAAGGCGTGGATGGTGACATCGTCGGCCACCGTCACCCCGGGGCCGAAGACGACATGGGGCTCGACCGTCACGTCGCGGCCGAGCCTGGTGTCCCAGGAAAACCACACCGTCTCGGGCGCGACCAGCGATGCACCCTCGTCCATCGCCTGCCGCCGGCGGCGCGCCTGCCAGCGCGCCTCGGCCTCGGCAAGCTCGGCACGGCTGTTGATCCCGGCGACTTCCCCGGGATCGGCGACGGTCACCACCGCGCAGCCGTGGCCCTGCGCCTGCGCCAGGTTGACGATGTCGGGCAGATAATATTCGCCCTGGGCATTGGCGTTGCCGACCTGCGCCAGCAGCGGCCAGAGATCTGCGGCGCGCACCGCCATCAGCCCCGAATTGCACAGCCGGCAGGCGCGCTCCTCAAGGCTTGCATCGCGGTGCTCGACCATGCGCAGGATGCGCCCGTCACGCGCGATCACCCGCCCGTATTGCAGCGGGTCATCGGGCTCGAAACCCAGCACCACCACCGCCGGCGCATCCGCTTCGTGCAGCCGGGCGATCATCGCGCGCATCGTTGCCGCGGTGACGAAAGGCACGTCGCCATAAAGGATCAGGACATCGCCGGCAAAGCCGGCGAGCGCGGGCTCGGCCTGCCGGACGGCATGGGCGGTGCCGAGCTGCGGTTCCTGCACCACGATCCCGGCCGCGCCGCCAAGCGCGCCCGCCAGTTGCTCGCGCCCATGCCCGGCGACGACGACCGTCCTGATGGGCGCAAGCTCACCCGCGGCGGCAAGAAGATGCGCGATCATCGGCCGGCCGGCGACAGGGTGCAACACCTTGTGAAGGGCGCTTTTCATGCGTGTTCCCTTGCCGGCGGCGAGGACGACAATGGCGAGCGGCGACGGGTCGGCAGCGGTCATGCGCGTCCCATGCCAGCAAACGCTTGCCGTTTCCATAAGCCCGCGCCATCGCGCGCGGCGATGACCGCATTTCCCTTCCCGCTCGTCGGCTTCGATCTCGACGGCACGCTGCTCGACACGCATGAGGACCTTGCCGCCGCGCTCAACCATGCGCTCGCCCTCGCCGGGCGTCCGCCCTTAGCCGCCACGGTGGTTCGCGACCTCGTCGGCGGCGGCGCGCGGCGGATGCTCGATGCCGCGCTCGCGCGCAGCGGCGGCACCGAGGGGCTCGACGTGGACGCGCTGCACCGCGCGCTCATCGCCTGGTACCAGGGGCATATCGCCGTGCATACAAGGCTGTTCGATGGCGGCATGGCGATGCTCGATGCTCTCGCCGCGCGCGGCGTGCGGCTGGCGGTGGTGACCAACAAGCTCGAATCGCTCGCCCGCCAGCTGTTCGAGGAACTGGGGCTGGCCTCGCGCTTCTTCGCGATTCTCGGCGGCGATACGCTGGGGCCGGGCCGCGGCAAGCCTAAGCCCGACCTGCTGTTCGAGATGCTGCGCCGCGCCGGCGTCCCGCCCGCCGCTGCCGCCTATGTCGGCGATACCGCGTATGACACGGGCGCGGCGCGCGCCGCGGGCATGGCCTGCGTGGTGGTGCGCTTCGGTTTCAACCGGGGCGCGGCCGATGCGCTGGGCGGCGATGCGGTGATCGGCCATTTCGACGAGCTTGTCCCCGCGCTCGAACGGCTGGGGCGCGGGCGCTGAGCCGGCCGCACGCAACCCCGGCCAGACGGGGTCGGGAGTTACTTCTCGACGAGCTTGAGCAACCGCCGTTCGAGCGGAAACAGGATGCCGCCCAGCTCATGCCCGCGCTTGAGCACTTGCCCCGCCTCGCCGAACAGCGTCCACATCCCCTGCCTGGCGCGCCACTGCGGGCATTTCTCGATCCGCGCCTGCGGGCGTTCGGACGTGCGGCGAAAAGCGCAGAAGCTTGCCGCTTCGCGTCCGAACTGCATGGCATAATCGCGCCATTCGCCCGCCGCGACCATGCGGCCATAAAGGTCGAGAATCCGCATCAGCTCGTGCCGGTCGAAACCGACCTGCGCCGCCTGCCGCGCCGGAAAGGCGATGATCGTGCCAGGAAGCTCTGAAAATTCGGCAGCACACTGTTCGAGCCGCGCCACCCGGCTCAGCCCCGCCCGCCCTTGCGCGCCAGAGCGACGCGATCCTCGCGCAGCAGGGCGACTTCGCGGCGCAGCGCCGCGATTTCGCCTTCCAGCGCCTCCAGCCGCTGGATGGCTGGATCGCAGGATTCCTTGCAGGGGGTGCCGTAAGGCATGAAGTCCTTCTGCCAGGTTTCGGCGACGACCAGCGTCGAGCGCGCCTTGACCCCGACCATGGTCGCCCCTTCGGGCACATCCTCGGTAACCACCGCATTCGCGCCGACCCGTGCCCGCCGCCCGATCGTGATCGGCCCCAGAATCTGCGCGCCCGAGCCGATGATGACATCGTCGAGCAGCGTCGGATGCCGCTTGCCGCCCACGCCATTGGCGGGATTGGTGCCGCCAAGGGTGACGCATTGATAGATAGTGACATTATCACCGATTTCGGCGGTTTCGCCGATCACCGTGAAGCCGTGGTCGATGAACAGATGCCGGCCGATGCGCGCGCCCGGATGGATGTCGATCGCGGTCAGGAACCGCGCGAGGTGATTGATCGCCCGCGCCGGCATATAAAGCCGCGCATCGAACAGCCAATGCGCGATGCGGTGAAAGCCCATCGCCCACAGGCCGGGATAGAGCAGAACCTCCCAGCGCGAGCGCGGCGCGGGATCGCGCGCGACGATCGAATCCAGGTAAAGTGTCAGCCGTTGCAACATTGCCCGTCTCTACCCGTTTTCCGCCAGTCAGAGCAAGCGTGGCTGGCCCCGTCCCGAAAGCGCATCAAGCGCGTCGCGCCAGATCGCCAGCCCCGGCGCGGTCTTGCGTTCGAGGCTGAGGCGATCGATCGTGGCGACGAGCCGCTCAAGCCCGACATGGGAACGCTCGGCGCGCAATGCAAGATAGCGCGCGCCCTCGCTGCCGATCGCGAGCCCGCGCGCCGCGGCATGGGCGGCGATGAGCTCCTCGGCCATGGCATCGTCGGGCGCGCCGATCTCGAGCCGCAGCGCCGCCGCCAGCCGCGAGGCAAGATCGGGAAGCGCCACCTGCCAGCCGCCCGCCACGGCGCCGCGCACCGAGGCGGTCAACAGCAGCGGCCGCTGATCGTGCTGTGCGCGGTTCCAGCGGTGGAAAACCGCGACCTCCTCCAGCCGGTCGGCATCGTCGAGCACCTCGCCAAGCCCGCTCGCCGCGAAATATTCGGCGAGCAGCGATTTGCCCGAGCGCGGCGGACCGAACAGGATCGCGGTGCGGAACGGCCAGGCCGCGGCCCCGGCAAACGCCTCGATCGCCGCGGCATTGGCGCTGCCCACGACGATTCGCCGCGCTCCCCCGCCCGCGCGCGGCTCCAGCGGCAGCGCGATCTGGCTCACCCGCCCGTCCCGACGCCCGGCGCGGGCGGGTGGTCAACGGCGGATGCGCAGCACATTGCCCGCCACCGCCACCTGCCAGCCGCGCTGGCGCAGCAGCACGGCGAGATCCTGCGCGCTGCCGCCATAGCTCACCCGCATCACGCTGGTGCCGCCGATCGCAAGGCTGGTGGTCGCCGCCGAAGCAACGCGCGGCAGCGCGCGCACCGCGTCGAGCGCGCCATCGACGGCGGCGGCATCGGGCGAGGCGAATTGCACGGTGAAGGCCGCGGCATGCGCGGGCCGTTCCGCGGTGGCGGCTGGCCTTTCGCCCGAAGGCGGCGGCGCGGATTCGGCGGGCACCGGATTTGCCGGATTCGCCGCATCGATCGGCAAATCCGTGCCGCTCTGCGCCTGCGCTTCGAGCTGCTGCTCTTCGAGCGCGCGCTGGCGCTGGCCTTCGGCGATCAGCCCGGCGAGCGCCGGATCGACATCGGGATGGTCGATGGACAGCGTCGCGTCGGGTTCGAGCACCCCTGTCGCATAGGCATGGGTGAAGATCGTGTCGAAGCGGTGCAGCGCCTCTTGCAGCATCGCGGGAATGGCATCGTCATCGGGCGCGGTCAGGGTGAAGCTGTCGAGCCATGTGTTGTCCGGGCCATAGCGGGCGGTGAAGGTTCCGGTCACCGGGCCGCCCGGCCATTGCCGTTCGAGCCGGGCCATCGCCATGACGACGTTGCTGGCGCCGAACTGGTCGAGGATGTTGCGCCACCAGACGCGGCTACGGCGCCCCGGCTGGCCGGCGGTGAGGATCAGCGATTCGCCGCCCGCGCCCGAGGGGCGTACATAATCGATCGCGCTGGCGCCGGTGTTAAACTCGGCCCACACCCGCTGCCATGCGCCCTGGATTTCATAGACCTGGCCAACCCCGCCGGCATAGAGCACCGGGATGACCAGCGTCGGCGCCGAACGGCTGGTCACGCCCGCCGTGTTGCCCGACAGCAGCGCGCCGGCGCGGCCGCGATCGAAGATCACGCCCAGCCGGGCGATATAGCGATGCGGGCCAAGCTGCTCATGGCCGATCACCACCGAGGACACCACGCTCTCAAGCGCATCGTCGCCGAGCGCCGGGCCGTTGAGCCGCGCCCAGGCCTGGCGATAGGCATTGTGCCACCCCGCGAGCCGCGCGTCCTGCGCGGTCCTGCCGGTGGCGACAACGTCGATGTTGTCGACCTCGAGGTCGCCGGTGTCGATGACCGGGGCAATGCCACGATCGCCCTCGATCTGGGCGAGAAGCCGTGCCGGACCGACCAGCGCGCCCACGCCAATGCCGGCGATCGCCGCCGCGGCGGCAAGGGTGCGCAGCAGGCGGCGGGGGTTGGCGGCGGGGGTCATGCGGAAATGCAGCCCCCTTTGCCCAAAGCGGCATGGAAATCCAAGCGCGAAAGCGTTAGGCGGCGGGAATGACCGAAACCCCCGAGCATTCCTACAGCTATGCCGAAGCCGGCGTCTCGATCGCCGCCGGCAATGCGCTGGTCAAGGCGATCGCCCCGCTCGCCCGCGCCACCGCCCGCCCCGGCGCCGATGCCGAACTCGGCGGCTTCGGCGGCTTCTTCGACCCGCGCGCGGCGGGCTATCGCGATCCGCTGCTGGTCGCGGCGAACGATGGCGTCGGCACCAAGGTCAAGCTGGCGATCGATCACGACCGGCATGATGCGATCGGCGTGGACCTTGTCGCGATGTGCGTCAACGATCTCATCGTCCAGGGCGCAGAACCCCTGTTCTTCCTCGATTATTTTGCGACCGGCCGGCTCGAGACCGGAATCGCCGGGCGCGTTGTCGCCGGCATCGCCGAGGGTTGCCGGATCGCCGGCTGCGCGCTCATCGGCGGCGAGACCGCCGAAATGCCGGGGATGTATGCCACGGGCGATTACGATCTCGCCGGCTTCTGCGTCGGCGCGGTCGAGCGCGGCGAGCAGATCACCGGCGCGCGCGTCTGCGCGGGCGACGTGCTCGTCGGTCTGGCGAGTTCGGGGGTCCATTCGAACGGCTATTCGCTGGTCCGCCGGCTTGCCGCCGACAAGGGATGGCGGATGGACCGCCCGGCGCTGTTCGACGCCGACCGGCTGCTCATCGACCATCTCATCGAGCCGACCCGCATCTATGTGAAAAGCCTCATGCCGCTGCTGCGCCGGCCCGGCTCGCCGATCCACGCGCTCGCGCATGTCACCGGCGGCGGCCTGCTCGAAAACGTCCCGCGCGTGCTGCCCCGCGGGCTGCATGCCAAGATCGACGCCGATGGCTGGACGCAGCCGCGGCTGATGGCCTTTCTCCAGGCACAGGGCGCGATCGAGCCCGAGGAGATGGCGCGCACCTTCAATTGCGGCATCGGCATGGTGCTGGCGGTGGCGCGCGAGGCGGTGGACGGCATGATCGCCGAGCTTGCCGCCGCGGGCGAGACCGCCTTTGTCATCGGCACCATCGAGCCGGGCGAACGCGGCTGCACCGTCGCGGGCAACGGCTGGTCGGCGCGCGCGCCGTGGACGGCGACGCATCTTGCCTGAGAATTTGGCCGAAAGCTCCGGCAAAGCCAGAGCGCGGCCGCGCACCAAGGTCGCGGTGCTGATCTCGGGCAGCGGCACCAACATGGCGGCGCTGCTTTACGCCAGCCGCGCGCCCGACTGCCCCTTCGCCCTGGCGCTTGTCGCCAGCAACAACCCCCAGGCGCCGGGGCTGAAGCTCGCCCAGGCCGAGGGCGTTCCGGTCTTCGCGCTGGCGCACAAGGGGATGGCGCGCGCCGAACATGATGGCGCGATGGACCAGGCGATCCGCGCGAGCGGCGCGCGCTTCGTCGCGCTCGCGGGCTACATGCGCATCCTCACCCCCGAGTTCGTCGCCGGCTGGGAAGGGCGGATGATCAATATCCATCCCTCGCTGCTGCCGCGCTACAAGGGCCTCCACACGCATCAGCGCGCGCTGGAGGCGGGCGACAGGCAGGCCGGCTGCTCGGTGCATCTGGTCACCGCCACGCTCGACGACGGGCCGGTGCTCGGCCAGACGCGGGTCGCGGTGCTGCCCGGCGACACCACCGAATCGCTCGCCGCGCGCGTGCTCATCGCCGAACACCAGCTCTATGCGCGCTGCCTCGCTGCGCTGGTGACGCGCTGAGGGGTCCGTCTGAAACCGCTATAGCAAGCTGCGTGATTTCGTAAAATCATGCAGTTTTCTCCAAGAATTTGTTGACGCATCGCTTTTTGGCGAAAACCGGCGTCCACATTTTGGAGCGATGCTCTAGATCTGTGAATAATCGACCAGCGGCCGGCTTTCGCGGGTGCCGCGATAGCGCGTGTCGGGATGCGCGGGATCACCGGCGATGATGACATGGTCCCCATGCACCTCGAGCAGTGTGCCCACGAAGGGGAAGCCTTCGAGGCTGCCGTTGACGCGATAGCTGACGGTATCGCCGGGCTTGAATGTGGTCTCGTCGAAATTGAACTCGAAGGGGCAGGCCTCGCCTGCCTCACCCATGCCTTTCATCGGAAGTCTCCTTGTGAGAGGCAGCGTATCAAAAAAGAGCTTCCAGGGCCAGAGGCCGCTGACCCCGCACCGCCTCCCGGCGCTGGTGGCGGGCCGGGCGGCGCTGCTCGCCCGTTGACGCGCGAAGACGGCATCGGCGGACGAGGAGCATGGCCCCTCGCATTTTAGCCGACGATCTCTTCGGGCTTGAAGAAGAAGGCGATCTCGGTCGCGGCATTCTCGTCGCTGTCCGAGCCATGGACCGAATTGGCCTCGATCGATTCGGCAAGTTCCTTGCGGATCGTGCCGGGCGCGGCCTGGGCGGGGTTGGTCGCGCCCATGATGTCGCGGTTGCGCTTCACCGCGTCGTCGCCTTCGAGCACCTGCACCACCACCGGGCCGCTGGTCATGAAGGCGACGAGATCGGCGAAGAAGGGGCGTTCGCGGTGGACGCCGTAGAAGCCCTCGGCCTGCTCCTTCGTCATGCGGATGCGCTTGGAGGCAACGACGCGCAGCCCCGCCTCTTCCAGCATCCGGGTCACCGCGCCGGTGAGGTTGCGGCGGGTGGCGTCGGGCTTGATGATCGAAAAGGTGCGGGTAAGCGCCATGGTGTCGTCCTTGCGATGATGGAAGGTCATAAGTTCGGGGATGCGCGGCGCGCCATAGCAGCGCGCGAAAAAGGTGGAACCGGTTTTTCAGTCTCGATGAACTTCGTTTCCGCAAAGGCGATGGGGCGTCGGGCAATCGTGGCTTGTACGGCGCGGCGGGTTCCGGGGCACGCTTCAGGAGCGTTCACGCCAGCCCCTGCCCTGTTGCACCCAGAAGCGCCGCTCGACGCCCGCGCGCGTCCCAAGCTCGCGCCAGCTGCGGCGCGCGGCGGCGATGCTGGCATCGTCGAACAGCAGGAAGATGCGCGCAAAGCCCGCGCCTTCGCGCCATTGCCCGTCGGCAAGCGCGAGGAAGCGCGCGCCGTTCGTCGCCTCGGGCACAGCGGCGATGAGGATCGGCTGGCGTGCATCATCGCCGCTGCCGGCATCGCCATGGGCCAGGAAGCTTTCGGGCCGGTGCGCCCACAGCGCCTTGCTGATCCGCGCGCGCTGCGCCTTGTCGGCCGAGACGATCAGCAGCCGCTCGCCGATCGCCAGCGATCTTTCGGCGATCGCGCATAGCGCGGTTTCAGCCGGATCGCGCGCGAGCTGGTAGAAATCGACGCGCATCCGCGCCGCTCTCAGCCTTCGAGCGTATCGCGCACGAAGCGGTCTAGCAGCCGCACGCCATAGCCCGTCGCGCCCTTGTCCCAGGTCGCGCCGGGCTTGTCGGCCCAGACGGTGCCGGCGATGTCGAGATGCGCCCAGGCCTGCCCCTTGTCGATGAAGCGCTGGAGGAACTGCGCCGCGGTGATCGAACCGCCATAGCGGCCGCCGACATTCTTCATGTCGGCGATGCCGCTGTCGAGCTGCTTGTCATAGGCCGCGCCCATCGGCAGCCGCCACAGCTTCTCGCCCGTTGCCTCGCCCGCGCTGGCCAGCGCGTCTGCAAGCGGATCGTCGTTGCTGAAAATCCCGGCATATTCCATGGCGAGCGTGGCGATGATCGCCCCGGTCAGCGTCGCAAGATCGACGATCCGCGCCGGCGACCAGACGCGCTGCGCCCAGGTCAGCGCATCGCACAGCACCAGCCGCCCTTCGGCATCGGTGTTGATCACCTCGATCGTCTGGCCCGACATCGAGGTGACGACGTCGCCCGGGCGCTGGGCATTGCCATCGGGCATGTTCTCGACCAGCCCGCAGATGCCGACGACATGCGCCTTCGCCTTGCGCCCGGCGAGCGCCAGCATCGCGCCGGCGACCGCGCCCGCGCCGCCCATGTCCCACTTCATGTCCTCCATGCCGGCGGGCGGCTTGAGGCTGATGCCGCCGGTATCGAAAGTGACACCCTTGCCGATGAACACCGTCGGCCGCGCGGCATCGCCGCCGCCGTTCCATTCAAGCGCGAGCAGGCGCGGCGGCCGCACCGAGCCCTGCGCCACCCCGAGCAGCGCACCCATGCCAAGCTCGCGCATCGCCGGCTCGTCGAGCACCCGCATGGCAACCCCGGTCCCGGCAAATCGCGCCTCGCAGCGCGCAACGAAGCTTTCGGGAAACAGGATATTGGCAGGCTCGGTGACAAGCTCGCGGGTGAATTCGACGCCTTCGGCAACCGCCGCCTCGCGCTGCCACACCGCCTCGGTGCCCGCGGGCGCGCCCGAAACCGCGATGCGCATCAGCGTGCGTTTCTGCTCGGGCTTCTGGGTGGTGCGATAGGCGTCCATCCGCCATGCCCGCAGCCGCGCGCCGAGCAGCACCCGCGCCGCGCCCTCGGCCGAGAGCGCAGGGCCGCGCAGATCGAGCTGGACGCCCTCGACCCCCGCGGCGAGAAAGCGCGCGCTCAGCGCCGCGCCCGCCTTTTCGAGCGCGAGATCGCGATCCTTCGCATCGCTTTCGCCCGCGCCGAGCAGCACCACCCGCACCACAGCGCCATCGCGGGTGACGAAACCTTCGAAAAGCTGGCCCGGCTTGCCGGTGAAGCGCGACGCCCGCGCGGCTTCGCCGAGCACCGGCTCCAGGTCGGCGGGCAGCGCATCCTGATCGACGATCCGCGCGACGACCATCGGCGCGCCATCGCCCGCAGCTTCGGTTCCGGCTTCGAGGAAACGGATGTCCATGCGCACTCCCACGCGAATTCAGCTCGGCTCAGGGCTCGGATTGCGGCTGCCGGCAAAGCGCCGCCGCTCGCCGATTGCAGTTAGGGCGCATGGGTGCAATAGGCAAGCCATGCTCCCCTTCGCACGGCTCATGCCCTATCAACGGCGGACGTCCGATGCGGTTCCCGGGAAACCGTCGGCGTGGCGCGCCGGCCTGTTTGTGCTGGCGCTCGGCCTTGGCGCAACCCGGGCGATGGCCGATCCCTTCGGGCTTCCCGACACCGACACGCTGCTTCCCCGCGGGCTGGGCGCGCCCATCGCCACCGGCGCCGCGCTTTCCCCGGTGCTGCCGACCATCGCCCCCACGACCGCGGGCGGGAAGGAGCAGGCGCCCGTCTCGTTCGAGGCGGACAAGGCCGAATACGACGACCAGACCGAGATCCTCACCGCCACCGGCAACGTTTTCCTGCAACGCCAGGATCAGAGCGTGGTCGCCGACAAGGTCACCTACAACCGCAATACCGGGCAGATCGTCGCCACCGGCAAGGTGCGCGTGGTCGACAAGGACGGCAACCAGATCTTCACCAACCATGTCGAGCTGACCGACAGCTTCGACGTCGGCACCATGGAAAACTTCCTGATGGCGCTGCGCGAGGGCGGCCGTCTCGCCGCGGTCGAAGGCGCGCGCGATGCCGAAGGCCGGGTGATCCTCAAGCGGGCGGCCTATACCGGCTGCGCGGTTGTCAACACCCGCGGCTGCGACGTGCAGCCGAGCTGGAGGATCGATGCCGAGCGCGTGGTCTACAACCCCCACCGCCGGCTGATGCGCTTCTATGGCGCGCGGCTGATCATTTTCGGGCTGCATCTGCCCAAGTCGCCCGCGACGATCTCGATCGCCACCGACGGGCGGGCGCTCGCCGGATTGCTGATCCCCAATTTCCGCGTCTCGGCGGCGAACGGCATCGAATACGATCAGCCCTATTACCAGCGCCTCGGTGCCAACAGCGACATCACCGCCACCGCCTATCTGTTCTCCAAGGTGGCGCCGATGGGCGAGGTCCAGTATCGCGATCTCACCAGCCTCGGCGCCTTCCAGATCACCGCCTATGCGACGAGCAGCCCGCGCATCCCGGTGGGCGCGATCACCGCCAGCCCCAATGCCAGGACCAGCTTCCGCGGCTATCTCGACACCAACGGCTCGTTCCAGCTCTCGCCGGGCTGGACGCTCGATTTTTCGGGCCGGCTGACGACCGACCGCACCTTCCTCCAGCGCTATTATATCTCGGGCGACGACACGCTGCGTTCGACCGCGAGCCTGAGCCATATCGACACCGACAGCTATTTCTCGATCACCGGCTGGGCCTTCGAGACGCTGCGCCCCGACGAGCGCCAGGGGCTGGTGCCGCTCGCGCTCCCGGAAATCGACTATCGCCGCCGCATCGCCGATCCGCTGCTCGGCGGAGTGATCGAGCTCCAGGCGAACAGCCTCGCGATCACCCGCAGCGCCGGCGAGGACATGCAGCGCGCCTTCGCCAGCGCGCAGTGGCAATTGCGGCAGATCACCTCGCTCGGCCAGGTCATCACCTTCACCGGGCTGTTGCGCGGCGATGTCTATCACAGCACCAACAACGATCTGAACCCGGTCACCGTCTATCAGGGCCTGCCCGGCTGGCAGGCGCGCGGCGTCGCGACCGGCGCGGTCGATGTCACCTGGCCACTGGTCGGCGCGCTGTTCGGTGGCACCCAGGTGTTCACCCCGCATATCCAGTTCGTCGCCACGCCGCCGGTGCGCAACCTTGCGATCCCGAACGAGGATTCGCGCGCGGTCGAGCTCGAGGACGACAATCTCTTCGCGCTCAACCGCTTTCCCGGCTATGATCGCGTCGAGGATGGCGCGCATGTCACCTATGGCATCGACTGGCAGCTTGAGCGGCCCGGGCTCAGCGCCAATGGCACCGTCGGCCAGTCCTATCGCCTGACCAACGATGTCACGCTGCTGCCCAACGGCACCGGGCTTTATGACCGGTTGTCCGACATCGTCGGCCGCATCGAGGTGCGCTATCACGACTTGCTGTCGCTGACCGAGCGCTTCCGCATCGACAAGAGCAGCTACGTCTTCCATCGCAACGAGTTCGACGCGACCATCGGCAGTGACAAAAGCTATATCGAGGTCGGCTATCTGCGCCTCAACCGCCAGACCGCGCTGACCCTCGAAGACCTCCAGGACGCGAACGAGCTGCGCCTTGCCGGGCGCGTGGCGATGGGGCCTTACTGGTCGGCGTTCGGATCGGGGATCTTCGATCTCAGCCAGGCGAGCCTGCTGCCCAACCAGACCCCGACGACGATCCAGCCGCTGCGCACCCGCGCCGGCATCTCCTATCAAAGCGATTGCCTCGAACTCGATATCACCTGGCGGCGCGACTTCATCACCATCGGCGATGCGGTGCGCGGCAACAGCTTCCTCATCCACCTTTCGCTCAAGAATCTCGGGATGCGCGGGCGATGACGCGCGGCGGCGTTGGCATCGGCAGCCAAAGGCGCTAACGGCACATGGTCAACGGGTCCGCCCGGGGGATACTCAGCTTTCGTTAACATCGCCGCAGCCATGCCGACCTGGCCCGGCGCCGCGCGCCAGAGACAGGATCGACGCACAGGTGACCATTCGCAATCGCGCGCGCATCGCCGCGGGACTGTTGCTTTCGCTCGCCGCCGGATTCGCGGTCGTGAACTGTGCGATCGCGCAGGAGGCCGAGTCCGGGCCGGTGCAGGAAACCGCGCAGGGCGCGATCTCGATTCCCGACAATATCCAGATGTTCGGCAAGGACAGCCCGAACATCCGCCGCCCGACCGCGATCGTCAACGGCGACATCATCACCGGCACCGACGTCGAGCAGCGGCTCGCGCTGATCCTCGCCGCCAACAACAACAAGGTGAGCGCCGAGGAGACCGAGCGGCTGCGCCTCCAGGTGCTGCGCAATCTCATCGACGAAACGCTCGAAATCCAGGAAGCCAAGGTCGCCGACATCGACATCACCGATGCCGACGTCGATGATGCCTATGCCCGCGTCGCCACCGGCAATTTCCACCAGACGGTGCCCGCGCTCGATGCCTATCTCGTCAAGGTCGGCTCCTCGTCCGCCTCGCTCAAGCGCCAGATCCGCGGCGAGCTCGCCTGGCAGCGGGTGCTGCGGCGCAACGTCCAGCCGTTCATCAATGTCAGCGAGGCCGAGGTCAACGATCTGCTCGCCCAGCTCAAGGCCGAAAAGGGCACCGAGGAATACCGGCTCGGCGAAATCTATCTCTCGGCCACCCCCGAAACCGCCACGACGGTCGAGCAGAACGCGCGGCGGATCATGGACCAGCTGCGCCAGGGCGGCAGCTTCGTTGCCTATGCAAGACAGTATTCCGAGGCCTCGACCGCGGCGGTCGGCGGCGATCTCGGCTGGATCCGGCTCGCCCAGCTCCCCACCGAGCTGGCCAATGCGGCGCGCGATCTCAGCCCCGGCCAGCTCGTCGGCCCGGTCCCGGTGGGCGGCGGATTCTCGATCCTGCTGCTCATCGACAAGCGCCAGCTGCTCACCGCCGACCCGCGCGATGCGGTGCTGGCGCTCAAGCAGGTGTCGATCAATTTCCCGGCCGACACCAGCGAAGCCGAGGCGACCCGCCGCGCGCAGGCCTTCGCCGATGCGATGAAGACCGCGCATGGCTGCGGCGCGGTCGATGCGGTCGCCGCCAAGATCGGCGCGCAGGTGGTCGCCAACGACCAGGTGCGCGCGCGCGATCTGCCGGCCGCGCTCCAGACCTCGCTGCTCAAGCTGTCGATCGGCGAGGAAACCCAGCCCTTCGGCTCGCTCAAGGAAGGGGTGCGGGTGCTGATGCTGTGCGGCCGCGACGATCCCAAGGCCGAGAACGCGCCAAGCTTCGATGAATTGATGAACCAGATGCAGGACGATCGCGTCAACAAGCGCGCGCAGATGTATCTGCGCGACCTGCGGCGCGACGCGATCATCGAATATAACTGACCGGAACGTGCCGCCCGCCGCGCTTGCACTTGCGGTCTCGCTGGGCGATCCCGCCGGGGTCGGGCCCGAATTGCTGGCCAGCGCCTGGCTGAGCCGGGTGCCGCGGCGGCTGCCGGTGTTCTTCGCGCTGGGCGGTGCCGGGCTGCTGCGCGCCGCCGCCAGGACACGCGGGCTCGACCTGCCGGTGCGCGTCATCGCCGATCCGGCGCAAGCGCAGGGCTGCTTCGATGCAGCGCTGCCGGTGCTCGATTGCGGCGATGCCGCCTATGCGCCTGGCAAGCCGGCGCGCGCGGGCGCCGAGTTGGCGCTCGCCTCGCTGACCGAAGCGACGCGGCTCGCGGTCAGCGGCGCGGCGTCGGGCGTCGTCACCGGGCCGATCGCCAAGGCGCTGCTCGCCGAGGTCGGCTTTCATCATCCGGGCCAGACCGAATTTGTCGCCGATGCCTGCGGCATCGCGCCCGAGGATGCGGTGATGATGCTCGCCGCGCCCTCGCTGCGCACCGTGCCGCTGACCGTGCACATCCCGCTGTCGGCGGTGCCGGGGGCGATCGGGATTGAGCTCATCCTGCGCCGCGCGCGGATCGCCGTCGCCGCCCTCACCCGCGACTTCGGCATCGCCCGCCCGCGCCTTGCCGTCGCCGCGCTCAACCCGCATGCCGGCGAGGCGGGCCGGATGGGCAGCGAGGAGGCCGAGATCATCGCGCCCGCCATCGCGCGCTTGCAGGCCGAGGGCATCGCCGCGACCGGGCCGCATCCTGCCGACGCGCTGTTCACCCCGCGCGCGCGCGGCGGCTATGACCTTGCGCTCTGCATGTATCACGACCAGGCGCTGATCCCGCTCAAGACGCTCGATTTCGACGCCGGGGTCAATGTCACGCTCGGCCTGCCGATCGTGCGCACCTCGCCCGATCACGGCACCGCCTTCGCGATCGCCGGCCGCGGCAGCGCCGATCCGGGCGCGACCATCGCCGCGCTGCGCCTTGCCGGCGAATGCGCCGCGCGCCGCGCCGCCGCCCGCGTGCTGGCGTGAACGAAGCGCCCGCGCTTCCCCGGCTTCGCGAGGTCATCAACCTCCACGGCCTGATCGCCACCAGGGCGCTCGGCCAGAACTTCCTGCTCGACGAGCAATTGCTGGCGCGCATCGCCGCGATCCCCGGCGCGCTCGCCGACCGCGCGGTGCTGGAGATCGGCCCCGGTCCCGGCGGCCTCACCCGGGCGATGCTGCGCGCCGGCGCGCGGGTCACCGCGATCGAGATGGATCGCCGCTGCCTCCCCGCGCTCGCCGAACTGGCCGAGGCCTTCCCCGGGCGGCTGCGCGTGATCGAGGGCGATGCGCTGCGCATCGATCCCGCCGGCCTGATAGACGAGCCCTATGCGATCCTCGCCAACCTGCCCTATAATGTCGGGACGGCGCTGTTCACCCGCTGGCTTTCGGGCGAAAGCTGGCCACCGCGCTGGACTTCGTTGACGCTGATGTTCCAGGCAGAGGTCGCCGAGCGCATCGTCGCCAGCCCCGGCAGCGATGCCTATGGCCGGCTTGCCGTCCTCGCGCAGTGGCGCGCGAGCGCACGCATCGCCATGAAAGTCCACCGCAGCGCCTTCACCCCGCCACCAAAGGTGATGTCGGCGGTGGTGCATGTCGAGCCCGCCGCGATGCGCGAGGGCGTCTCGGCCCGGACCCTGGAACGCCTGACCGAAGCTGCCTTCGGCCAGCGCCGCAAGATGCTGCGCCAGAGCCTCAAGGCCCTGCCCGGCGCGCTGGCGAGGCTGGAGGAACTGGGGATCGATCCCGCGCGGCGCGCCGAAACGCTGCGCGTCGAGGATTATCTGGCGATCGCCGCCAGGATGACCGAATAGGCCACCGCGTCGCGAGGGGCCGGCCATGGCCTGAAGGAAAAGGCTCAGGCGCGGGCCATGGCGCGCCCGCCTGCCTTCACCTCCAATCGAAAAAACCGCGCCCGCGCGCTTTGCCGTGGCGCGGCCATGCGGCATGCAGCGGCCAAGTGATGCCGGGAGAGACCAATGACCGAGGCCATGCGCCCGCAGCCTGAAGAGATCGTCCTTTACGCGAAGGATCCGAAAACCAGGATCGCGACGATCACGCTGAACCGGCCCGATGCGCTCAATGCGCCGACGATCGCGGCGCGGCTGCGCTTCGCCGATCTGGTGCACCGCGCCAATGTCGATGACGAGGTCAAGGTGCTGGTGATCCGCGGCGAGGGCAAGCATTTGGGCTCGGGCGCGGACCTTCCCGAACAGTCCGAAATGCTTTCGCCGAACAGCGATGTTTCGCTGCTGCATGAATTTCGCATTCCCGACGATGGCAGCGTCAAATATCCGCCCAACGGCAGCTATCGCTACCTTGCCAGCATCACCAATCTCTACGCCAATGCCGATTACGGCTGCCGCAGCCTGCAAAGCTTCAAGAAGATCAGCATTCTCGAATGCAAGGGCTATGTCTATGGCTGGCATTTCTACCTCGCCGCCGATGCCGACATCGTGGTGAGCGCGGACGATGCGCTGTTCGGCCATGCCGCCTTCCGCTATGTCGGCTGGGGGCCGCGGCTGTGGCAATGGGCCGAGATGATGGGGCCGCGCAAATTCGCCGAGATGCTGTTCACCGGCCGCCCGTTCACCGCCGCCGAGATGGAGCGCTGCAACTTCCTCAACAGCGTCGTCCCGCGCGAGGCGCTCGAGGCCGAGACCGCGAAATACGCGCACGCCTGCTCGATCACCCGGCCCAACGACGTGGTGACGATGCAGAAGACCTTCTTCGAGCTCTACAAGCAGTATCGCGGCGAATATTTCGGCTCGGTGCTGACCGGCATGGTCGAATCGCTGCTGCCGGTGGTGACCAATGATGCCGCCGACGACCTGACGCTGGGCGACGAGACCTTCGACAAGGGGCTCAACAACGCGGTCAAGGACAATGATTCGCGCTATCCGGCCGATTGGCGGCTGAGCTTCGGCGGGCGCAAGAAGGCCTGATGCGCTATTCGCGCCTCGGCGACAGCGGCCTCGTCGTCTCGCGGCTGGGCTTGGGCGCGGCGACCTTCACGCTGGGGCACAAAAAGCTTGCCGCCTTCTCCAAGGTCGGCGCCGCGCTCGCCGAGGAGCTGGTGGCGACCGCGCGCGAGGGCGGGGTCAATTTCTTCGACACCGCCGATGCCTATGCCGGCGGCGAGGCCGAGGAAATGCTCGGCCGCGCGCTGAAACCGCATCGCCAGCAGGTGATCCTCGCCAGCAAGGTCGGCAACCGCACGAGCGGGCGCGAACTGCTCGAAAACGGCCTGTCGCGCCGCCACATCATGAACGCGATCGATGCCAGCCTGCGCCGGCTCGGCACCGATTACCTCGACCTCTACATCGCGCATAAAAGCGATGCCTTCACCCCGCTGGACGAGCAGCTCGAAGCCTTCGACGCGGTGGTGAAGGCGGGCAAGGTCCGCTACATCGGCTATTCGAACTGGCCCGCCTGGGAAGCGGCGACGGCGATGGCGCTGCAGCGCGCGCGCGGCCTTGCCCGCTTCACCCATGGCCAGATGTATTATTCGCTGCTCGGCCGCGACGTGGAGCGCGACACGCTTGCCATGCTGGCGCATCACCGCGCCGGGCTGACGGTGTGGAGCCCGCTCGCCTATGGCTTCCTTGCCGGCGGCTACACGCGCGAGGCGATGGCGCAGCCCGACAACCGCTTCGCGCGAACCGACTGGCTGAAGTTCGACCGCGACCGCGCCTTCGCGCTGCTCGACGTCATGCGGGAGATGGCCGCCGAGGCGGGATGCAGCATGGCGCAGCTCGCGATCGCCTGGCTGCTCGCAAAGCCCGGCGTGTCGAGCGTGATCCTCGGCGCGACCACGCCGGATCAGTTGCGCGACAATCTCGGCGCCGTCGCGGTGAAGCTTGGTGCAGAGACAATCGCCCGGCTCGACGCGGCAACCGCGATCGCGCCGCTCTATCCCAGCTCGGACTGGGTCGAGGCCGATGCGCCGACCCGGAAGGCGCTGGAGCGGTGAGCCAAGCGCTGTCGGGCCTTACCGTCATCGAGGTCGCCGAACGTCCGGCGGGCGAATATGCCGCGCGCCTCATCGCCGATTTCGGCGCCGAGGTGATCAAGATCGAGCGCCCCGGCGGCGCGCCGAGCCGGCACATCGGGCCGTTCGCCGGCAAGGAAAGCACGCTTTTCGCCTGGCTCAACACCGGCAAGCGCGCACAGGTGCTCGATCTCGCGACGGATGACGGCCGCGCCGCGCTCGATGCGCTGCTCGCCCGCGCGCATGCGCTGATCGACGATCACGACGAGGACTGGGCCGAGGCACATCACCTGACCGCGCGCGCGGTCGCAGCCGCGCATCCGCATCTCGTCCATTGCCGCATCACCCCGTTCGGCGACGGCGCGCCACGCGGCTGGCAGATTGCGCGGCCGATCAATGTGATGAACGCTGGCGGCTGGGCATGGCATTCGCCCAGCGAATCGAGCCCCGAAAAGCCACCGCTCAAGGGCGCCGGGCGGTTCATGCCCGATTACGATGCCGGAATCGATGCCGCGCTCGCAACGCTCGCCTCGCTGCACCGCCAGCGCCATACCGGAGCGGGGCAGACGATTGCCATTTCCGAGCAGCAGGTACAGATCAACCGCGTCGATTGCGTGCTCGACCGCATGCTCGCCGGCGAGGAGGAGCCGAGCCACGCGCGCACCCGCTACGACATGGGCGGGCCGGCCACCGCCTTCGCCGCGAAGGAGGGTTTCGTCTATCTGTTCATGACGACGCGCGCGCATTGGCGGGGGCTGTGCAAGCTGATGGGCGAGCCCGGCTGGGCGAGCGACTTCCCCGAGGACTGGCTCGAATTCCACTGCACGAAGGAGCGCGTCGCCGCGTTCCGCGCGCATTTCGCACCCTGGGCGGCGCTTCAGGACAAGCACGAAATCGCCGAGGCCGGGCAGAAGCTTGGGCTGGCGATCGTTCCGGTCAATTCGGCGGCCGACCTGCCCGGCAACATCCAGTTCCGCCACCGCGGCTTCTTCCAGACGCTGCCGGGATACGGCGATGCGCCCTGGCCCGGCGTGCCCTACCGGCTGAGCGCGACCCCGGTGCGGCTGCGCCCCCCACCCCGGCTGGCCGATGTGGCAGCCGCTGACCGAGGCGCCGCGGCAAGCGCAGCGCAACCCCGCTTCCCCGGCCTGCGCAGGCGCCCGCCCGCAGAGCGAGAGCGCCTGGCCAAACCCGACACGTCGCGCGGCGGACCGCTCGCCGGGGTGCGCGTTGTCGAGCTCACCAAGGTCTGGGCGGGGCCTTACACCGGAAAGCTGCTCGCGCATCTCGGCGCCGAGGTGATCAAGCTCGAAAGCCGGACCAATCTCGACGAGATGCGCGCCTATGGTGGCGCCGATATCGACAGCGCCCCCTATTTCCTTTCGATCAACCAGGAGATCCGCTCGGTTCAGGTCAATATGAAGACCGCAGAGGGGCTCGACCTCGTCAGGCGCATGATCGCCCAAAGCGACATCGTCATCGACAATATCCGCCCGGGGGCGATGGCGCGCTCGGGGCTCGATTACCCGCATCTCAAGGCGATCAAGCCCGACATCATCCAGGTTTCGATCAAGATGTGGGGCGATGACGGCCCGCTCGGCTACCAGACGGGCTATGCGCCCTCCTTCGCCGCGCTGTCCGGCCTGTTCTATCTGGTCGGCCACGAGGGCGAGGTGCCGCGCGGCATGAACATCCGCTATGGCGATTCGACCGCGGGCGCGGCCGCCGCGCTCGCCGCCATCGCCGCGCTCCATCACCGCGAAGCGACCGGCGAGGGCCAGTTCGTCGATGTCTCGGCGGTCGAGGCGCTTTCGGCGATGGTCGGCGACAGCCTTACCGCCTTCGCGCTGACCGGCGAGGTCCCGCGCGCGATGGGCAATGCCGATCCCGACATGGCCCCGCATGGCGCCTATCGCTGCCGCGGCGAGGAATGGATCAGCATCGCGGTCGCCGACGATGGCGAATTCGCCGGCCTGTGCGCGGTCTTGCCCACGCTGGCGGACGATCCGCGCTTTGCCACGCACGCGAGCCGGCTTGCCCACCGCACCGCGCTCGATGCCGCGCTGGACGAGGCAACCCGCGCCCATGGCAGCGCCGAACTGGCCGAAATGCTGCGCGGCAAAGGCGTTCCAGCGTTCCGCAGCATGAGTTCGCTCGATCTCGCGGGCGATGGCTTTCTGTGGGAAAGCGGCGGCTTTCGCATGGTCTCCGATCATCGCCACGGCACCCGCCCGATCATCGGCCCGAGCTGGCGGATGAGCCCCGACGAGGCCAGGATCGAACGCGGCGCGCCGCTGCTCGGCGAAGACAACACCTACGTCTATCGCGGGATCCTCGGGCTCGGCCAGGCGGAACTCGACGAACTCATCGCCCGGAAGATTGTCGATTGACGCCAGGCCCGGCACAGTCGGCCGAACCGGGGAGCGCGCGATGAAACTGGCCTTCAGCATGCCCAACATGGTGCGACTCAAGGCGATGGGCCAGCCGTGGGAGCGCGCGGTCACCGGCGCCGACATGCAGCGCCTCGCGCGCCATGCCGAAAGCCTTGGCTTTGCGATGATCGCGGTGCCCGAGCATCACATCATCCCGCAAAGCCACGTCGCGCTGTCGGGCGCGCATTATCTCGCCGCCTATCCCGGCATGGCCTTCTTCGCCGGCGCGACCCGCACCATCCGCGTCAACAGCTGCATCGCCATCCTGCCGGTGCAGCATCCGATCGTCACCGCCAAGGCGCTTGCGACGATCGACTGGATGAGCGGCGGGCGGCTGATGATCACCTTCGCGGTCGGCTGGCTGAAGGAGGAGTTCGATCTGCTCGGCGTGCCGTTTCACCAGCGCGGCGCGCGCGCCGAGGAATATATCCAGGCGATCCTGGCGCTGTGGTGCGACGAGACTCCCGAATTCGAGGGCAGATACGTCAGCTTCCGCGATGTCGCCTTCGAGCCGAAGCCGGTGCAGAAGCCCCACCCCCCGGTCTGGTTCGGCGGCGATGCCGATGCGGTGCTGCGCCGCGTCGGCCGCTATGCGAACGGCTGGTGGCCGTTCCTGACCAGCCCCGAGACGATCCCGGCGCGGATCGATTTCATCAGATCGCAGCCCGATTACAACGGCCGGCTGCAAGACGTGTTCTACGGGCTTGCCACCGGCCGCGTCGGCGAGGGCCATGTCGTCCAGACCGATCCGCATTCGCACCCCGGCATGAGCGCGGCCGAGATCATCGACAAGCTCGGCTGGTTCAAGACACTCGGCGTCACCATGAGCGGGCTTCCCGTCCCGCCGCTCGCCAGTGCCGAGGCCTATTTCGATTACACACAATGGGTCGCCGAGGAGATCATGCCGGCGATCGCGTGAAGGGGAGAGCGAATATGGCGACATTCGTGCTGGTCCATGGCGGCGGCCACGGCGGCTGGTGCTACCAGCGGCTGGCGCGGCGGCTGCGCGCGCACGGCCATGAGGTCCATTGCCCGACGCTGACCGGGCTGGGCGAGCGCCGCCACCTGCTTGGCCCCGGCATCAACCTCGACACCCATATCGAGGATGTCGTCAGCCTGCTGGTGCATGAGGATCTGCACGATGTCTTCCTTGCCGGCCATTCCTACGGCGGCATGGTCATCACCGGCGTCGCCGACCGGGCGCAGGGCCGTGTCGGCCACCTCATCTTCCTCGATGCCGCGCATCCGCGGGGCGGCGAGGCGCTGACCACCATCGCTGCTGCGCAGATGGGCATGGCCAGCGCCTTCCTCTCGCAGGTGAACGGCGTCGAATGCTACCACCTCCCCGACGCCATCGCCGAGACCGCCTATGGCGTCAGCGATCCCGACGACGTCCTGTGGATGAAGCCGCGCCTCGCCCCGCATCCCTGGGCCTGCATGACCCAGCCGCTGCACCTCGCGGATGAGGCGGCGGTGATGGCGCTGCCGCGCACCTCGGTGAACTGCACCCCGACGCTGGCGGTGCGGCCGAAGGAATATCTCCACCGCACGCTGGAGGCCGATCACCTGTTCGAGATCGACACCGGCCACGATCTGATGATCACCGAACCAGACAAGGTGGCGCAGATGCTGCTGAGCCTGGTTTGAATTGCGGCTGGCGCGGGCGGGCGCGCAGACGCCGACCGGCGATGGCGCCGTGTGCGCCGGCCGCCGCACCGGCAGCGTTCGGTCCGCTTCCTACCCCCAGATCGCCGCCGCCGCCGCGAGCGCATTTTCGGCCCGGCCACCCAGTTCGCTGCCCAGCGCCTTGAGACGATAGGTCCACAGGTGCAGCGGATGTTCGAGTGTCATGCCCATCGCGCCGAGGAACTGGTGGAAATCATAGACCACCCGCTTCGCCGCCTCCTGCGCGTGGAGTGCGGCGAGCGCGGCATCGCCGGGATCGCCCGAAGACGCCGCCTTGAGCGCCAGCCAATAGACCCCGTTGGTCAGCACCTGCGCCTCGGCCATGCGGTGGCGCAGCGCCTGGAAGGTGGCGAGCGGGCGGCCGAACTGCTTGCGCTGCGAAATATGCGCAACGGTGCTGGCCAGCGCGCCCGCAAGCAGCCCCGCGCTTTCCGCCGCGAGCCCGACCCGCCACGCCGCGCGCAGCGCGTCGGCGTCCACCGCATGCCCGGTCATCTGCGCGGGCAGTGCGGCAAGCCAGGCCATCGGATAGGCGTAAAGCACCTCTGCCCCCGCCGCGCGCACATCGGCGGCGCGCGCGGTGAAGCTGCGCACCTGCGCGCCCACCACGACCACGCTCGCGCCGGGGCGCAGATAGCGCAGCGGCGCCTGCCAGCGCGCTTCCTCGACCAGCACCAGCGGGCGCGGCAGGGCGGGATCGAGCAGCGGGCGCACCAGCGCGGTGGCCGCCGCCTCCACCGCGAAGGGCAGCCGCGCCAGCCGTTCGGTGACCAGCGCCGCGGTCACCGCGCCCAGTTCCATGGCGATGACATCGAGGAAGCCGTCTTCGGCCAGCGCGCGATCGAGGCCCGCGCTTTCGAGCGCAAGGCTCGTATCGTGCAGCGGCACGCCGGCATAGGGCCGCGTCAGGCTGTCGATCGCATCCAGGATCTGGCGCTGGTCGTCGGAAAGCGAGAGGTCCATCAGCGCGGCTCCCGCGGTAATTCGAGCACGTCCGACGCGATGATGTTGAGCTGGATTTCCGCCGCCCCGGCAGCGATCCCGGCAACGATGCCGCGCTGGTGGTGCATCATCAGGAAAGCCGAGCCGCCCGCCAGCGCCTCGGGTACGAATTCGGTGACGAATTCGCACACCGCGCGCTCGGCCATCACCGTCGCATAGCGTGCCGAGGAGGATTCAGCGCCGATCCGCAGCCCTTCGACGCGCTTCTGGACGATCGCATAGCTTGCGTTGCGCGCCGCCTCGCACAGCGCCGCGCAACGCGCCGCCTCGATCCGCACCCCCTCGCGCGCGAAGCGGGCCTGCGCCTTCAGCATCGCGACCGCGCGTTCGAGCACCGCGCGCGCCAGATGGAAGCGCGGGATGCCGAGCCGTTCATTGGTGAGCGAGAAGGCGATGATCTCCCACGCCTGCCCCTCCTCGCCGAGCCGCGCGGCGACCGGCACGGTGACATCGTCGAAGAACACCTCATGGATATCGCCCTCGCCGATCAGGCTGGGGATCTGGCGCACGGTGATGCCGGGGGTGTCCATCGGCACGATGAGGATGGTGATGCCGCGCTTCCGGTCGTCGCTGGTGCGGGTGAGGAGGAAGCAATGGTCGGCAAGCCCGGCGTAAGAGGTCCAGATCTTCTGGCCGTTGATGCGGTAGTTTTCACCCTCGCGCAGCGCGCGGGTGCGCAGCGAGGCAAGGTCGGAACCCGAATCGGGCTCGGAAAAGCCCTGGCACCACAACGCCTCGCCGCGGGTGATCGGCGGCAGCAGCCGCGCCTTCTGTTCGGTGCTGCCGAAGCGCTCGAGCGTCGGGCCGATCCAGTTGACGTTCATGTACTGGCCGCCGCGCGGCTCGCCCGCCTCCCACATCACCTCGGCGAGAATCTGCTGGTGCCACGGCCCAAGCCCCTGCCCGCCCATGTCGCCCGGCCAATGCGGGAACAGCAGGCCGCGGGCGGCAAGCTTTGCGCAAAAGCCGCGTGCGAAGGCGGTCAGCGCCGGCGAGGCCGGGCCATGACGCGAGAATTCCTCCCAGTCGCCGGGCAGCGTTTCGGCGAGAAAGCCGCGCAGCGCCTCGCGGAAGGCGCGCTGTTCCTCATCCCATGCAAAGTCCATGGCCCCCGCGATACCGCGCGCGGCGACAAGCGCCAAGCCTTGCGCTCAACGCCCCGCCGATAGAGCGCCCAGCCAGTC
>JAGWPW010000095.1 GCA_028870315.1 Sphingomonadales bacterium | reverse complement strand
GCAGCCGCCGCGCCCCATAGGCCGAAAGCGCGGCGATGAGTTGCTCGCTCGCCGCGCCGAGCGCGCGGATCCCGGCGGCGGCCTGCGCCTCGCGCGCGCCGGCGCGCGCCGCGCCCCCGAGCCAGCGCCCGACCTGCTCGGCAATCCCGCCGCGGCCTTGCAGCGGGCGGCGGATGATCGTCAGGAACAGCTCGTTGGCATAGAGATGCCGCGCCTGCATCCGCTCGCGCCAGGTCGCATCGAGCGCCTCGCTGAACGGATCGGCGAAGCGTCCGCCGAGATCGGGTTCGCTGCGCCGCCGCAGGATGTGGTGACAGATCGCAAAGCGCGACGAGCCGATCGCGCGCAGGATCGCGTCGCGCAGCGCCTTGCGATAATTGAGTTCCTCGGTGTCGGCGGTCTCGAACATCAGCCCGTCGAGCCGGATCACCTGGGCGATGGTGCCGTCGCGCAGCGCCAGCGTGACATCGTCAAGGTGGTGCGAATAGGGCAGCCTGCTGCCCGCGCTCGCCTCCTTCGCGAAAAGCTCGGCGTTGCCTGTGCCGCGGTTCAGGCGCGATAGGAATTGCATCGCCACACCCGATGGTTGCGAATGCGCGGGCAGCGCGATGCGCGGATCAGCCACAGGTCGAAAATGCGCGGCTCGCGCAGGCACGCGAGCCAGCCCGCGCCATGCGCGACGAGCGCGAGCGCGAGCACCCAGATCGAGCGGAACAGCAAAAACGCCTCGGTCGAGAGGACGAGATTGATGACGAAGAAGGAATAGGTGACGCCCGCGAACATCTGCGGCCGCGTCAGGGCGACGAACAAGGTGTCACGCGCGAGGCTCGCCTCGTTGCCCGCGCTGATCGAGCGCCCCACCCCGGCCAACTCCTTCCAATCGCGATCGGCGCCGGGCGAACCCGACCGGGCAGCCTGCGCCACGCCTGCCGGCCATCTGCTATCGGCGAAGCCGCGCGCGCGCAATGGCAATCGCTTGCGCTCAGTCCCTTGCGCGCCCGACAAGCCCGGCATTGCTCACGCGTTCGGTTTGCGAGACGTTGGCGCCCGCGCCCGGCTGGCGCGGTGCCCGCTGCGCCAAATCTCCGTTGCCCGGGCGCTTCGCGGCGGTGGCCGGGTCAGGCGATCCTGCGGGCGATCGCCGGGCCGGCGCCGGCTTGCCACGTCGCATCGCCCGCCGGTGCGCCCGCGGCGGGGCGCAGGCGCGGTTGCAGCGCAACACGCTGGCTCTCGAAGAGAAAACCTTGCGCTTCGGTGCAACCCTCGGCCTTGAGCCAGGCGAGCTGGCCGGGGTGTTCGACCCCTTCGGCGGTGGTGATCATGCCGAGGCTTTGCGAAAGCCCGATGATCGAGCGCACGATGTTGCGGCTCTCCTCGCGCTCGGTCAGTTCGCTGATGAAGCAGCGGTCGATCTTGATCTTGTCGAAGGGAAACGAGCGCAGATAGTTGAGCGAGGAATAGCCGGTGCCGAAATCGTCGAGCGCGATCTTGACGCCGATGTCGCGCAGCCGGTGCAGGATCTTCGAGTTGACGATATTGTCCTGGAGGAACACGTTTTCGGTGATTTCGAGTTCGAGGCGATGCGGCTCGATGCCGAAGGTGGCGATGGTGTGCAGCACGGTGGTGACAAGCCCCGCGCTTTGCAGCTGCACCGGCGACAGATTGACCGCGATGCGCAGATGCGGTGGCAGTTCGGCCAGCATCGCCCCCGCCTCGCGGATGCCCCATTCGCCGATCTGGACGATCAGCCCGGTTTCCTCGGCGATCGGGATGAAGCGGTTCGGCATGACGAGACCACGCGCGGGATGGTGCCAGCGCAGCAGCGCCTCGCAGCCGACCGTCAGGTTCGAGGCGAGATCGACGATCGGCTGGTAATCGAAGGCAAGCTCTGCCGCGCCGAGCGCCGAACGCAGTTCGATTTCGAGCATCCGGCGCTCGCGCGCCGCGCTTTCCATCTCGGGCTCGAAATGCGCGAAGCAGCCGCGTCCCAGCGCCTTGGCGCGGTAGAGCGCCAGGTCGGCGCGCTTCATCATCGCGGCGGCATCGCAATCGGGCTGCTCGGCAAGCGCGATCCCGACGCTGGCGCCGGTCATGATCTGCATGCCGTCAATGAGGAAGGGGTTGCGCATCGCCTCGACGATTCGCCCCGCGACCGCATCGGCGGTGCGCCGCGCGGCCTTGTCGGCGATCATGATCGCGAATTCATCGCCGCCGAGCCGCGCGACGAGGTCGGTGCCACGCACGATCTCCTCCAGCCGGCGCGAGGCGGCGCACAGCAGCCGGTCGCCGATCGGATGCCCCAGCGAATCGTTGATCGACTTGAACCGGTCGAGATCGAGACACAGGATCGCGATCCCCGTCGGGCGTTCGCCCTGCTCGCCGAGCGCGCGGTCGAGATGGTGGTTGAAATGGGCGCGGTTGGCGAGCTCGGTCAACTCGTCGAAATTGGCAAGGTGATTGACCCGGGCTTCGGCGCGGCGCTGCTCGGTGGTGTCGGAGGCGACGCCGCGCAGTTCGCCGGTGGGGGTCGGCTGGGCCGAAAGCGTCCACCAATGCGCGGCCCCGCCGATGGTGAGCGGCAGGCTGAGGTCGCGGAAGGCGCGGCCGCGCCGCAGATGATCGCCAAGTTCGGCGCGCGCGGGCGAATCGTCGAACAGCGCGACGAATTCGCAGCCTTCGAGCGTGGTTGCCGCGCGGCCTGCGGCCTCGGCGAAGCGGTGCGAGGGAGAGGTGATCCGCGCCTCGGGATCGAGCTGCCAGATCCAGTCCGAGGATTGCGCCTCGAACTCGTTGAGCAGCAGCTGGACGGTCTGCGCCGAATCGCGCAGGTCCTCGCGCGTCTCGATGCGCCGGATGAACTGCGCCTCGCTCTCGAAGGCGCCGCGCACGAGGATCAGCAGATAATTGGCCGCGAGCACCAGGCCGGCGAGCGGCGAGTCGAGGCGATTGCTGGACCAGGCGATGAGACCGCCGATCGCGACCGGGCCCATGTAGAACAGCGCCGCGCATGCCATCGAGCCGTTGATCAGCACCGCCGCGCCCATCATGCCGCCGGTGAGCGCGGCGAGCGTCAGGAATTCGCCCGGCGATGCGACCATCCCGCCAAGCGCGATGCCGCCGCCCCAGGCGATGCCGTTCAGCAGGCTGAGCCCATGGATCAGCCGGGCATCGACGCGGTCGTCGCGGCGGCCCGGGGCGGCACGTCGGCGCACGACCTGAAGCCCGACCCGCAAGGCGGCGATCGCCACGATCACGATAAGCCACAAGCCGATGAGCCCGTGATGGCCCGCGTGCCACATGACCACGGCGCCAAGCGCTGCGTTGATGATGCCGCCGATCGCCGCGCGCGGGGCATGGCCGAGGCAATCCTCGATCCGCTCGCGGCGGATGATCGCTTCGAGCGCCATCGTCATGATCGGGCCGCGGCGTTCAGCATGAATGCGCGTCGGCAACCCGGGCCGGCGACGCGCGCGGGATTGCCGGAATCCCGCCGTCCTTACCAGGCCATTGATATTGAATTTGTTTTTTCACAGGCCGGCACCCACGTCCGGGCGCGACGCGCCCGCTTGCCTGCCTTACTGGAGTAGCAAGCTTAATAATTCATGGTGTTCGCTGCCGCCGTCGCGGTGGTCAGGGCCGCAGCACCCATCCGCCATCGACATGGATCGTCTGGCCGGTGATCCATTCGCCCGCCGGCGAGCACAGCAGCAGCAGCGTGCCGACCAGCTCGTCAGGGGTGCCGCGCGCATGCGTTGCGCAGGCCATTTCGAGGAATTTGATGAACGGCGAATCGTCGGGCACCAGCGCCTTGCCCGCGTCCGAGGTGACATTGCCCGGGGCGATCGCGTTGCAGGTGATCGCGTCCTTGCCGAACTGCTTGGCAAGGCTGGTGGTAAGCCCGACGAGCGCGAGCTTGGTGATGCCGTAAAGGCCCGTCGCCGGGAAGGCCCCGCCCGAGGTCTGGTTGACGATCCGCCCGCCGCCGCGCGCGCGCATCGAGGGGATCACCGCCCGGCTGCACAACAGCGCGCCGTTGAGATTGACCGCGAAGGCGCGGTTCCACGCATCGAGCGAGACCGTCTCGCAGCTGTCATAGCTGATATCGACCATCAGCGCGGCATTGTTGACGAGGATGTCGATGCCGCCGAAGGCTTGCGTCGCGGCGCTTGCCATCGCCAGCGTCGCGCGCTCGTCCGCGACATCGACCCCCACGCCGATCGCCCGGCCGCCGCTCGCGCGGATCTCGTCGGCGACCGCGATGGCGCCGGCCTCGTTGAGATCGGCCACGACGACCGCCGCGCCCGCCGCCGCGAGCCCCAGCGCATAGGCGCGGCCGATCGAATTGCCGCGCCCGCCCGCGCCGGTGACCACCGCGACCTTGCCGTCGAGGCGGAACTGATCGAGCTGGAAGGTCATGATTGCGGCTCCTGCGCGGTGTTGGCGGATTTCAGAAAATCATCGGCGGCCGCGCCGAGCAGTCGCGCGCCGCTATGCTCGGGAAGGATCGCGGCGAGCAGCCCGACATCCTTTGCGAGCAGCGGCGCGCCGGTGGCGAAGGCCGATGGCGAAGGCAGCCGCGCCGCGATCTCGAAGCCGAAGCTGCGCCCGCTGCTCTGGGCGATCAGCGCGGCAAGCATGGCGCGGTCGATGCCCAGCGCCGCCGCCGCGGTGATCGCGCCATGCGCAACGCCCATGTTGGCGGCAAGAAGCGCATTGTTGATGATCTTGGCGCGCTGCCCGGCGCCGACCTCGCCCAGCCGGACGATGAGCTTGCCGAAGCATGCGAACACCGGCCGCGCGGCGGTGAACGCGGCCTCGTCGCTGCCGCACATCACCGTCAGCGTGCCTGCCTCGGCGCCCGGCGCGCCGCCGCTGACCGGGGCGTCGATCAGCGCGATCCCGCGGGTTTGCGCCTCTGCGGCCAGCGCGATCACCGTCTCGGGAAGCACGGTCGAATGAATGGCGATGCGGCTGCCGGGACGCATCGCCGGCAGCAGTTCGGCGCAGACCGCGCGCACGTCGGAATCGTTGATCACGCAGATGCCGACATGCTCGCAAGGACCAAGATCGGCGATCGCCGGCACCGCCCGCGCGCCGAGTTCGACAAACGGCACCAGCGCCTCGGACCGCCGCGCCCAGACATGAAGCGGCAGCCCCGCCTTCGCGATCCGCGCCGCCATCGGCCCGCCCTGGCTGCCAAGGCCAATAAATCCGATCATCCCGCCGTGATCCCCGCATCGATGGTCAGGCACGCGCCATGATAGCCCCGCCCGGCGGGCGAGGCGAGATAGGCGACGAGATCGGCGACATCGGCAACCTCGACCACCCCGCGCAGGCCCGAATAGCGCTTGACCAATTCGACGTCGCAGCCCTCGGGCAGCACGAAATTGCTGGCGATATTGGTGATCATCCCGCCGGGCGCGACCGCGTTGATGCGGATCGGCTGGCGCATGTATTCCATCGCCATCGCCTTCGTCATCTGCACCAGCCCGGCCTTGCTCGCGCAATAGGCGGCCGCATAGGCCTCGCCGATATGCGCCGCGGTCGAGGCGACATTGACGATCGCCCCCCCGGCTGCGAGCAGATGCGGGATCGCCGCGCGGCTCAGCAGGAAGGGTGCGGTAAGATTGACCGCCAGCGTGCGCTGCCACTGTTCGACCGGCATCGCATGGCTGTTGGCCAGGTAGATCAGCCCCGCGACATTGCACAGGCCATCGAGCCCGCCGAAGCGGGCTACCGCCGCCTCGATGCAGGGCGCGCATTGCCCCGGATCGGCAAGGTCGGCGGCATGCGCCAGCACCTCGCCGCCGGTCATGCGCGCGGTTTCGGCAAGCGCGCCCGCGTTGATATCGACGATCGCCAAGCGCGCGCCGACGCCGGCGAGCTTGAGCGCCACCGCGCGGCCAAGCCCCGAGGCGGCACCGGTGACGAGCACCGCCTTGCCGGTCATGTCAGCTATCTGCATGCGCGATCAGCCATTCCAGGGTTTCCCGTCCTTCACCTTGGCGATCATCTCGAACACCACCGCCTGGATCACCGAGGCTTTCGGCCAGCCGGCGTGGACACCATATTGCAGCACGAATTCCTGCATCTCTTCTGGGCTGCAATTGCCCGAGGCCATGGCGGCGTGGATATGGCTCTTGATCGGCACTTCGGAGGAGCTGTCGGCGACGCCGACCAGCGTCAGCCAGCGGCGCGACCGTTCGTCGAGTCCGCGGCGGCACCACATCTCGCCGAAGACGAAATTGCCGATGCCCGCGCCGAGATAGGGCGAGGCGTCGGACACCCCGGGGAAGGTCATCACCTTCTCGAATTCGGCGGCGCCTTGCGCCATGCGTTCGGCCGGATCCCAGGGCGTGGCCCGGATCGGCGGGCAATCGGCGGGGATCAGGTCGAGTTCCTGCGCGACGCGGCTGACCGCCCGGTCGAGTTCGCCGCCGCGCGACCAGCCGGCATAGACCGAGAGGTGAAGCGCCGCCTCGCGGGCTTCGGCCAGGGTCAGCTCCCCGCTCTTGAGCGCGCCGTGGACATAGCGGTAGAGCTGGTCGCCGCCATGGGGGCTGCTCGCCGCGCCGGCGATGGCGATGAGATAGCGCGAGCGCAGGTCGAGCGCGGGGCGGCTCCAGATCTCGGCATAGATGAAGTCGCGCCAGCTCTGCTCGTAGGGCGTCTCGGGGGCAGGGGCGGTGAAGCGGGTGATTTCCTGCGCCAGCTTGTGGCCGCGCGCCGAACGTTCGGCGGGATCGAGCAATGCCATATGTCCACTCCTATGCCGCAAGGTTCACCCAGACGTTCTTGACCTGCTGGAATTCGCGCAGCCCTTCGAGCCCGCCGAGCCGGCCATGCCCCGATTGCTTCATGCCGCCGAAGGGCACGCAGGGGGTCATCGCCTCGCCCGAGCCGTTGACCTGGATCTGCCCGGCCTGCATCGCGCCGGCAACCCGGTGCGCGCGCGCGAGGTTCTGCGTGTGGATGTAGGCGCCTAGCCCGTAGCTGCTGTCGTTGGCCTGGCCGATCGCCTCTTCCTCGCTGTCGAAGGGGGTGACGACGAGGACCGGACCGAACACCTCGTCGCGGGCGATCTCGCTATCGGGCGCAACATCGGCGAGCACGGTGATCGGCAGGAAATAGCCCGGCGCATGATCGCCGCCCAGCCGCTCGCCGCCGCACAGGAGCCGCGCGCCGCCATCGCGCCCGCGTCGCACCATGCCCTGGATGCGATCGAGCGCGTTTTGCGAGATCACCGGCCCCATGAAGCAGTCCATGGCGAACGGATCGCCGACTTTGACATGCCCCGCCATGGTGCAAAGCATCTGGAGGTAGGGCTCGTAGATGCTGCGCTCGACGAGGAGCCGGGTGCCGTTGACGCAGCCCTGGCCATTGGCCGAAACCGCGCCCGAAAGCCCGCGCCGCGCCGCCGCCTGGAGATCGGCATCGGCAAACACCAGCACTGCCGACTTGCCGCCGAGTTCGAGCCCGACCGGCTTGAGGCTCTGCGCGGCATTGGCGAGGATCTTCCGCGCGGTGGCGCCGCTGCCGATGAATTCGATCTTGTCGATCCCGGGGTGCGAAACCATCGCCGCGCCGACATCGGCACCGCCGGTGACGAGATTGACCACGCCTGCGGGAAAGCCGGCCTCGTGGATGATCTCGACCAGCCGCATCACCGACCATGGCGCGAGCTCGGGTGATTTGATGACCACGCAATTGCCCGCGGCGAGCGCGGGTGCCATCACCATGGTCGCGGCGAACAGCGGTCCGTTCCACGGCACGATGATGCCGACCACGCCCCACGGCTCGTAGCTCACGTAATCATGCGCAGGCCCGCCCCAGGTGGCGATGGTGCGCCCCTCGATCTTGTCGGCCCAGCCGGCGAAATAGCGGAATTTCTGCGCGGCATCGGCGCCCATGTGCGGCCCGGCGATGAGGATCGAGCCGTTCTCGGCGGTGAGCATCGGCGCCAGCGCCTGCGCCTCGGCCTCCATCCGCTCGGCAAGCTTGAGCATCAGGTTGCGGCGCTGGTCGCCGGGGAGCGCGCGCCACGCGGGGGCGGCGGCGCGCGCGGCGGCAACCGCGCGATCGACATCGCCGGCATCGGCCAGCGCGATCTCGGCGGTGATGCCGCCGGTGCCGGGATAGACATGCGCATGGCGCGCGCCATGGCCCGCGGCCTCGCGCGTGCCGCCGATGATCAGCGGATGGCGCGGCAAAGCCTCGCGTGAAGGATGCTGGAAACCCATCGACCTCTCCCGGTGGCGGAGCGACTCCGCTTGAGCCCTGACAATAAGACGGGTATTAATCGACGGTCAAGCGCAGAATCCGCCTTCATCGCCCGCGCTCTTGGCTAATAATGACGATATAATTAGGATCAACGCCATGGCTGATCGCGCTGCCCGCCGCCGCCCCGTGCCCGATGCCGCCGCCGCGCTGCGCGAGCTGGTCTATGCCGCCCCGCCCGAGGAACGGATCGGCTCGCTGCCCGATCTCGCGCGGCGGCTTGGGGTGGGCATCGCCACCGTCCAGCAGGCGGCCCGCGTGCTCGAGCATGAGGGGTTGCTGGCGGTGCGGCGCGGGCCGGGCGGCGGCTATTACGGCACAAGGCCCGATGATGCCGCGCTCGAACGCGGGCTTGCCGCCGCCCTGCGGCTGCATCCCGATTCCTATGGCGAGGCGCTCGACATCACCTCGCTCCTGTTCACCGAACTCGCCGCCGCTGCCGCGGGCTGCCGCGACGAGGGCCTGCGTGCCGAGCTTGCCGCGCTTGCCGCGCGGATCGAGCCCGGCGCCGATGCCGGGGAGCGGCTGGCCTTTGAAAGCGCGTTTCAGGACCTGCTGTTCCGCATGGTCGATCGGCCGCTGTTCGCGATGCTGACGCGGGTGACGCTGCGCTTCGCCGAAAGCGGCAGCGCGCCGGTGGTGGTGATGCGTGGCGCGCTCGCCGAGCGCTGGTGGCTCGGGCGGCGGGCGATCCTTGCCGCGATCCTTGCCGGCGACGCAGGCCTGGCGCGCTTCGAGGCCGATCGCTGCAACCGCGCCCCGGTGCTGGCGCTGCGCGACGAATCGCGCTCCGACGATCGGCGGGGCGGGGCGGTCTGATAGTCTGGTGGCCGGCGCGCGCGACCCCGGCCGAGGCGAGGCACCGACAGGGCGCGGCGTCAAAAGGCGCTGCGCCGGCAACATCTCATGCCATGGGCAGCCGCAGCTCGGCGCGCAGGCCATGGCCGGTTTCGCGATTGGCGAGACGCAGCGTCCCGCCGTGCTGTTCAGCGATCGCCAGCGCCAGCGTGAGGCCGAGCCCGGCGCCGCCCGTTTCGCTGTTGCGCGAGGGATCGCCGCGGGTGAATGGCTCGACCATGCGCGCGATCTCGCTGCCGGCGATGCCGGGGCCTTCGTCCTCGATGATGATCACCGCCGAGCCGCGCTTGCCGATCACCTCGCGAGCGAGCGAGACCCGCGCCGTCTCGCCATAGCGAAGCGCATTGCCGATCAGGTTGCGCAGCGCCCGCCGCACCCAGGTGGCGCGCAGCGGCAGCACGAGGCGCGGCATGTCGGCAAGGGTGACCGGCTCGCCCATGTCCTCGAATTCCTCGACCACCGCCGCGACCAGGGCTGAAAGCTCGGTGGTTTCCACCGGATCGCTCGGGCGGCCGACCCGCGCCAGCGACAGGATATCGTCGAGCGAGCGGGCGAGGTCCTCGATCACCGCCGCCATGCGCGCGCGTTCGCCTTCGTCCTCGACCGATTCGATCCGCACCCGCAGCGCGGCAAGCGGGGTCTTGAGGTCGTGGCCGATCGCCCCCAGCATCACGTCCTTTTCATCGAGCAGGCCGATGATCCGCGCCTCCATCGCGTTATGCGCAAGGATCAGCCGCACGAGATCGGCCGGCCCCGAGGGTTCGAGCCGGCCGGCGGGATCACGCGTCGCGGTGAAATATTCGAGCCTTGCGGTGAGCGCGGCGAGCGGACGGGTGATCCGGCGCAGGATCATCGCCATCGCCCCGACCAGCAGGGCATAGATCACCAGCGTCTGGACCAGCAGCGGTGCAAGCAGGCCGCCGCGATCGAAGGGTTCGCTGACATGCGCGACGCGCCAGGGACCGCGCGGATCGAGCTGCAACGCGGCGACCAGCACCTCGCTTGGCGGCGGCGAATGCCGCGCGAAGGGCGCCTCGCGCTCCTCGTAGCGGGCCTGCGCCAGCGGATCGGCGGCGAAGGGGCGCTTCACCACGATCAGCCGGGCGAGGGGGATGCCCTGCTCGGCGAAGATCAGGCGCAGGCTTTTCTCGACATCGCCAAGCCGCCGATCGACGCCGATCGGCGTGAATTGCGCGACCATGTCCGGACGCTGCTGTCCGGGGACCGGCGGCAGCCCGATCTCGAGCGCCGGCCTGTTCCCGAGCGCCGGCCCCTCGCCGGGGCGGTGCATCCCGCCGACGAGGCGCAGCGCGACCATATGCGCCAGCCCCTCCTCGCGCCGCGCTTCCTGCGAGCGATAGAGCAGCACTGCGCTGATCGCCTGCGCCAGCAGCAGGGCGCCGGCCAGCGACAGCAGCACCTGGCCGCGAAGGCTGCTCGGCCCCGCCAGCCGGGGCGATCGCCCGGTCAAGCCGGGACGCGCCGGACGTCGGCGGCCAGCATGTAGCCGCCGCCCCACACCGTCTGGATCAGCTGCGGGTTGCGGCTGTCGATCTCGATCTTGCGCCGCAGGCGGCTGACCTGGTTATCGACCGCGCGATCGAACAGATGCGCCTCGCGGCCCTGCACCATGTCGAGCAGGCGATCGCGGTCTAGCACCTGGCGCGGATGTTCGAGAAAGGCGATCAGCAGCCGGTATTCGACCGAGGAGATCGCCACCACCGCGCCATCGGGCGCGGTCAGGCGGCGCTTGAGCGGATCGAGCCGCCAGTTCTCGAACAGGAAATCCTCGTCGGTGCCGGCATCGCCCGTGGCCCGCGCCGAGCGCCGCAGCACGCTGCGCACCCGCGCGACGAGTTCGCGCGGCTCGAAGGGCTTCACCACGTAATCATCGGCGCCGATTTCCAGCCCGACGATGCGATCGGTCGGTTCGCCGCGCGCGGTGAGGAAGATCGTCGGGATCGCGCGGGTCTCGATCAGGTGGCGGCACAGCGACAGCCCGTCCTCGCCCGGCATCATCACGTCGAGAAGGACGAGGTCGGGAAGTTCCTCGCCGATCCGCTGGCGCGCCTCGGCGGCGCTCGCCGCCTCGCGCACCGTGAAGCCCTGGCGGGCGAGATAGGCGGCCAGCGGCTCGCGCAGGCTGGACTCGTCATCGACCAGCAGCAGCCGGGTGGGCGGGGAGGCTTCGCTCATTGCCCCCCGCCGGCGGGCGGCGGCGCGGCGGGCGGCATCGCGCCGGGCGCGTCCTGCATCATGCCCATATGCGTGTGCCACTGCCGCATCGCCGCGCGCCGTTCCTGAGGGGTGAGGATGCCATCGTGGTTGGTGTCGGCACGGTCGAACAGCGCCAGCGCGGCGCGGACGAAGGCGTCGCGGGTGATGACGCCGGTGTGATCGGGGTCGGCCTGGTGCATGATCAGCCACATCCGGGCCATGTGCATGCCGCGATGATGCGCGCCCGGCTCACCCATTCCCATCGCGCCTTCACCGGGGCCGTTATGCAGATGCGCGGCGAGAAATTCATCGCGCGAGATCATCCCGTCGTGATTGGTGTCGATGTGGTCGAAATGCTGCATGATGCGCAGCCGCCGGTCAGCTTCGTCGAGCTTGCCGTCGTGGTTGAGGTCGAGCCGGTCGAACAGCGCCCCGGCGCGGGTCTGCGCCTGAGCCCGGGTCTCGTCGCCGCCCGGCTGCCAGTGCCCGACCCCGGCCTGCGCCGCCAGCGCCGAGCCTGCAAGCACCAACGCTGCTCCACTTGTCCAAAGCCTGCGCATATCGCCCTTTGCCTCCTCCTGTGATGAAGGCCACGCCGCGCTGAGGATGAGGGGGGGACAGGGAATCCGCAAGTCGCGGCGCGGCCTTCGCGGTTTCCTCTAGCCAGCGCTTGTCACCCGATTATGCCGGACGCAGCCCGGTTTGTCGCGATTTGTCGTTCACCCGTCGCCCGGAATGCAGAAGGCGTTCATCTTGTTGCCGTCGGGATCGCGGAAATAGGCGGCATAAAATCCGTTGGCGCGCAGCCCCGGCGGGCCTTCGCAGCTTCCGCCCTCAGCCAGCGCGGCGGCATGGACACGGCGCACCTGGTCCTCGTCCTTCGCCATCAGCGCGACCATGGTGCCGTTGCCGCGCGTCGCGGGCGCGCCGTCGAACGGCAGGCAGATGCCAAGGCTCGGCCCGGCGCCGCCCAGCGACCAGCCGATCGCGGTATCATGAGCGAAGCTGCGGGTCCCGCCGAATTCAGCGATCACCGCATCGTAGAAGCGCGCGCCGCGGGCCAGATCCCCGGTTCCGAAGGTCACATGGGCGATCGCCATCTGCATTGTCTCCCTCGCCGCGGGTCATCGCGGCGGCCGATCCTAGCGCGCCACCCCGGCGCGAGGCAACCGCGCCGCTTGACGAGGAGTCACCCTCGCGCGCAATATCGGCATCGACGAGGGACGGACATGGCGGCACGGGCATTTTCGATGGCGGCTGGCGCGGCTGCGCGCCCGCATTGGCGCGCGGTGCTGCGCCGCAGTGCCCGGCGCAGCGGCGAATTGCTCGGGGCAAGCGCGCTGTTCGCCGCGATGCTGTTCCTCGGCCTCGCGCTCGCCAGCTATCACCAGACCGATCCCTCACCCTCCACCGCCGCGGGCGGCGCGGTCGCCAACTGGATGGGGCTTGCCGGTGCCTGGGCGGCGGAGCGGGCGCTGTTCCTGTTCGGCCCGGTCTCGATCCTGTTCCTGCCGCTGCTCTATGTCTTCGCGCGCAAGCTGTGGCGCTATGCCGAGGAGGACGAGAACGATCTGCCGCACAGCCACCAGCGCTGGTTGCGCCCGCTCGCGCTGCTGTTGATCGCGATGCTGCTGCTGGCCAGCGTGCTGTCGCTCACCTTCACCCAGCCGGGCGGCAGCCTGCCCGCATCGATGGGCGGCATCGCCGGGCTGCTCGGCGCCGATGCGCTTCGCGCCGGCGCCGGCCTGCTGCCCGCGGTGTTGCGCGGCTGGGTGCTGCTTGGCGTGGGGCTTGCCTGCCTTGCCGCGGGCGCGCTGCTCGCCGGACGGGTGTTCGCGGTCGATTGGGTGAGCCTTTTGACCCTGCCGCACCGGCTGCACCGCGCCGCGCGGCCCGCATCCGAGGCGCCGGCGCTCGCCGCGCCGCGGCCGCGCAAGGCGGCAGAGCCCGGCCCGGCGGTCGCGGTGACCCCG
>JAGWPW010000094.1 GCA_028870315.1 Sphingomonadales bacterium | reverse complement strand
GCCAAGATTTCTTTCTTGGCGTCTAGAGATATTGCCAAAAACATGGGTTTATCCGACGGACAGCTTTCCGATATAGAACAACCAAAAATTAGTCCGGGTTTCGTAAAAGTGATGAAGCTTCTTATATCGGCAACTAATACAAATTCCATGGGGATTGATATTAGTTGCCGATGGGATATGAAACCCAAGCTTAATTAGGCCGCGTTGACAAAAGCCTTCAGCCATAGGCGTGCGGAGGCAAGGTTGAGGAAGCTCTCGGATTACGGTGACGCTGCATTTAATTGACGGCGGGTTTCGTGCATGAGAAGGTGCGCTAATGGCGCGACTGGGAATAAGTGTAGCGTCACCGTAATCCGTCACCGTAATCCCGTAATCCGCAACCCCACTAGCGGCCGCGGAGCAGGCGGACCAGTGCCTCATCGAGCGCGGACAGGAAGCGAGAGCGATCGGCCCTGGTGAACGGGGGTGGCCCGCCGATCGCATCGCCGCCGGCGCGCAGATCGGCCATGATCGCGCGGGTGGCGATGGCGCTGCCGATCGAATTTGTGGTGAACGGCCTGCCGTTGGGGGCGATGACCGCGGCACCCGCCTTCAGGCAGCGATCGGCAAGGAGAATATCGGCGGTGACGCAGACGGTGCCTGCCGACGCGCGCCCGGCGATCCAGTCATCCGCGGCATCGAAGCCGTCGCCGACCACGACTCGCGATATCAGCGCATGCGCGGGCACCCGGATTGCGCTGTTGCTGACAATGATCACCGGCACGCTGAGGCGCAAGGCAACCTTGTAGATCTCCTCCTTCACCGGACAGGCATCGGCATCGACGAGAATGCCGGTCATCGCGGTCTGGCCGTCCGCTTGCGGTGTCCGAATTTCTTCTCGGGGTGCAAGCGCGGTCCGTCTGCGCTTTCGCGTCGCGGCGCTTCGTCATGCGGCCTGCCTTTGACCGGGACGATCTCGACGTCACCGTCCTCGCCCGCGGTTCGCCGGACCGCAGCCAGGAAGCGCTGGGCTATCGCGCCCGGAACTTCGAACAGCGTCTCCTGGGCGGCGATGCGGATCGAGCCGATCTCGCTGCGGCCGACGTGGCCGCGCCGGCACAGCAGCGGCAGCACCCAGCGCGGATCGGCGTTGTGCCGGCGGCCGATATTGATCCGGAACCAGGCACTGTCCTCGAAGCCGGGGCGAGGCCCGCGCTGCACCGCCGCGTCGCCCGCCAGCAACTCCTCGGGCGCGGGCATCCGCGTGCGGTGGGCCTGCACCAGGGCCATGGCGATATCCTCGGCGCTGCGCTCGCCCAGCAGGCGCAGGGCGAGTTCGCGATCGCCTTCGCCCGGTTCGACCGGCGCCAGCAGTGTCGCCAGCAGCCGCTCGCTGTCGGCGGCCCGGATCGCCTCGGGCGAGGGCGGCGCGATCCAGTCGGCGGCGATCCGCGCATCGCGCAGCATCGCCTCGACGCGGCGGCGGCGCGGAAACGGCACCAGCAGGATCGCCGTGCCCTTGCGCCCGGCGCGCCCGGTTCGCCCCGAACGGTGCTGCAGCGCCTCGGCATCGCGCGGGATCTCGACATGAACGACCAGCGACAGGCCCGGAAGGTCGATGCCGCGCGCGGCGACGTCGGTGGCAACGCAGACCCGTGCGCGCCTGTCGCGCAGCGCCTGCAAGGCATGGTTCCGCTCGTTCTGGCTGTGCTCGCCCGACAGCGCCACCACCGCAAAGCCGCGCTCGGTCAGGCTGGCATGGAGGTGGCGGACGTTGTCGCGGGTGGCGCAGAACAGGATCGCGGTCTCCGCTTCGTGGAAGCGCAACACGTTGACCACCGCGTTCTCGATGTCGGACGGGGCGATCGCCATCGCCTGATAGGCGATGTCGCCATGCCCGCGCCCGGCATCGAGCGTGGCGATGCGCAGCGCGTCGCGCTGGTAGCGCCGGGCGAGTGCGACGATCGGCCTGGGCATCGTTGCCGAGAACAGCAGCGTGCGGCGGGATTCGGGGGTGGCGTCGAGCAGCTCCTCGAGATCCTCGCGAAAGCCCATGTCGAGCATCTCGTCGGCCTCGTCGAGCACCGCGACGGCGATCGCGGTGCAATCGAGCGCGCCGCGTTCGAGGTGATCGCGCAGCCGCCCCGGCGTGCCGACGACGATATGCGCGCCTTGGCCAAGCGCGCGGCGCTCGCGCTGCGGGTCCATGCCGCCGACGCAGGTCGCCACCTTGACGCCGGTTGCCGCATAGAGCCAGGCGAGTTCGCCGCTGACCTGCTGCGCCAGCTCACGCGTCGGTGCGATCACCAGCGCCAGCGGGGCATGCGCGGGCCGGGCCGCGCCCGACTCGCCGAGCAGTTGCGACGCCATGGCAAGGCCGAAGGCGACGGTCTTGCCCGATCCCGTCTGCGCCGAGACGATGAGGTCGCGCCCCGCAGCCTCGGCTTCGAGAACCGCGGCCTGGACCGGGGTGGGTGTGGTATAGGAGCGCGCGGCGAGCGCTTCGGCGAGCGGCGGAAAGGCGGTCTGGAAGGTCATGATCTCGTGATGGTCAGAGGCGACAGGATTGCCGCAGGCGGACACCTGGCCCGTCATCGTCGCCTCGCGCTAGGCGCTTCGGGCTTGCAGCACAACGCTGCCCGACGCACAGGCGATGCATGGACTTCGATGACCAGCTGCGCCGCTATTTCGGCACCGGCGATATCGCGGCGATCGCGCCGGGTGCGCTGGCGGCGGGGATCGACCGGATGCGGGTCGATTTTGGCATGGAAAAGGACCGTGGCCGGCGGTTTGCGCTGTGGGCCATCCTGCACCTCCTTGGCGCCGCGCCCGATCTCGATGTCGCCTTCAAGGATGCCGCCGATCGCGACACGGCCCGCGCTTTCATGGAAATGATGGAACGCAGCGACCCGAGCTAATGGATTGATTTTGACATTTGCATCCCGCTAGCCGGCCAGGACGGTCGCAAATGTCAGAATCGGACCACTAGGCGGCGATCGCCTCGATTGCCTCGTTGGCCGCGAGCCACGCCGCTTCCGCCGTCTCGATCCGGGCCTCGATCTCGGCACGGCGCTTCATCAGGTCGGTGATCGTCAGGCGGGCCAGCGCCGCCTCGGCCGACCGGGGATCGAACATCGCCTGGTCGATGGCGCTGCGCTGGGCCTGCAACCGCTCCAGCTCGGCCTCGGCGCTTCTGGCACGCTTGCGCAGTTCCTGGCCCTTTTCGCGCGCTTCGGCCGCCGCCTTGCGCTGGTCCTTCCTGCTGCCGGTGCGACTGGTCGCAGCGTTGCCGGCGCCGGCGCGAGCGGGCGCGGCATCGCCCGCGAGGATGAAGGCGATGTAATCGTCGATCGCGCCGTCGAATTCCCGCGCGGTGCCGCCATCGACCAGCACCAGCCGGTCGGCGGTCATTTCCAGCATGTGCCGGTCGTGGCTGACGATGACCACCGCGCCCGAATAGGCGTTGAGCGCCTGGATCAGCGCCTCGCGGGCATCGACGTCGAGATGGTTGGTCGGCTCGTCGAGGATCAGCATATGCGGCGCATCGCGGGTGATCAGCGCCAGCGCCAGCCGCGCGCGCTCGCCGCCCGAAAGCTTGCCGACCGCGGTCGTCGCCTTGGGTCCGGCAAAGCCGAAGCGACCGAGCTGCGCGCGCACCGCCGAAGGGCTCGCCCCCGCCATCAGCACGCTCATGTGCTGGAGCGGGGTTTCATTGCGGTCGAGCTCCTCGACCTGATACTGGGTGAAATAGCCGACGCGCATCCTGGCGCTGGCGTTCATCGCGCCCGCCATCGGCGCCAGCTGCGCCGCCAGCAGCCGCGCCAGCGTGGTCTTGCCGTTGCCGTTGCGCCCGAGGAGCGCGATGCGATCATCGGGATCGAGCCGCAGGTTCAGCCGCTGGAGAACCGGCGTCTCGCCATAGCCCACCGCCGCGAGGTCGAGCGTGATCAGCGGCGGGCGCAGCGGATCGGGGCTGGGAAAATCGAAGCTCAGCGAGGGATCGTCGATCATCTCGGCGATCGGCTGCAACCGGGCCAGGGCCTTGGCGCGCGACTGCGCCTGCCTGGCGGTGGAGGCGCGGGCGGAATTGCGCGCGACATAGTCCTTCAGGCGCTCGCGCTCGGCCTGCTGCCTGGCCCGCGCCGAGGCGATCTGCGCCTGCCGCTCGGCGCGCTGGCGCTCGAAGGCGTCGTAGCCGCCGGGATACAGCGTCAGCTTGCCGCCCGACAGATGCAGGATGTGGTCAACGACATTGTTCAGGAAATCGCGCTCATGGCTGACCAGCAGGATCGTTGCCGGATAGGTGCGCAGGAAATCCTCAAGCCACAGCACCGCTTCGAGGTCGAGGTGATTCGACGGCTCGTCGAGCAGCAGCAGGTCGGGCTGCGAGAACAGCAGCGCCGCCAGCGCCACCCGCATCCGCCAGCCGCCTGAAAAGCTCTCCAGCGGGCGGTGCTGCGCGTCCTCGTCGAAGCCGAGCCCGGCAAGAATGCGCGCCGCGCGCGAGGGCGCCGAATGGGCATCGATGGCGATCAGCCGGTCATGGATTTCGGCAAGGCGGTGCGGATCGTGGCAAGCCTCGCTTTCGCGCGTCAGTGCCGCGCGCTCGGGATCGGCGGCGAGCACGGCCTCGAACGGGGTCCCGTCGCCGCCGGGCGCTTCCTGCGCGATATAGCCAAGGCGGCTGCCGCGCGGCATCGCCACCGAACCGCTGTCCGCCTCCAGCATCCCGGCGATCACGCGGACCAGCGTCGACTTGCCGGCGCCGTTGCGGCCGATCAGCCCGATCCGCCCGCGCGGCGGCAGCTTCGCGGTCGCGTCGTCGATGATCGTCCGCCCGCCAAGGCGAACCGTGATGCCGGAGAGATTGAGCATGGGTTGCGCCTAGAGTTACGGTGACAGTTTACCTAACCACCAAATCGACCCTTCCTCACCAGAGGAATCAGGGGGACACAATACGTCTATCGCACTGTCGGTCAGCGGATCGCCGGAGATGCGCCGCCCGGTCAGATCGCTGCGCGCGCTCGACCAGTGCCGATCCCCCGCCGCGCGACCTTCGCGCAGCAGATCGAGATGCCGCCGCCGGCCCTCACCCCTGGAGCCCGTCCGCGCCGCGCGCGAGGCTATTTCTTCGGCGCGGCGGCGGGATGCGGTGCGCCCTTCTGGAAGGCGCCCTGCATCGTCTGCATCGTCGTTCCCATATGGCGTGCGCAGGTGGTCATCTGCCCGCCGGCGGTGGCGGGGGTCAGCGTCGGCGCGAGGGTGTGGATCGTATTGGTGAGCGTGTTGGCATCGGCGCGGCCATCGAGCCGGCCGAGATAGAAGAACATGCTCTGCGCCGCGACCGTGCGCTTTTTCGTGTCCTTTTCGGTGCGGGCGAAGATCTGGCTCAGCATCAGGCAACGCATGTCGTCGGGCACGCTCTGCGCGGCGGCGGCGACGGGGCTGAGCAGGGCAGCGACAAGTGCTGCGGCAAGGATCGGTCGGGCGTTCATGCGTCCTCCACAAGGCGGCCCGAGGCGGGCGCGGCGGTCGTCATAGGCGAAGCCGGCGGCGAACGCTATTCCCCCCGCCATTCGGGCTGGCGCTTTTCGGCGAAGGCGCGCGGGCCTTCCTGCGCGTCGTGGCTGTTGTAGGCGTGCTCATGCGCGGCGCGCGCCGCCTGGAGCGCGGCGGCGCGGCCCATCTCGGTCGCCAGCATCACCGTCTCGCGCCCCGCCCTGACCGAGAGCGGCGCACCTTCGAGCACCTCCTGGGCCAGCGCGATCGCGCAATCCATCAGCGCCTCGGGCGCGGCGAGCCGGTTGACGAGGCCGATCTCGTACGCGCGCGCGGCGGTGATCGGCTTGCCGGTGAGGATGATCTCCATCATGATCCGCTGCGGGATCATGTGGATCAGCGGCGCCGCCCAGGGCGAGCCGCGCCCGACCTTGACCTCGGTGATCGCGAAGCGCGCGGTGGTCGCCGCGACGCACAGGTCGCAGGCCTGCGCCAGCATCCAGCCGCCGGCGAAGGCGACGCCGTTGACCGCGGCGATGGTCGGCTTGGAAAGTTCGATCGTGTCGTAGGGCAGCGCATAGAATTCGCGCGGCGGCACGCGCATCCCGGTCTCGACCATCTCCTTGAGGTCGCCGCCCGCGCAGAACGCCTTTTCGCCCGCGCCGGTGAGGATGGCGATGCGCAAGGCGGGATCGTGCTCGAACCATTCCCAGGCGTGGCGCAGCGCGCTGCGCATTTCGGCGCCGAGCGCGTTGCGCTGCCCGGGGCGGTTGAGGGTGATGATGGCGATGCCGTCGGCGCGGGCATGCATCAGGACCGGATCGGACACTAGAACCCCCTTTGGATGATCGGATGCGCCGCGCGCGCCAGCGTCTCGCGGAAATCGGGATGGGCAATGGCGATGAGGCGGCGCGCGCGTTCGGCCAGCGCCACGCCCTTCAGTTCCGCAGCGCCGAATTCGGTGACGATGACATCGACCTCGGTCCGCGCGGTCGTCACCGGACCCGAGAGCGCGGGGACGATCCTGCTGATCGTGCCGCCCTTCGCGGTCGCGGCAAGCGCGATGATCGCATGGCCGCCGGGCGAACGGGCGCCGGCGCGGACGAAATCGACCTGGCCGCCGGTGCCGCCGAGATAGGCGCTGCCCGACTGTTCGGCATTGACCTGCCCGGTCAGATCGACCTCCAGCGCCGAATTGATCGTCACCAGCCGCGACAGCCGGCCGAGCACCGCGGCATCATGCGTGTAGCTGGTCGCGGCCATGCGGATCGCGGGGTTGCGATGCGCCCAGGCGTAAAGCCGGCGCGTGCCGATCAGCGCGCCGTTGATCGACACGCCGGGGTCGGCTTCCTTGCGCGCATTGGTGACGACGCCCGCCTCGACGAGATCGACGAGGCCGTCGCCGAGCATCCCCGAATGGACGCCAAGGTCGCGCCGGTCGTGGAGCAGGCGCAGGATCGCGTCGGGCACCGCGCCGACGCCGGTCTGGATGACGCTGCCATCGCCGATGAAGCGCGCGCAATGCCGCGCGATCGCCGCGTCGGTGGCGCCGATCGCCGCCGCCGGCACCTCGACCGGCGCGCGATCGACCCGCACCGCAACGTCGATCGCGCTCGCCGGAATCGTCTCGCCGGGGGTGAAGGGCACCGCGTCATTGACTTCGGCGATGACCAGCCGCGCCCTCGCGACCGCGGCGCGGACATAGTCCGAGACAAGCCCGCAGCTGTGCCGGCCGTGCGCGTCGGCCGGGCTGACCTGGATCATGGCGACGTCGCAGCCGATGATCCCCGCCGCGATCAGCGGGGCGACCTGGCTGACATGCACCGGGATCACCGCCAGCCGGCCAGCCCTGGTCATGGCGCGCAGCGCACCGATCGCGCCCATGCTCGAAAGCGCGAAGGCACCTGCGGTTTCGGGGGTGAAAAGTCCCGAGAAGCTGGTGGCGATGAAGGCCGAAAGGCCGGGAACGGCCGCGCCCTGGGCAATCAGCGCCTCGACCAGCGTGGTCGGCTCGCCGCAGGCCTGGCCGAAGACGATGCGATCGCCCGGGCGCAGCAGCGCGGCAAGATCGAGCGCGGCCGGGTCGAGCGCGGCTGGGTTCATTGCGCCCCGGCCAGCGTCAGCAGCCGTTGCGCGCGGCTCAGATAGGGCCGATCGAGCATGGCGCCCTTGAAGCCGATCGCGCCGACGCCGGGGTTGGCGGCGAACAGCGCGACGATCTCGCGCGCCTCGGCCACTTCGCCTGCGGTCGGGGTGAAGGCGGCGTTGATCACCTCGACCTGCGCGGGATGGATCGCCAGCATGCCCGAGAACCCGTCGCGGCGCACCCCCTCGGCGCGGCGGCGCAGCGCTTCGAGATCCTTGAAATCGGCCGAAATCGTCTCGATCGCCGCGACGCCCGCGGTGGCCGCGCCAAGCACGGTCAGGCTGCGCGCCAGCTCATAGGTGAAGCGATAGCTGCCGTCCTCGTGCCGGTTCGAGCTGGCGCCGATCGAATCGGCAAGATCCTCCGCCCCCCAGCTCAGCGCGACGACGCGCGGGGCGCCCTTGTAATCGCCGGTATGGAACATTGCTTCGGCGGTCTCGGTGACGAGCACGATCACCGGGGTCGAGCCTTGCGCGATGCCATGCGCGACTTCGAGTGCCGCAAGGCAATGGTCGAGCCTTTCGACATCGGCGCGCCCATAGACCTTGGGCAGCATGATTCCGCCGGGATGCGCAGGCATGATCGCGGCGAGATCGTGCAGCGTATGCGGCCCGTCGAAGGGATTGATCCGCACCCACAGCCGTGCGCGCGCCTGCGGGTTCGCCTTGAGGAAATCATGCACCATGGCGCGCGCGGCCACCTTCGCCTCGGGCGCGACCGCGTCCTCCAGATCGATGAGCACGATGTCGGCGGGGCTGGCGGCGGCCTTGGCCATCTTCTTCTCGCTGTCGCCGGGGGCGAACAGCCACGAACGGGCGAGGAAGGATTCGGGCATCTTTCTATCCTTGTTTTCTGGGCGCCGGCCCGGCTTCAATAGGATTTGGGCAGTTCCAGCACGCGTTCGGCGATGAAATTCATGATCTGGTGCGGGCTGACCGGGGCGATGCGCGGGATCAGAACCTCGCGCAGATAGCGCTCGACGTGGTATTCCTGCGCATAGCCCATCCCGCCCATCGACATCACCGCGGTCTGGCAGGCCTCGAATCCGGCTTCGGCGGCAAGGAACTTGGCGCTGTTCGCCTCGATCCCGCATTCGACGCCCTGGTCGAACAGCGTTGCCGCCTTCATCACCATCAGCGCGGCGGCCTCGACCTGCATCCACGCCTTGGCGAGCGGATGCTGGATACCCTGGTTCTGGCCGATCGGCCGGCCGAACACCACCCGCTCGCGCGCGTAGCGCGCGGCGCGCTGGATGGCGACACGGCCAAGCCCGGTGGCCTCGGCGCCAAGCAGCACGCGCTCGGGGTTGAGCCCCTTGAGCAGGATCCTGAAGCCGTCGCCTTCGGCGCCGATGCGGTCCTCTTCGGGGATGAACAGGTCGGTGATGAACACCATGTTCGAGCCGACCGCATGGCGGCCCATCTTGGGGATGATGCGCGTCTCGATGTGGGCGCGATCGAGCCTGGTATAGAAGAGGCTGAGCCCCTCGGTCTTGCGCCTGACCTCCTCGAGCGGGGTGGTGCGCGCGATCAGCAGCATCCGGTCGGCGAGATGCGCCTGGGTGATCCAGATTTTCTCGCCATTGACAAGGTAGCCGCCCTCGACGCGCGCCGCGCGGGTCTTGAGGCTGGTGGTGTCGAGCCCGGTGTTGGGTTCGGTCACCATGAAGCACATCCGGTGCTCGCCCGAGAGGACCGGCGGGATCATCCGCTGCTGCTGTTCCCCGGTGCCGAACAGCACCACCGGCTCCAGACCGAAAACGGGCAGGTGGATCGTCGAGGCGCCGGTCATCCCGGCGCCGCTTTCGGCCACCGCCTGCATCATCACCGCCGCCTCGGTGATGCCAAGCCCGGCGCCGCCGACGCTTTCGGGCATGGCGATGCCAAGCCAGCCGGCATCGGCCATCGCGCGATAGAATTCCTCGGGGAATTCATGCGCGCGATCCTTCTCCAGCCAGTAGTCGTCGCCGAACTGCGCGCACAGCTTCAGCACGGCCTCGCGGATGTTCTGCTGGTCCTCGGTAAGCGCGAAATCCACGTCGCATGTCCCTGTTGCCGGATGGAAGGCGGCGGGTTACCAGCGCGGCCGCCGCGAAACAATCTTTGCCGCCGCGTATATCGCCACGGCAAACTGGCATTTCGAAAGGGGCTGCGATAGGCCGGCGCGATGTCCGACCAGCCCCAGCAGTCCGGCCCGCTCGCCGGCATCCGCGTCATCGATCTCACCAGCGTCGTCTTCGGCCCCTATGCGACGCAGATCATGGCCGACATGGGCGCCGAGGTGATCAAGGTCGAGCCGCCCGCGGGCGACAACACCCGCTGGATTTCCGCCGGCCCGTCGCCGGGGATGGGCGGGGTCTATGTCAATGTGAACCGCGGCAAGAAAAGCGTGGTGCTCGATCTCGCCACGGCGCAGGGCAAGGCCGCGCTCGCCGCGCTGGTCGGCACCGCCGATGTCTTCATCCATTCGATGCGCGGCCGGGCGATCGCGAAGCTCGGCTTCGACTATGACGCGGTCCGCGCGATCAACCCGCGGATCATCTATACCAATTGCTACGGCTATTCGCGCCGCGGCCCGCAGGCGGACGAGCCTGCCTATGATGATACCATCCAGGCCGAATGCGGCATCACCCATCTCCAGCGGCTGATGACCGGCACGCCGGGCTTCGTTGCGACGATCATGGCCGACAAGGTCGCCGGCCTCACCGCGCTCTATGCGACGATGATGGCGCTGTTCCACCGCGAGCGCACCGGCGAGGGGCAGGAGGTCGAGGTCACCATGTTCGAGGCGATGGCAAGCTTCATGCTGGTCGAGCACGCCAATGGCCGGCTGTTTTCGCCCCCGCTCGGCCCCGCCAATTACCACCGCGCGGTCGAGCCCAACCGCGCCCCCTACCAGACCAGCGACGGCCATGTCGCGGCGCTGGTCTATAACGACAAGCATTGGAACGCCTTCGTCGAGGACGTGAAGCCGGCCTGGGCAAGCGAGGAATTCGCCACGCTCGAACAGCGCGCGCAGCAGATCGGCCGGGTCTATGGCCTGCTTGGCGAAACCTTCCGCACCCGCACGACAGCGCAGTGGCTGGCAACGCTGCGCCGGCTCAACATCCCCTGTTCGCCGCTGCGTTCGACCGACGAATTGTTCGAGAACGAGCAGTTGCAGGCGATCGGCTTCTTCGAGACGGTGGACACCGCCGATGGCCCGGTGACCTTCCCCGGCGTGCCGACGTGGTTCTCGAAGACCCCCGGCCGGGTCGCCGGCCCGGCGCCGCGGCTGGGCGAGAACACCGAGGAGGTGCTCAAGACCGTGGAACGGTGAGGCGCCCGGCTCGTCCCTCCCCGGCGATGCCGGGCATGATGCGTTTCGCCTGTTCGGCGAAGGGATCATTCCAACACCGCTGCGTTCCAGAAATGCTTTGACAAGCACCGCGCGACCGGCGAGCCTTGCGGCAAAACCAGTGGGAGAGCCTGGGTGCCCGAAACCGATGCCCCGCCGCGGGGTTGGTATCATGGCTGGACGATCGTCGGCGCGCTGGTGCTGTCGCAGGTCGCGGCCAATTCGCTGACCTATTACTGCTTTCCGCAATTCGTGCCCCTGTGGGCGGCGGAACTGCATGTCCGGGCGAGCGCGCTGCAACTGGCGATCTTCGCGATGCTGCTCGGCGCGGCGCCCGCCTCGGTGGTGGTCGGGCTCTGGGCGGACCGCTATCCGGCGCGGCGATTGTTCGGCGCGGGGCTTGCCGGGATGGCGCTGTTCTATCTGGCGATCAGCTATGCGACGCAGCTCTGGCAGGTGATCGCGCTATATTTCGCGCTTGCCGCCCCGGCGCTGACGCTGTGCACTTCGGTCGCGGCGAACCCGCTGGTGACGCGCTGGTTCGTCCGGCGGCTGGGGCTGGCGCTTGGCATCACCACTTGCGGCGTCGGGCTGGCGGCGGCGATCCTGCCCAAGATCGTTGCCCATTTCCTGCCCGAAAGCGGCTGGCGGACGATCTGGCGGGTGGGCGCGCTGATCGTCGCGGTGGTCGTGTTGCCGGTGCTGCTCGCCGTGCTGCGCGACCGGCCGCAGCCGCGCGACGGCTATCATTATCTCGACGCACAGCCGCCTCTCGCGGGGCATGGCGATGGGCCGGCGGCTGGCGGCATCGGCTGGCTGCAGGTGATGGCGCGGCCCAATTTCTGGGTGCTGGTCGCGGTCTATCTGGTGATGATCGGCGGTGGCACCGCCTTTGTCCAGAACATGGGAAGCTTCGGCCGCAGCCGCGGGCTGGGGTTGCAGGACACCGCGAGCCTGATCGCCGCGGTCGGCATCGCGCATGTCTGCGCCGCGATCGTGATGGGCGCGCTGTCCGACCGCTTCGGCAACCGCCTGCCGCTCGCGGGGATGGCGCTTGCCGTGGCGGCGGGGATCGGCCTGCTGGCGGTCGGTGGCCACAGCCTGCCGCTGCTCGTGCTCGGCGCGGGGCTGATCGGGCTCAATGCCGCGGTGTTCACCCCGCTTTCGGCGGCGATCGCGACCGAGTTCGGCGCGGCGGCGTTTGGCCGCGCCTTCGGGCTTGCCATGCTGTTCCTGCCGCTGAGCCAGCTTCTGCCGTTCGCGGTGCAGCGCAGCGCCGAGGCGACGGGGAGCTATCTGCCCGGCATGGCCGGCTGTGCCGTGCTGCTGGTCATCGTCGCCGGGCTCAGCCTCTTGCTGCGCGAACGGGCGCCGGCGATCGTGCCCGCGGGCGAGCCGCTGGTGGCGGCAGGGCCACTGCCGCCGGCCTGAGCGCAAGGGGCACGAAGCGCGTTCAGATCAGGGCGCGGGCGAGCGCGCGCCATCCCTCGCTCGCGGCGGCAAGGTCCATCGGCTGCGCGGTCACCACCTGCAGGCAGACGTGATCGGCGCCTGCTGCCCAATGCGCCCGCACGCGCTGTGCCGCCGCATCGACCCCGCCGATCGCGAACAGCGCATCGAGCAGATGGTCGCTGCCCTCGTCGATATCGGTTTCGGTGATGCCGAGCCGCAGCCAGCTGTTGCGGTAATTGGGCAGCTGGCGGTAATGCGCCAGCGCGGCGAGCGCCATTTCGCGCGCCTTTTGCCGATTCTGTTCAAGGATCACCCCCTGCTCGGGCGCGAGCAGCTTGCCCGTGCCGAGAATCGCGCGCGCGCGCTGCGAATGTTCAGGCGTGACGAGATAAGGATGCGCGCCGGCGGTGACATCGCGCGCCAGTTCGATCATCTTTGGCCCCAGCGCGGCAAGGCAGAGGTTTTCCGCCGGAACGCCAAGCCCGGTCAGTTCGGCGACATAGGCGCGCGTCGTTGCGATCGGCTTGCCCCACGCCTCGCCGATCAGCGGCCCATGGCTGATGCCAAGGCCAAGCAGCAGCCGCGCGCGCCGCGCCGCGTCCTGATGCCGCCACCAGGCGGCGAGTTCGGCCGGTTCATGCTTCCAGATGTTGATGATGCCGGTGGCGATGGTGATGTGCCGGGTCGCATCGAGCAGCCGGTCGAGATCGCCGGTGATGTCGCCGCCGATGCCGCCCGGCACCCACAAGGCGCCATAGCCCAGCGCCTCGATCTCGCCCGCCGCCTCGGCGATCAGCGTCGGATCGGCGAAGCGCGCCTCCATGGACCAGATGCCAAGCTTGCCGATGTGGGGTGTCATGCCGTCTCTCCTCGCCGTGATGAAAGCAGCTTCGCGCGCGGCGGGCAATGGCGCAGGCGCGGATCGCGCGGGCGCTGGCCCTTGCCGCGCTTTGTTCCTATGCTTGCCGCACTGTCAGCGGGAGGCGCTTCATGTTCGTCACTTTCACCAGCGTGGATCGCGTGCCGACCGCGGTCAACGCGGCGCAGGTCACCTTCGTTTCGCCGGTGAGCGATGGCACGCGCATCCGCTTCGGCGAGGGGCGCAGCCTGACGGTGGTCGAGCCGCAGGACGAGGTGGTCGAAAGGCTCGACCGCTGCCTGCGGCCGTCTGCCGACTAGTGGTCGGATTCTGACATTTTCATCCGCCATCGGCCGGGTAGTGTGCAAATGTCAGAATCTTCAAGGACCACTAGAAACTTATGATTCTAGTGGATTTTCTGATTTTGACATTTGCGACCGTCCTGGCCGGCTAGCGGGATGCAAATGTCAAAATCAATCCACTAGGCGGCCAGCCGCCCGGCAAGCGCCGTCTCGCATTCGGCGATCAGCGTGGCGATGATCGTCGCCACCGGCTCCTCGCGCGTGACCATGCCGACCGACTGGCCGGCCATCAGCGAACCGTTCTCGACATCGCCGTCGATCACCGCGCGGCGCAGCGCGCCGGCCCAGAAATGCTCGATCTCGAGCTGCGCCGCGGCCATATCGACCGCGCCCGCATCGAGCAGCCGCGCGACCTCGATCTGCTTGGCGGTGAACTCCTCGGTGCCCTTGTTCCGGAGCGCGCGCACCGGGATTACCGGCAGGCGCGGATCGACCTGAACACTCGCCACCGCCTCGCGCGCCGAGGCGCGGAAGAAGGCCCGCTTGAATGCGGGATGGGCGATGCTTTCGGCGGCGCAGGCAAAGCGCGTGCCGAGCTGCACGCCGGCCGCGCCCATTTCGAGATAGGAGGCGATCGCCTCGCCGCGGCCGATGCCACCGGCGACGAAGATCAGCGCTTCGCGGCCTAGCGCCGGCAGGAATTCCTGCGCGAGCACGCTGGTTGAGACCGGGCCGATATGGCCGCCCGCCTCCGAGCCCTCGATGACCAGCGCATCGGCGCCCGAGCGGAGATATTTCCTGGCGAGCGCCAGCGTGGGCGGGATGCAGATCACCCGCGCGCCCGCATCCTTCAGCGCCTCGATGCTGCCCTTGGGCGGGATGCCGCCCGCCAGCACGACATGGCCCACGCCATGCGCCGCGCAGACGCCGATGAGCTCGAACAGCGCGGGGTGCATGGTGATGAGATTGACCCCGAAGGGCCGGCCGGAACCACCACCCGTCAGCGCCCGGGTCGCGGCGATCTCCGCATCGAGCAGCGCCGGGGTCATCGCCCCGCAGGCGATCACCCCGAAGCCGCCGGCATTGCTGATCGCCGAGACGAGATGGCGTTCCGACACCCAGCTCATCGCCCCGCCGAGGATCGCGTAATCGCTGCCCAGAAACGCATTGCCGCGCGCCATCAGCGCCCTGGTCCTGTCGTGCACGCCTTCCCTCCCCGGCGCGTTTCCAGGCCGGGTGGGATCACCGGGCGACTCGGAAAACGCGACAAACCAGAAGCCTGGAGCGCAAGGCGCCCCAGGCGGATCGGCTATAGGCGGTGATGCGCGGATGCGCCAGCCGTCGCGATGCGGGCGGGCGGGTGCGCCGCCCATCGCAAATCGCAGGCAGTCCGGCGCAGGCGATCATTCCCGGTTCACATTCGCCCTGTCACAGCCCCGGCCGTGCGCTAAAGGGCCGGCGGTGACTGAAATTCGCTTGTCCGGGCGGATTTTCATATGAACGCGACGGCCCCGGCCGTTCCCAGGAGCGCAGGCGACAATGCTTCTCACCCCCGTTTCGGCACGGATGCGCCAGGCTTTCGAAGTTCTGTCGCCGCGGCTCAACCCGAGGAAGGTGCCGCTTGCCGGGCAGGCGCTGACCGCGCTCGGGCCGGTGCTGTTCGTGTTCCTCATCGCCCAGACCTTCGTCAGGACGGGCATTTTCGGCTGGTCGGTGGGCATCGCCTATATCCTCTACGATACGGCGCTGCTTGGCTTCACCGCCTGGAACATCCGCGACATCGCCCGGCCGCTGCCCCGCGCCGCCGCCGATGGCGCGGGGCAGCGGCTTGCGGTCATCGTTGCCGCGCATGACGAGCGCGCCGTGCTTGGCATCACCATCGACACGCTCGCCGCGCAGGATCTGCCGCCCGATCTCATCGTGCTGGCCGATGACGGCTCGAACGACGGCAGCGAAACGGTGCTCGCCGAGCTTTACGGCCTGGTTCCGCCGCCGGTCGGCATGCTGAGCGATCCGGCACCGAAGCTGCCCTCGCTGCGCTGGTTGCGGCTGCCGCATGGCGGCAAGGCGGCGGCGCTCAACACCGCGATCGGCCATGTCGATGCCGATCTCGTGCTCACCGTCGATGCCGACACGCTGCTCGATGCGGGCGCGCTTGCCGCGATGCGCGCCGCCTTCGCGAGCGAGCCCGAACTGGTCGCGGCAACCGGGGTGCTGCGCCCGATCTGCGGCAAGGGGGCGGTGGCGCGGCTGTTCCAGTGGTTCCAGGCCTATGAATATGTGCGCAATTTCCTCGCGCGCTATGGCTGGATGCGCCAGCAGGGGCTGCTGCTCGTCTCGGGCGCCTTCGCCGCCTTCCGCCGCGATGCGCTGGTCGAGGCGGGCGGCTTTGATCCCGAATGCATGGTCGAGGATTACGAACTGATCCACCGCATGCACCGCCTCGCGCATGAAACCGGGCGCGACTGGCGGGTGCGGGTGATCGGCGCGGCACGGGCCAGCACCGACGCGCCGGCGACACTGATCGCCTTCCTGCGCCAGCGCCGCCGCTGGTTCGGCGGCTTCCTCCAGACCCAGCACTGGAACCGCGACATGGTGGCGAACCCGCGCTTCGGGCGGCTGGGCACGCGGATGCTGCCGGTAAAGGCGCTCGATACGGTGCAGCCGGTCTATGGCGCGGCCGCCTTCGTCATCCTGCTGGTGCTGATCGGCATGGGACGGCTGCATCTGGCGCTGCCGATCCTGGGCATCATGCTCGCCAAGATCGCGGTCGATCTCAGCTTCCACCTGTGGTCGGTCGGGCTCTACAAGCGCTGGACCGGGCATCGCAGCGGGCTCAGCTTCGGCGAGGCGCTGCTTGCCTCCTTCGCCGAACCCTTCACCTTCCAGCTGCTGCGCCACGCCGGCGCGATCTGGGGCTGGTTCGCGTTCCTGTCGGGGCGGGGAAGCTGGGGACGGCAGCACCGGACCGCGCTTGCGGTCGATCCCGGGGCGCAAGCCCGCCCGGGCTGAACCGGTCCCGGCGCCGATCAGCTACCCGGCCACATGCGCTGCAATTCGCGCTCGCGATCGAGCCACTGGTGCTTGAGCGCGCCGCCGACATGCAGCGCCAGAAGCCCATAGAGCAGCTTGGCCGAAAGGCTGTGCAGGGCGCCGAAGCCCTCGTGGATCTGCTTCTTCGTTGCCGGGTCGAGCCGCATGATCGCGCCGATCCGCGGAAAATCGAACAGGCCGAACCAGTGTATCGGGTTCGCCGCCGCCTTGGCCCAGGCCGAATCCATGATCCAGCCGGTCAGCGGCAGCGCGAACATGAGAAAGTACAGCAGGCCATGGACGCCATGCGACAGGCGGCGCTCCCAGCGCTGGTAGCTTGTCGGGAATTCGGGCGGACGATGCGTCGCGCGCCACAGCAGCCGCAGGATCGCAAGGCCGAGCACGGTGATGCCGATCGACTTGTGCATGTTGATCGTCGGGCGGACGTCGGCATCGGGCAGGCTGTCCCAGATCCAGGCGAGCGCGACATTGACGATGATCATCGCCGCAATCAGCCAGTGCAGGACGATCGCCGGCGTGGTGTAGCGTTGGGGCATGGGGACTCCTCGGTCGGGGCGAGCCGGAAATAAAGGAAAAAGGCAGCGAGGGCCAGCGGCCCGTCGCGTTCCTGCGTCGGTCATCGCTGTGCGCGGTCTCGCTGCCGCGCCCGCCGGCGATGCGGTCTATTCGCTGTCCAGCCCATAGGCGGTGTGCAGCACGCGCACCGCGAGTTCGGTCTCGTCCTCGTCGATCAGCACCGAGACCTTGATCTCGCTGGTCGAGATCGTCTGGATATTGATGCCGCGGTCGGCGAGCGCCTTGAACATGGTGGCGGCGATGCCGGCGTGGCTGCGCATGCCGACCCCGACAACGCTGATCTTGGCGACCTTGCCGTTGGCGATGATGCGGTTGTAGCCGATCGTCGCCTTGTGTTCTTCGAGCAGCGCCTGCGTGCGCGCGAGATCGGCGATCGGGACGGTGAAGGTGACATCGGTTTCGCCGAGGTCCTTGGCGACATTCTGGATGATCATGTCGACATTGATATTGGCGGCAGCGAGCGGGCCGAAGATCGTCGCCACCGCGCCGGGGCGGTCGGCGATGCGGGTCAGCGTCACCTTGGCTTCGTTCCTGTCGGCGGCGATGCCGGTGATGAGCTGGCTTTCCATGTCCGGTCCCTCGATCTCAAGAAGCTCTTCCTCGCTGACGATCATCGTTCCCGGCAGCGAATCGGCAGGCGGCGAATCCGCCTCGATGAAGGAGGAGAGCACCTGCACCCGCACGCCTTCCTTCATCGCGAGGCTGACCGAGCGTGTCTGGAGCACCTTCGAGCCGACGCTCGCCAGTTCGAGCATCTCCTCATAGGTGACGTGGCGCAGCTTGCGCGCCTTGGCGACGATGCGCGGGTCGGTGGTATAGACGCCATCGACATCGGTATAGATATCGCAGCGATCGGCCCCGAGCGCCGCGGCCACCGCCACCGCCGAGGTGTCCGAGCCGCCACGACCGAGCGTCGTGACCCGGCCATCCGCCGAAAGGCCCTGGAAGCCGGGGATCACCGCGATCTCGCCTGTGCCCATGCTGGCAAGCAGCGCCTCGCAGTTGATCGTGCCGATCCGTGCCCTGGCATGGGCATCGTCGGTGTGGACGGGAAGCTGCCAGCCAAGCCAGCTGCGCGCCTTGCTGCCCAGCGCCTGGATATGGAGCGCGAGCAAGCCGCTCGTCACCTGCTCGCCCGCCGCGACGACGACATCGTATTCGGCGGGATCGTAGAGCGGATTGGCCTCGCGGCAGAAATTGACCAGCCGGTCGGTCTCGCCCGACATCGCCGAGACGACCACCGCCACCTCGTGCCCCGCCGCCTGCTGCCGGCGCACGATCTGCGCGACGCGGCGGATGCGTTCGGTGCCGGCCATCGAGGTGCCGCCGAATTTCATCACGATGCGCGCCACGGGTCTGCAAGCTCCGGTTTGCGTGGCCCCCTCGACCCCGCGGGCGACGGGCTTTAGGGAGCAGCCATGACAGATGCAACCTCTCGCGCAACCATCCGCCCGGCCGAGGCCGCGCATTTCGGTGCGCTCGCCGGTGACTGGTGGGATCCCTCGGGCCGTTCGGCGATGCTCCACCGGCTGAATCCGGTGCGGCTGGGCTTCCTGCGCGCAGCGATCGACGCGCATTGGCCCGGGGCGGATGCGCGGCGTCCGCTGGCGGGAAGACGCGCGCTCGATGTCGGCTGCGGCGCCGGGCTGCTGTGCGAACCACTGGCCCGGCTCGGCGCAGCGGTCACCGGCATCGATGCCGCAGAGGAGAACATCGCCGCGGCCACGGCGCATGCCGAAGCGACGGGATTGGCGATCGCCTATCGCTGCGGCGAGATCGGCGCGCTGGGGCTGGCGGGCTTCGATCTGGTCTGCGCGATGGAGGTGATCGAGCATGTCGCCGACAAGCCCGCCTTTCTTGCCGCGCTTTGCGCAGCGCTGGCGCCGGGCGGGCTGCTGCTGCTCTCGACCCCCAATCGCACCGTGGCCTCGCGGCTGCTGCTGGTCGAGGGGGCGGAACGGCTGGGCATGGTGCCGCGCGGCACGCATCATTGGGACGATTTCATCACGCCTGCGGAATTGTCGGCGCTGCTCGATGCGGCCGGCCTTGCGATGGGCCAGCCGCAAGGCATCGCCTGGGCGCCGCACAAGGGGCTGCATCTCAGCGGCGATCTGGCGCTGAACTATATCGTCACCGCGTGTCACGACGGTTGAAAACAGCTACCGCCTCGTGTCATAATTGCGCCGCAAGCGCCGATGCGGCGCAGGGAGACGATTGATGGCAAGGCTCGACATCACCCCGCTCGCCAACCGGCAGGGTATCCGCATCGCCGGCGTGACGCTGGCCGCCTGCGCCGATGCCGGCCTGCGCGCCGAGCTCAACGCGCTGTTCGAGCAGCACGGCACGCTCGTCTTCGCCGGGGTCGAACCGACCGTGGCGATGCATGTCGCGCTGAGCGAGGTGTTCGGGCCGCTCAAGGACCATCCGAGCCCGGCGGTGCCGCGCGTCGAGGGCGCGCCGCAGGGGGTGATCGACATGCCGCGCAAGGTCGGCGAGCCGGGTTCGATCGAGGTCGATGGCCGCGAGCTTGCCGCCTGGCTGCCGTGGCATTTCGACCATGCCTACAACAACGAATTGAACCGTGCCGGCGTGCTGCGCGCGATCGACATCCCGCCCGATGGCGGCAGGACCGGCTTCGTCGATGGCATCGCGCTTTACGAGGCGCTGTCGCCCGGTCTGCGCGCGGCGATCGAGGGCAAGGACATCCTCTACCGCATGAATGTCATCATGGAGAATTTCCGCTTCGGCCGGCCCGAGCGCTATCGCGTGGTCGCCGAAAGCCTGCATGCCGGCGCGGTGATGGACGCGGCCCGCGACACCCCGCGCGCGATTCACCCCGCGGTGTGGACCCGGGCAACCGGCGAGAAGGTGCTGCACATCTCGCCGTGGATGGCCGAAGGCATCGCCGGCATGGAAAACGAGGAGGGCGACGCGCTGCTCGATGCCGTCTGCCGCGAAATCCATGCCCATGCCGAAAGGCTCAGCTATTTCCACGAATGGTCGCTGACCGACATGCTGATCTGGGACAATTGGCGCGTGCTCCACGCTGTCTCGGGGCATGATCCGCGCCATTTCCGCCGCATGCAGCGCACCACGATCAAGGGCGATTACGGATTGGGCCGCTTCGAAGGCGACGGCACCGGCAGCAAGGTGCTGGAGATGACGTTCTGAAATCCTTCCCGTGCCGGGTTGGGAGCGCGTCCTAAAGCGCCGCTGCCCATTCGTCGGGCCTGAACCCCAGCAGCAATCCGCCGTCATGCTCGACCACCGGGCGCTTGATGAGCGAGGGCTGCGCCAGCATCAGCGCGATCGCCTTATCGGCGTCAAGGTTGCTGCGTTCGGCCTTGGTGAGCTTGCGGAAGGTGGTGCCGGCGCGGTTGAGCACCTTCTCCCAGCCGAAATGCCCGACCCAGCGCGCAAGATGCGCGGCGTCGATCCCCGCCTTCTTGTAGTCGTGGAAGCCGTGGGCAACGCCCCGCCGGTCGAGCCAGTCGCGCGCCTTCCGGACCGTGTCGCAATTGGCGATGCCGTAAAGCGTGACGGTCATCATTCATCCTCGGTGGTGAAACGATGGACGCGCGGTTCGGCGCAGCCGAACAGCGTGTATTGGGCGTAATAGCCGGCGCGACCCTTCGCCTGCACCAGCGCATGTTCGGCCTGCCGCCCCCAGCCGTGCGCCGAAGCCTCGTCCGCCCATTCTGAGATCGCCACCACCTCGCCATCTTCGGCGGTGTAGCTCTTGAACGAAAGATAGCCCGGCTGGCCTTGCGCCAATTGCGCCATGCGCGTGGCATCCCGCGCATAGTCCGCGGCATCGAGGCCGGCGCGCTTGCGGTTGCGGAAGACGACGAGATACATGATGGCCTCCTAGCCCATCCACACAGGGTCGGGCCATGGACATTTGCTTCGTTGCGCGACAAAGCGGCGCTTATGTCGGTGAACTCCTTCGGCCATCTGTTCCGCTTCACCACCTGGGGGGAAAGCCACGGGCCGGCGATCGGCGCGGTGGTCGATGGCTGCCCGCCGGGGCTGGCGCTGGACGAAGGCGCAATCCAGCCGTTTCTCGACGAACGGCGGCCGGGGCAGTCGCGCTACACCACGCAAAGGCAGGAACCCGATGCGGTGCGCATCCTGTCCGGCGTGTTCGAGGGCCGGACGACCGGAACGCCGATCAGCCTGATGATCGAGAATGTCGATCAGCGCAGCAAGGATTACCGCGAGGTCGCCGCCGCCTATCGCCCCGGCCATGCCGATTATGCCTATGACGCGAAATACGGGCTGCGAGACTATCGCGGCGGCGGGCGCAGCAGCGCGCGCGAGACCGCCTCGCGCGTGGCGGCAGGCGCGGTGGCGCGGCGGGTGATCCCCGAGGTGGCGATTGCCGCCTATGTCGTCGAGATCGGCGGCGATGCCGTCGACCCCGCCCGCTTCGATCCCGCTGAGATCGCGCGCAATCCCTTCTTCTGTCCCGATGCCGCCGCCGCCGCGCGCTGGCAGGGGCTGGTCGATGGCGCGCGGGCTGCGGGCTCCTCGCTCGGCGCGGTGGTCGAATGCGTCGCAACCGGTGTGCCCGCGGGCTGGGGGGCGCCGCTCTATGCCAGGCTCGATGCCGATCTTGCCGCAGCGATGATGGGAATCAATGCGGTCAAGGGGGTCGAAATCGGCGACGGTTTCGCCGCGGCGCGGTTGCGCGGCGAGGACAACGCCGATCCGATGCGGCCGGGCGAAGACGTTCCCGAATTCCTCGCCAATCACGCCGGCGGCATCGCCGGGGGTATCTCGACCGGGCAGCCGGTGGTGGTGCGCGTCGCCTTCAAGCCGACCAGCTCGATCCTGACCCCGGTGCCGACGATCACCCGCAGCGGCGCGGCCTCGCAAATCCGCACCAAGGGCCGCCACGATCCCTGCGTCGGCATCCGCGGCGCGCCGGTGGTCGCGGCGATGATGGCGCTGGTGCTCGCCGATCACAAGCTGCTGCACCGCGGGCAGTGCGGATAGAGACGGGCGGGCGGTGGCCGAAACGCGCTCTTTCGCGCATCTTGAAACCGCCTCTCAACCAAAGCCCGTGGCGAGGAAATCCTCCGCAAGCCCCGCGAGCAGCGCCGCGCCGCGCGGCAGCACGGCTTCATCGAGCATCATCCGGCTCGAATGGATGCCGCAGCATTGCGACCAGTCGGAGCCCTGCGGCGCGGCGCCAAGGAAGAACATCGCTCCCGGCACCTTTTCGAGCACATAGGCGAAATCCTCGGCGCCCATGATCGGCGCGGCGAGCCGCTCGAAGCCGTCCGCGCCGAACAGGCGCTGCGCCACCCGCTCGCCCAGCGCCACCGCGCGCGCATCGCAGATGGTGACGGGGAAGCCCTCGGTCACCGTCACTTGTGCCTCGCAATCATGCGCGGCGGCGATGCCGGTGGCGAGGCGCGCGACCGCTTCGCGCAGCCGCGCGCGATGCGTCGCGGACAGGCTGCGCATCGTGCCGGTGAGACGCGCATGATCGGGAATGACATTATGCGTGGTGCCGCTGTCGATCCGGGCGATGGTGACGATCACCGGGTCATGCGCATCGAAACGGCGGGTCACCAGCGCTTGCAGCGCCGTGACGATCTCGCAGGCGACGGGTACCGGATCGCGCGTCTGATGCGGCAGCGAGGCGTGGCCGCCGCGGCCGGCGACGGTGATCTCGATCATGTCGGCGGCGGCGAGCAGCGGCCCGGTGCGCCCGGCGATCACGCCATGGCGGGCGTTGGGCATCACATGCAGCGCGAAGGCGGCGTCGGGCAGCGGATCGAGCAGGCCATCATCCAGCATGTGGCGTGCACCGTGCCAGCCCTCCTCGCCCGGCTGGAACATGAAGCACACCTCGCCCGCCAGCCGCCCGGCCCGCGCCGCGAGCAGCCGGGCCGCACCCGCCAGCATCGCGACATGGGCATCATGGCCGCAGGCATGCATCGTGCCGGCAATTCGCGAGGCATAGGGCAGCCCCGTGTTCTCGGGCATCGGCAGCGCGTCCATGTCGCCGCGCAGCAGCACCCGCCGCGCGCCGGGAATGCCGCCCTTAAGGCTTGCGACCAGCCCGGTCGTCGCGCCGCCCTCGCGCCAGGCGAGCGGCAGGTCGGCAAGCGCGGCGCGAACCTTGTCGCGGGTGCGCGGGGTCGAAAGCCCGAGTTCGGGCTCGGCATGGATCGCCCGGCGCAGGCCCACCAGCCGCGGCGAAAGCTTTTCTGCTTCGGCGAGGAGCACAGGATCGGGCATCGGCGCAGGATGCCGGGCCGGCGCGCCGGCGGCAATCGCAAAATCGATGGGCCGACGCCGGGAGTCGCTTTCAAAACGCGCGAAAGAGCGCGCCTTGGGCTGTCAGCGCCCGATCGCGGCGAGGATGCGCCGCGCGGCGGCATTGTGCCGCTGCACCGATCCCACCAGCAGCACATTCAGCACCACGACCTCCCAGGCGAAATACCACACCGGCGAATGCGCGAGCATCGACAGCCCGAGCACGATCGCGCGCGGATTGGGGCCAAGCACCTTGAGCAGCCGCAGCAGCGGCGGCGCCTCGGCGCGGGCAAGCTCGGTGATCCGTGCGCGGCGTTCGGGATCGCTGGCGGCATCGGCGACCGCTTCGTCGATCAGCCGGGTGGAACCGGCGACGCCCGCGGCAACGCCGAGATAGAAGCTTGCAAAGCCGGCAAGGCCGCGCGCGCGCGTCGGCGCGTCGGCGAGGCGATGCGTTATCCCCAGCCACGACTTGCCATAGACCCACCATTGATACGACCGGCGCTGCACTTCGACATGATTGGTCTGGATCACGTGGCTGATGCCCGCCGCGATCGCCAGCGGCCAGGCGCTGGCACCGATCTGGCGCTGGAGCAGCCAGCCGAGCACGAGGTAGAGCACGACATGCCCGACATAGTCGCAGATGCCATCGACCATCTCGCCGACCGGGCTGACCCGGCCGGTGAGCCGCGCGAGATCGCCATCGGCGCCATCGACCACATGCCAGGTCATGTGCAGCATCATGCCGAGCAGCGCCGATACCGGCCACCACGGCTGCGCATAGGCGACGGCCGCGGCAATCACGAAGCCCGCGCCGACCACCGAAACGAGGTTCGGGGTCATGGGGGTGCGCGCAAGGCCCTGCGCCAGCCGCCAGGCGAGCGGATGATAAAGGTGGAAATTCAAGGCGTCTTCCAGCTCGCGCGGGCGTTGCGCGCGCGCTGCGGCGCGGGAAAAATTTCCGGTTTGGGTGTCCGTAATCATTTGTATTAGGTTTACCCCGCAGTCGCGCGCCGGCTTGGCTGCACGCCATTTGCTGCATATAGAGAATTTCACGGCAGCAACCAGACGATGCGTGTGCAAAGGCAAATCAATTCCAGCCCGAAAGGGAAAGCCCTGTCGACGCCTGCCGTCATAGAGTTTGCCAGCGGCGCCACCGCGGCGGCGCTGGTAGCTGGCGTGCCCGCCGCGGCGCGCGCGGTGCGCGAGGTCGCGCTGGCCGGCGTCGAGGAATGCTGGCTGCGGATCGCCGACAAATCGCCGCTGCCGACCTCGGTGCGGCAGGAGATCGCGCGGCTGGCCGGCACGATGCCGGTGCGCGGGCTCGATGGCCTCGCGGTGCTGCCGGGGTCGGGTTCTGCCCCCTGCCTGCTGTCCGATCGGCCCGAGGACTTCATCCATCGCCCGTTGCTGGCGGTCGAGGGTGAGGCGCTGGTCGATGCGGCAACGATCCGGGCGGCGCTGGCCAGCGCCTCGGGCCATAATCCGGCATTGCGCTTTGGCGCGCCCGATTCGCTGCCCGCGCGCGCCCCTGGTCGCGCCGATGTCCGGCGTCATTATGCGCGGGCGGGGCGCGCGATCGTCGCCGCCACCGCCAAATCGACCGACGGCATCGTCTCGCGCAGCCTCAACCGTCCGATCTCGCAGGCGATCAGCCGGGCGCTGCTGCGCATCCCCGGCATCCAGCCGATCCATGCGACCATGGGCACCGCCGCCATCGGGCTGATGATGTTCACCGCGCTGGTTGCGCTCGGCAGCCCGGTGGGGCTCGTGCTGGGCGCGCTGCTGTTCCATGCCGCATCGGTGTTCGACGGGGTCGATGGCGAAATCGCCCGCGCCACGCTGCGCACCTCCGATCGCGGCGCGCAGATCGACACGCTGATCGATGCCGCCACCAATCTGGCCTTCATCTTCGGCACGGTGATCAATCTGGCGCTGCGCGGTCGCTGGCTGTCGGCCTCGTTCGGCGGTGCCGGGCTCGTCATGCTGACGATCGGGCTGACGGTGCTGGGCGGCGGCGCGCGCCGCCGCGGCGCGCCGATCAGCTTCGACGGGCTCAAGCAGCGCTTCCGCGCCAGCGGCCGGCTGGGCCAATGGGCGGTGTGGCTGACCATGCGCGATTTTCTCGCCGCGGCCGCGGTGGTGCTGTTCGTTGCCGGGCTGGCCGACGAGGCAATCATTGGATTTTCGGCGATCATGACCGTCTGGCTGGTTGTGATTTTAAGCACACACGCGCGCCATTCCGCGCTAGGCGCCTGAGCATGGAGCTTGACCATTCGCAAACTTCTTGCTTTTGGCGTCCACTTTCTCAAGAACGCTGAATTGTACCGGATGCCCGGCAACGGCCTGGAGGGTTTGAATTGATGAAAGCAATCAAGGTCGCCGTGATCGGCGTGGGCAATTGCGCCAGCTCGCTGATCCAGGGCGTTGCCTACTACCGGTCCAACAACTCGTCGCAGGGGCTGATTCATGATCGCATCGGCGGCTATGGGGCCGGCGATGTGCAATTCGTGCTGGGTGTCGATGTCGATGCCCGCAAGGTCGGGCTCGACCTGTCGGAGGCGATCTTCCAGGCGCCCAACAACACCGCGGTGTTCCAGCCGGTGGTGCCGCCGTCGGGGTCCAGGGTGCTGATGGGCAGGGTGCTCGATGGCGTCGCCCCGCACATGACCACGGTCGGCGAGAAGGGCTTCATCGTCGCCGACGAGCCCGAGATCACCCGCGAACGCATGATCGCCGCGCTCAAGAGCACGGGCGCCGAGGTGATGCTCAACTTCCTGCCGGTCGGATCGCAGGAAGCCACCGAATTCTACATGGATTGCGCGCTCGAAGCCGGGGTCGCGGTCGTCAACTGCATGCCGGTGTTCATCGCCAGCCGGCCCGAATGGGAAGCGCGCTTCCGCGCCAGGCGTATTCCGATCGTCGGCGATGACATCAAGGCGCAGATCGGCGCCACCATCGTCCATCGCGTGCTGTCCAGCCTGTTTGGCGCGCGCGGCGTCTCGGTCGAGAAGACCTATCAGCTCAACACCGGCGGCAACACCGACTTCATGAACATGCTCGATCGCCAGCGGCTGGGCAGCAAGAAGGAATCGAAGACCGAGGCGGTGCAGGCGATGCTCGTCCAGCGGCTCGCCGATGAAAACATCCATGTCGGCCCGTCGGACTATGTGCCCTGGCAGAAGGACAACAAGCTCTGCTTCCTGCGGCTGGAAGGCTCGCAATGGGGCAATGTGCCGATGAACCTCGAACTCAGGCTCTCGGTCGAGGACAGCCCGAATTCGGCGGCCTGCGTGATGGATGCGATCCGCTGCTGCAAGGTCGCGCTGGAACGTGGCGAGGGCGGGGCGCTGATCGGCCCCTCGGCCTATTTCTGCAAGCATCCGCCGCAGCAGTTCAACGACGATACCGCAGCGCAGATGGTCGAGGAATATATCGCCGACACCGCGATCGCCGCGGAATAGGGGCACCAGCCCCCGACAGGCCCCGAGGGGCGGAACCGGCGCCTTTGGCCAAACGCCTGCCTGTCTGGAAGCCCGCCGCCATGGACGGATTGATCATCGCCGCGGGCTATGGCAGCCGGCTCGCCAGCCTGTCGCCGTCGAAGCCGCTGACGCCGGTCGCCGGCATCGCGCTGCTCGAACTCGCCATCCGCCAGCTCGGCGCCGCCGACGTGGACCGCGTGGTGGTGGTCACCGGCCATGAGGCAGAGCGGCTCGAAGCCGCGCTGCCGGCGCTGGCCGAACGTTGCGCCATCACCATCGAGCCGGTGCGCTGCCCCGACTGGTCGCTGCCCAACGGCCATTCGGTGATTGCCGGCGCCGCGCGCATCGCCGGTGCATATCTGCTGGTGATGGCCGATCACATCTTCGCCGCGCCGATTCTGCGAAATCTGGCGGGCGCGGGCGGGCCCGATCGCGGGGTGACGCTGGCCATCGACCGGCGGCTCGACCATCCGCGGATCGATCCCGATGACGCGACCTGGGTCCGCACCGCACCGGATGGGCGGATCGTGGCGATCGGCAAGACAATCGCGCGCTACGATGCGGTTGATTGCGGGGCGTTTCTCGCCACCCCCGAACTCGCCGCGGCGATCCGCGAGGCGATCCGCGATGGCCGTCCCGGCAGCCTGACGGACGGCATGCAGCGGCTTGCCGACGCCGGCCGCGCCGCGACGATGGACATCGGCGACGATGCGATGGCGGCATGGTGGCTCGACGTCGATGATCCGCGCGCGCATGCCCTCGCCGAAGAGGAGGCGCCGCGCTTTCTCCCCGAACTATACGGCAGCACCGAAACCGGGCTGCGGCGTCAGCCGTAGCGATGGCCCGCCCGCGCCGCTGGCCCGACGAGGCGGCGGCGATCAGGGATATTTGAGCTGGATATGGGTCGCCATCCCGCTGCGCGGCACCTCGATCCGCACCGAGCGGAAGGCGGGCAGCCCGAGCAGCGTCGGTGGATTATTCGAAAATCCATAGGCTTCCGCCGGCAGGCCGAGGCTATTGCGGTCGAAATTGCCGTTGCCGTTCGCATCGTGATAGACCGCCAGCACATAGACCCCGGGATGCGGGACGAAGATGCAGCTGGTGGTCGTGCCCGCCACCGCCGGCGTGCGGCCGATGTAGAGCGAGCCATGACGGATGAGGAAACGGCTCGAATCGTCGGCATAAAGCGTGATGGTGATCTGGCCGCTGTTGTCGTGCACCCCTTCGACCACCACCTTGATCCAGGTGCTGCTCACCGGGCCGGTGCAACCGGCGGGCGGTGGCGGCGCGGGCGAGGCGGCAACCGCGCCGCCGCCGGTCGGGAGAAGCAGCGCGGCGGCAAGCGCCATGGCCGCGCGGGTTCGACGGGGAAGATCGAGAACAGCAGAGAACATCGACGCAGATCCCTGGTAAAGCATGACAAGCCTGTGACCGCGCCAAACGGCACGGCCCTGTGGTTCCGGTTCCCTGCCCTACCCCCCGGCATAGCTGGTCATTATGACAATCGCGGCTCTATCGGCCCCGCGCGTGAATGGCCAGTGAATTGGCCGGACGCCGGCACGAGGGCATGATGCGCGTTTCCCGAGCCACGCATTATGCTCCGGGCGCGCTCAGATATCGTTGCGGCCGCTCGCATAGGCGAGGAAGCGCCCGGCGCTGATCGCCAGCGGCAGCGCGCACAGATAAGCGCCGCGATCCTCGTGGTCGGCCTCGGCGGGGAAATCGACCAGCCGCTGCCGCAGCCCCGGCAGATCGAGCAGCATCGCGATGTCGGGGTCGGCGGCCATGCGGTCGAGCTCGGCGATGAGATCGAGGCGCGCGCTGCCGATGCGCGCGTGCCAGTCGGGGTGGGGAAACCCGGTGGCGCGGTTGAGGCGGATAGCCTCGGGAATGCGCCCGATACCCATTCGCCGGGCGAGCAAGCGGTTCAGCGGGCCGCGGGTGAATTGGCGGGTCGGCACGCCCCAGCAGAATTCGACGAGCGGGCGATAGCCGCAAGGATCGCGCAGCGTGACGCCGTAAAGCTGCTCCATGCCCAGCAGCAACTGCTCGTGGCCCTGTCCGTCCTCGGCCAGCAATCGCGACCAGAGTTCGCGGCGGCTGCGCGCCCGGTGCCGCTCGGGATCGCTGCCGCCGCCGCGGGCCTGTTCGACAAGCCCCTGCGCCGCGACCCATTGCCGCGAAAGCCCGGCATCGCGCGCGGCATCGGGGGGGGCGCCGTGGCGCCATTGCCACACGCGCGCCCAGACGCGCCGCGGCAGCAGCGGCAGCACCACGCGCGCAAGGAAGCGTCGCGCCATCGGGCGGCTGTCGCCGGGCTCGTGGCGCAGCAGCCGCGCCAGCGCCAGCCATTGGCCGCGCAGGAACAATTCGACCGGCGCCCAGGGGGCGGCGCTGCTGATGCTGAAATTGCCCCAATCGCCCCACAGCACGACATCGCATTGCTGCGCGCGCGCTGCCGCGAACAGCCCATGCTGCATCCACGCGCCGGCGAGCGCCGGCGGCGCGCAGTCCATCGCGGCGATGAGTTCGCGCATGCCATGGCGAAAATCGTGGCCATCCGGGAAAACCGCATGCGGGCGAAGTCGCGGCTCCAGCGCCGCGAAACCCGCGACCGCGTCGAATTCGCGCGCATAGCGGCCTTCGGGAACGGTGCCACGCCATTCCGGCGCCGGCCCGGCGGTGAAGGCGGGCAATTCGCATTCCGGAGGAAGCGCGCGCAGCGCGGCCGCCGCGATGAGGCTTGAATCGAGCCCGCCCGACAGGAATACCCCCGGCCGGCGGCTGCCGTCGAGCGCGGCGGCGACCCCCTCGTCGAGCAGCGCCCGCGCCGCTTCGACATAATCCTCGTCATGGGCCAGGCGCTGGCGCGGCCGCGCGAAAAGATCATAGCGCCACACCTCGGTCCAGTCGCCGGCGCGTAGCTCCACCGCCGCGCCGAGCGGCAGGCGATGGCAACCCTCGTACCAGCCCGCGAAGCGGTCGGTGAAGTCGATCAGCCGGCTGCGGGCAAGCTGGCGCAGCGCCACCCGGCGCGGCGCCTCGCGGCGCCAGAACAGCGGGCGCGGGCTCGATCCCGCGACAAGCCGCGCGCCATCGCTGCAAAAATGCAGCGGCGGCGCGATGAAAGGGCTGCGCGCGAGCCGCAGGCCGGCGCGATCGGGCAGCAGCGCGATCGCCGCGTAATGGCCGATCGCGCGTTCATCGACCGCCGTGCCCCAGCGCGCCAGCGCATGCGCATAGACCGCGGCATCGTCGCGACCGCGGCAGCCAAGCTCGCGCGCCAGCGCCTCGCGGTTGTGCAATTGTCCCGACAGGACCACCACATGCCCCGACGGCGCGCGGCCCGGCGTCCAGCCGGCGCTGTCCCGGCGGTGGAGTTGCGCGAGCACCGCCGCGCCTTCGCGCGCGAACCGCGCCGAGGCATCGGGCCCGAATTCAAGCGTTGCGGCAAAGGCGGCGGCATCGCTGGCGGCGATCGCATGGTCGACCAGCGCGGCGATCACTTCGCCGCGATCCGCGGGCGTGCGGCGATGAGCCCAAGCGCCTCAGCTGCGGTGGAACTTGATCGTTTCGTGGTATCTGCCGTGCGACGTTGCGACATCGGCCATGCGACCGAGACGGACGAGTTCCGGCCGGACCCATTCCTTCTTCGCACGCTGCTGCTCCACCTCGCACTCCCGATCGTGGACGATGGCACGATCATAACTTCTGCCCACGGCTTTGCAATCGGCGATGCCGGCGCGGCTCAGCCGGCGAGCGCGAGGACGACGATCCACGGACCGGGCAGCGCGCCCAGAACCACGGCACCCTCGACCTCGACCCAGGCGTGGAGCGCATCGCGATGGCCCGCGCGGCTCGCCCCCGGTCGCGCCGCGACCTTGCAGCAGCAGGCAATGCCGCACAGCCGAAGCTGCCAGCACAGCACCATCGCCCTGGCAAGGCAGCGCGCGCGAAGCGGGAGGCGCTCCGCGCCGCGCTCGACATCGGCGGCGATACCGCTTGCGGTGCGCGCGCGAGCGCTGGCGACCGGCGCCGCGCCCATCGGGGTCGGCGCCACCGCGCGGCCGATGCTCGCGCGCCACAACCGCAGCGGCACCAGCCGCACGATGGCCTCGGCCGCGCAGAGCAGCGCCATCGCGCCGAGCGTGCGCGCGCGCCGATGCCAGCGCTCACCGCGCGACAAGCCCGGCCTCGCTCAGCCGGTCGAGGAAGCGATCGACGTCGGCGGCGATCTCCGCGGGCGGCGCGTCGAAATTTTCGGCGAGCGCGGCGATCAGCGCCTCGCGGCTGGCAACCCCGTCGATCGCCTCCCAGATCGCGCGGGCGCTGCCCTGCAACGAATAGAATTCGCCGCTTTCGAGGTGAAGCACGACCACCTCATCCTCGAAGGTGGTTTCGCTGAAGCAGCCGACACGCTTGGCGGGCACGGTCATTGCAGGGCTCCATCGGCGCGAAGGGCCTGCACCACGCAGGCGACGCTGTCGGCAAGTCGGTCAAGCGCGCGCGGCCGGGTGAGGCAGGTCATCCGCGCCTGGCGCGCGATGCGGGCGCGCAGCGCGAACAGCCCGGCGCGATCGAGCCCCGCGACGGCGGTGAAAAAGCGCTGGGTGTAGTGGTCCTCGCCAAGCCGGGCGATCGCCTCGCCACCGCCGATCGGCTTGACCGCCACCGCCCCGCCCTCCTCGATAAAGCAGATCGCGGCGAGTTCGAGCGGGTGGCGCGGCGGGGGCGGTGCGCCCTGCGCCGGGCGCGCATAGCGCTTGGCGATCCCCGCGCCGACGCCTTCCTCGCCCCGCGCGCCGGTCAGCGCCAGCACATCGTCGGCAAGCTTGAGCCGCTTGTGCCCGGGCAGGCAGACCAGCCGCGCCGGATCGCCGAGATCGAGGAGCAGCGTATCATCGGCATAGACCGCAAGCCCCGCACGCGCGAGCGCGGCGACCAGCGTCGATTTGCCCGTGCCGCTGGCGCCGGCGAAGGCATAGACGCGGCCCTCATGGGCGACCGCCGAGGCATGCAGCGGCAACAGCCCGCAGATCGCGGCGATCGCGGCGCGCACGCTGCCGGCAAGCCACAGCGCTTCCTCGCCCGCAGCGACGCCGCCGCCGCGCGCCACGGTGACGCCTTCGCCGCGGCGATAGTGGATATCGAGCCCGCTTTCGGTGCGCAGCAGGAAGCCGCTGCGGCTGACGCAGCTGGCGCCGGGGGCGATCACCGCCCCGTCGAACCGGGGCGATACCACGCCTTCGCGCCAGCGCGTCTCCTTTGCGAGCAGCGCCATCGCCGCCTCGGCCCCGGCGAAGCGCGCGACGGCGAAGGCAGCGGGCTGCGGCATGCCCCAGCCATGCCGCCCGCCGCCCGCTGCGTCAACGCCGACGGGCGCCGGTGTGGAAAAGCGAAGCATCGCCGCTTGCCGGCCGGCGCGCCCTTTTCTAGCAGGGGTTCCGCCCAGCTCAGCCCGGTGAATGCCTCAAGCGCCATCCTTGCCGTTGATCGCCCCGTCGATCCTGTCCGCGGACTTCGCGCGGCTCGGCGAGGAGGTGCGTGTGCTCGACGCGGCCGGCGCCGACTGGATCCATGTCGATGTGATGGACGGCCATTTCGTGCCCAATCTGACGATCGGCCCCGGCGTGGTGAAGGCGCTGCGCCCGCACAGCGCCAGACCCTTCGACGTCCATCTCATGATCGCCCCGGTCGATCGCTTTCTCGGCGAATTCGCGGCGGCGGGCGCCGACATCATCACCATCCACGCCGAAGCCGGCGCGCACACCCACCGCAGCGTGCAGGCGATCCGGGGGCTGGGCAGGAAGGCGGGGATTTCGCTCAACCCGGCAACCCCGGTGACGGTGCTCGACTATCTCATCGACGAGATCGACCTCGTGCTGGTGATGAGCGTCAATCCGGGCTTCGGCGGCCAGGGTTTCATCACCAGCCAGTTGCGCAAGATCGAAGCGGTGCGCGCCATGATCGCGAAATCGGGCCGCGAAATCAGGCTCGAGGTGGATGGCGGCATCGACATCGAAACCGCGCGCGCCTGCGTGGCTGCCGGCGCCGACGTGCTGGTTGCGGGCACCGCCAGCTTTCGCGGCGGGCCGGCGCATTATGCCGCCAATATCGCCGCGCTGCGCGGTGCGGGCTAGGCGATGGCGCGCGCCGACAGCCTTGCCGTCCGCGCAGCGTCCGATGAGACGGGTCCGGCGATCGTGATGAGCGGGCCGCCCGAAGGCACCGAGGAGCCGGGGGTGGTTGCGGGCGATCCCCCGCGCGCCGTGCCCGAGGCCGGGGTGATCGAGCCGGGGCGGGCGCTGGCGCTGGCGCAATTCGCCACCCCGGCGCTCGGCGCGGGCGAATGGCTGATCCGCTTCGCCTATCGGCTCGGCATTCCCGGACCGGCGCTGACCTCGCCCTTCGCGCGGCCGCACAAGCCGCGGCTGCTTGCCACGGTCACGCCGCCGCTCGCCGGCAACCGCGCGGCGGGCACCGCGCTGCGCGCCGGCCATTTCCTCATCCACGGGCTCAAGCTGCCGATCGCGCAGGTCGAGTTCGGCGGGGTCGGGCGGCTCGCGCCGCCGGTCGAGCGGGTCGTCCATGGCTTTTACTGGCTGGCCGATCTTGATGCCGCCGCCCCGCGCGAGCAGGTCGTCCCCGTCGCCGAACGGATTCTTTCGGCATGGCTCGGCGCCAATGCGACGATTCCGGCGCGGCCCGGCAAGGGCGCGGCGTGGAGCGTCGGCAATACCGGTCACAGGGTGCTTGCCTGGCTGGTGCATGCGCCGCTCATTCTGTCGGGGCCAGACCGGGCGATGCGCGCGCGGGTGCTTGCCCATCTTGGCGAAACCGCGCGCTGGCTCGACCGCAACGTCGCGCGTGGCGAGGATGCGCTGGCCCGCGTCGCGGGCTGGAGCGCGATCACCGCGGCGGGGCTGCTGCTGCCCGACGGCCGTCCACGCCGGCTGTATGGCGAGGCGGGGCTGATCGCCGCGCTTGGCGAATGCCTCGGCGAGGATGGCGGCGTGCTCTCGCGCAGCCCGATCGACCAGATGGAGGCGATCGCGCTGCTCGTCCGGCTCTCGGCCTGCTACCAGGCGACGCGGCGGACGCTTCCCGGCCAGCTCCAGGCGGTGCTCGCGATGCTGGTGCCGCCGCTGCTCGCGCTCGGCCATGGCGATGGCACGCTCGGCAGCTGGCAGGGGGGCTGGGCGGTTGCCGCGCATGAGGTCGCGGCGCTGATCGCGGCGAGCGGGGTGCGCACCCGGCCGCTGCGCGAGGTGCGGCAATGGGGCTATCAGCGCGTCGTTGCTGGCAAGAGCATCCTCCAGTTCGATGCCGCCCCGCCGCCGCTGGCGCGCCACGCCCGCAGCGGCTGCGCGTCGAGCCTGGCGCTCGAATTCAGCCATGCCGGCCATCGGCTGATCGTCAATTGCGGCGGGGCCGCGGCCGCCGGCGGGCTGATGCCGGTGCGGCTCGAACAGGGGCTGCGCGCCACCGCCGCGCATTCGACGCTGGTGCTCGACGATGCCAATTCGACTGCGGTGCTGATCCATGGCGCGCTCGGCACCGGCGTCTCCGAGGTCGAGATCGACCGGCGCGCGCTCGCAAGCGAAGGACAGGCGCGCTCGGGCTTCGGCGCGACCCGCATCGAGGCGAGCCATGACGGCTACAGCGCGCGCTATGGGCTGATGCATCGGCGCATCCTCATGCTGCGCGACGATGGCACCGAGCTGCGCGGCGAGGATCTGCTGCTGCCGACCCGCGGCCGGGCACGCCGCGGCAAGATCGGCTATGCGCTGCGCTTTCACCTCGGCCCGGGAATCGAGGTCGGGCTTGCCGAGGACGGGCACGGCGTCGGCCTCGCCCTGCCCGACGGCAGCTACTGGCAGTTTCGCGCCGCGGCGGGCGAGGTTTCGATCGAGGAAAGCATCTGGGCCGATGATCAGGGGCGCCCGGTCCCGATCCAGCAGTTGGTCATCCAGGGCCTGGCCTCGCGTGGCGGCGGCAATTTCGGCTGGCTGCTCAAGAAGATGGGGTAGTTGACGTGACCGAGATCATCATCCGCCGGGCCTTGCTTTCGGTGTCGGACAAGACCGGGCTCGCCGAGCTTGGCAAGGCGCTGGCCGATTGCGGTGTCGAGCTGGTCTCGACCGGCGGTACGGCCAAGGCGCTGCGCGAGGCCGGGCTTGCGGTGCGCGACATTTCCGAGCTGACCGGCTTTCCCGAGATGATGGACGGCCGCGTCAAGACGCTGCACCCCAAGGTCCATGGCGGGTTGCTGGCGATCCGCGACAATCCCGAGCATGTCGCGGCAATGGCGGCGCATGGCATCGGCGCGATCGACCTTGTCGTCGTCAACCTCTATCCTTTCGCCGAAACCGTCGCCCGCGGCGCACCGCGCGAGGAGATCATCGAGAACATCGACATCGGCGGGCCGTCGATGGTGCGCTCGGCGGCGAAGAATCACGCGCATGTCGCGATCGTCACCGATCCTGCGGATTATGCCTTGCTGGCAAAGGGCAGAACCACGCTCGACGAGCGCCGCAAGCTCGCCGCCAAGGCCTTCGCCGCCACCGCCGCCTATGATGCGGCGATCAGCCAGTGGTTCAGCGCGGTCGATCAGGGCGAGACCTTCGCGCCGGTGCGGGTAATCGGCGCAAGGCTTGCGAGCCCGCTGCGCTATGGCGAGAACCCGCATCAGCAGGCGGCGCTCTATCTGCCGCTCGGCCCGCATATCGCAGGGATCGCCGGCGCGCGGCAGATCCAGGGCAAGGAGCTGTCCTACAACAATTACAACGATGCCGATGCCGCGCTCGAACTCGTCGCCGAATTCCGCGACGGCCCGCCGACGGTGGTCATCGTCAAGCACGCCAATCCCTGCGGGGTGGCCACCGGCGAAACCCTCGCCGCGGCCTATGAGGCGGCGCTGCAATGCGATTCGGTCTCGGCCTTCGGCGGCATCATCGCGGTCAACCGTCCGCTCGACGGACCGACCGCCGAGGCGATCAGCGGCATCTTCACCGAAGTCGTCGCCGCGCCCGACGCCGACGAGGCGGCGCGCGCGGTGTTCGCGCGCAAGAAGAATCTGCGGCTGCTGCTCACCGGCCCGCTGCCCGATCCGCGCCGTTCGGGCCTCACCACGCGAATCATCGCCGGCGGGGTGCTGGTGCAAGAGCGCGACAATGGCGACATCGGCCGCGACCAGTTGAAGATCGTCACGAAGCGCGCGCCGGGCGAACGCGAACTCGCCGATTGCCTGTTTGCCTGGACGATCGCCCGCCACGTCAAATCGAACGCCATCGTCTATGCAAGGGACGGGGTCACCGCCGGCATCGGCGCGGGTCAGATGAACCGGCGCGACAGTTCGCGCATCGCCGCGATGAAGGCGAAGGAAGCCGCCGCGGTGCATGGCTGGGCCGAGCCGCGCACCGTCGGCAGCGCGGTCGCTTCCGATGCCTTCTTTCCCTTCGCCGATGGCCTGCTCGCCGCCGCCGAGGCGGGCGCGACCGCGGTCATCCAGCCAGGCGGCTCGATTCGCGACGATGAGGTGATCGCCGCCGCCGATGCGGCGGGGCTGGCCATGATCTTCACCGGGATGCGGCACTTCCGCCACTGACGCGCGTATTCCTGCCCGAAAACACGGTTCATCGCAGCCAGGGCGTCGTTCGTCGCGTTCGGATGATCCAGAACGGCCCTACCGCTGGAACCGGCGTGAGATCGCCGCCATTTGCCGCGCTGCGCAATTCCCGGTCACGCCCCATTAACGATTCGTTCGCGATAAACAGCCATGCCCTTGATGACCATCAACCTGTTGCGCTCCTTTGCCGTCGGCTTCGTGCTCGGCGCGACCGTCGTTGTCGTCACCATCGGTCACCAGAAGGTGACCAACCTTGGCGACCAGGTGTTCCCGCCCGCGATCGCGGCGCCGGAACGGTAATCATCCATGCCGGCGGCCCTGCGATCGCCCGTCGTGCGCCGCAACGCTGGCTTCGCGGTGGTGGCGCTGGGATCGTTGATGCTGGGTTCGGGCTGCCAGCAGGCGATTTCGGCAACGCCGCTGGAAAGCTTCGTCAATGCCCCCGCGGCGGATCTGAAGGCGCATGAGCCTGGCCGCAGGGCGCAGGCGATCTTCTCGGGCGGCTGCTACTGGGGGGTCGAGGGCGTGTTCAGCCATGTCGATGGCGTCACCAGCGCGGTCTCGGGCTTCCAGGGCGGCTCGTCCGAAACCGCGACTTACGAGCAGGTTTCCGAGGGCGACACCGGCCATGCCGAATCGGTGCGGGTGACCTATGATCCCGCGAAGATCCGCTACGACCAGTTGCTGCGCATCTTCTTCTCGGTGATCGCCGATCCGACCCAGCTCAACCGCCAGGGCCCCGATGTCGGCACGCAATACCGTTCGGCGCTGGTGCCGCTCGATCCCGAGCAGCGCCGTATCGCCGCCGCCTACCTTGCCCAGCTTTCGGCGGCGCATCTGTGGGCGCGGCCGATCGTGACGCGGATCGAGCCCTACCGCGGCTTCTATCCCGCCGCGGCCGATCACCAGGACTTCATGGCCAGGCATCCCGACTATCCCTACACGGTGATCTGGGACGAGCCACGGATCGCGGCGCTGAAGGCGAAGTTCCCGCATCTCTATCACGCCGACTTCACGCGCGGCTGATCGGCGCGCTATGGAAGCGGCGATGGCCAGTCGCCACCACCACCATGAGCACCGGGGCGAGGGCCTGGTCGCTGTCGCGCAGGCGGTGTTCACCGCCGCGGGCGAGCAGTGGACGGCGATGCGCGCCGATGTTTTCGCCGCACTGGCGCGATGCGAACGCCCGGCTTCGGCCTATGACATCGCCGAAAGCGTCGCGGCTCTGCGCGGCAAGCGGGTTGCGGCGAACAGCGTCTATCGCATCCTCGACCTGTTCGTGCGCACCAATCTCGCGCGGCGGGTCGAAAGCGCCAGCGCCTATATCGCCAACAGCCATCCGGGCTGCCGGCATGATTGCATCTTCCTGATCTGCGACAGCTGCGGGGCGATCGTGCATATCGACGACGACCGGCTGACCCAGACGCTGGTTGGCGCCGCGCGCCGCGCGGGTTTCGCCGATGTCCGCCCGGTGATCGAACTGCGCGGACACTGCGCCGGCTGCTCGGCGGAAGGCGAGGGGTAGCTGCCTGATTTGTCGCATATTGTCTTGGGGATTTGCGGCAGGCCAACGAGATGTGTAAGGCGACTGTCATGGAAGACCCTGCGGCGCCGCACCCTTCGGCGACAGACGTGCTCGATCGCGTGACCAGCCCCGCCGACCTGCGCGGAATGGACCTTGCTCAACTTCGCGAGGTCGCGGACGCGGTGCGTGGCGAAATGATCGCCGCGGTCGGCCAGACCGGCGGCCATCTCGGATCGGGGCTCGGCGTGGTCGAACTGACCGTCGCGCTTCACCATGTCTTCGACACGCCGCATGACCGGCTGGTCTGGGACGTGGGTCATCAGGCCTATCCGCACAAGATCCTGACCGGGCGGCGCGAACGGATCGCCACGCTGCGCCAGGGCGGCGGGCTTTCGGGCTTCACCCGGCGCAGCGAGAGCGAATACGATCCGTTCGGCGCGGCGCATTCCTCGACCTCGATCTCGGCGGCGCTGGGCTTTGCCGTCGCAAGGCGGCTGGCGGGTGAGCCGGGCAAGGCGATCGCGGTGATCGGCGACGGGGCGATGTCGGCGGGCATGGCCTATGAGGCGATGAACAACGCCAAGGTGGCGGGCAATCGCCTGATCGTCATTCTCAACGACAATGACATGTCGATCGCGCCGCCGGTCGGCGGGCTTTCGGCCTATCTCGCCAAGCTGGTTTCCTCGCGTCCCTTTCTCGAATTGCGCGAGCTTGCCAAGAAGCTGTCGCGGCGGCTGCCCGAACCGCTTCACCAGGCGGCGCGGCGCACCGACGAATTCGCCCGCGGCATGGCGATGGGCGGCACGCTGTTCGAGGAGCTGGGCTTCTATTATGTCGGCCCGATCGACGGGCACAATCTCGATCATCTCGTGCCGGTGCTGGAAAATGTGCGCGACGCCGCCGAAGGGCCGTGCCTCGTCCATGTCGTCACCCAGAAGGGCAAGGGCTATGCCCCGGCCGAGGCTTCGGCCGACAAATATCACGGCGTCTCCAAGTTCAACGTCGTCACCGGCGAACTCGCCAAGGCACCGGCCGGGCCGCCGAGCTATACCGGCGTCTTCGCGCAGGCGCTTATCGCCGAGGCGACGCGCGATTCGAGCATCTGCGCGATCACCGCGGCCATGCCCTCGGGCACCGGGCTCGACAAATTCGCCGCGCGCTTTCCCGAACGCAGCTTCGATGTCGGCATCGCCGAACAGCATGCGGTGACCTTCGCGGCGGGGCTGGCCGCGCAGGGCATGCGCCCGTTCTGCGCGATCTATTCGACCTTCCTCCAGCGCGCCTTCGACCAGGTGGTGCACGACGTCGCCATCCAGAACCTGCCGGTGCGCTTCGCGATCGACCGCGCGGGGCTGGTCGGCGCCGACGGCGCGACGCATGCCGGCAGCTTCGATGTGACCTATCTGGCGACGCTGCCCAATCTCGTGGTCATGGCCGCGGCCGACGAGGCCGAGCTTGTGCACATGGTCCATACCGCCGCGATGCATGATGCCGGGCCGATCGCACTGCGCTATCCGCGCGGCAACGGCACCGGCGCGGCGATGCCCGCCACGCCCGAGCGGCTCGAAATCGGCAAGGGACGGATCGTTCGCGGCAACGAGCGGCAGGGCAAGATCGCGCTTCTCAGTCTCGGCACCAGGCTTGCCGAGGCGCTCAAGGCGGCCGACACGCTCGAAGCCCGGGGCCTTGCCACCACCGTTGCCGACCTGCGCTTCGCCAAGCCGCTCGACGAGGCGCTGATCACCCGGCTGATGGCGACGCACGAGGTCATCGTCACCATCGAGGAGGCGAGCATCGGCGGGCTCGGCGCGCATGTGCTGACGCTGGCCTCGGACCGCGGGCTGACCGACAATGGCCTCAGGATCCGCACCATGCGGCTTCCCGACCTGTTCCAGGACCATGACAGCCCCGAGAAGCAGTACGACGAAGCCGGGCTCAACGCGCCGCATATCGTCGAGACGGTGCTGAAGGCGCTGCGCTGGAACGAGACGCGGCTCGGGGACGCCGGCGCACACGGATGATCGCCGCTGCCGCGCTGCTGCTCGCGCCGGCGACGGCGAGCGGTGGCCCGCTGACCGTCGTTGTCCACAACGTGCGCAACGCGCGCGGCGAGCTGCGCATCGACGTCTGCCCGAAGCAGCGGTTTCTGGCCGATGGCTGCCCGTGGCACAGCCGCGGGCCGGCGGTGACGGGAACCACCACGCTCACCCTGCTTGCGCTGCCGCCGGGCGACTATGCGGTGCAGGCCTTCCACGACGAGAACGACAACGACCGCGTCGATCGCGCGCTTTTCGGCATCCCGAAGGAGGGGATCGGCTTCTCGCGCGATGCCCGCATCGTGCTTGGCCCGCCGAAATGGCGCGACGCGGTGTTCACCCATGGCACGGAAGCGCAGACGATCGAATTTTCGCTGCGCTATTTCCTCGGGCCATCGGGCCCCGACAAGGCGCGGAAATGACCGACCCCGCGCGGACGCCCTTGCCGCGGCGGGCAATCGGCCGCGCCGCGACCCGGCTTTAGAGCCCGGTCGCGGTTGACTGGATGCCGGCGACGATGCTCGCCGCGCCGAACAGGATGAAGCAGCCGATGATGACGGTGATGCCATAGCGCCAGTTCATCCGCCCGGTGAGCATCATGAAGCCGACAAGCGCCACCGCCATGACCGCAGCGACGGTCGCAACCGTTCCGAGCAGCGTGCCCTGCAACCAGTGCAGCGCGCCGACGATCGGACCCGAGCCCGCCGGGTCATACGTTTCCTGTGCCCGCGCCGGCACCGCCGCGAGTGCGGCGATGATGGCGATCACGCTTTTCCCAACGCCCTTGCCCATCGGCCGTGCCTATGCGCGCCGCGCGCCGCGCGCAACGGATTTCGCCCGCGCCGCAGATGCCGCCGATCGCCGCTGCGGCAAATGCGCGCCCGTATCGGCACGCCGGCACCACATCGTTGTGGAAAAACCGGCCGATCCGGATGATTTCGCACCGCGCAGGCGCAAAACTCCCCTGTTCAAGCGGTTTTGGCCGCGATAGCTGGCATCTCCGCCTTCTGCATCCGGCCGAAGCGCGAGACGGGACTTTGCCTTTCAGAAGAAGGATGCGCGTTACATGAACAACAGTGACCTGGCTGACACGCTCGCCGCCGCCAATGGCATGACCAAGGCCGAGGCGCGCAAGGTCGTTGACAGCGTCTTCGCGGCGATCGCCGACGCCGCCGTCAAGGGGGAAGAAGTCTCGCTGAACGGCTTCGGCAAGTTCAAGGTGAAGCACACGCCCGCGCGCGACGGCCGCAATCCCTCGACCGGCGCCGCGATCAAGATCGCCGCGTCGAAGAAGCTGGGCTTCGCGCCGGCGAAGGCGGTGAAGGACCGGCTGAACGGCTGATGCCCGCATTTCCGGCAAGCGCGAAGGGGGTCCTTCTCCTCGCGCTTGCCGGCGAGCGCTGAGCACCCGCCCGGCGCTCAGCGCGCCGCCGCCGTCACCAGCGCGGCCAGCGTCGTCGCGGTGAGCGGCGGCTTGCCGCCGGTGGCTCGCGCCGCCACCCTGCCATCGCCGCCGATTACCACCGTTTCCGGGATCGTCGCGGGCGTGCCGAGGCTGTTCGCCTTAGCAGCGCTCGCCAGCCCTGCCGCATAGGCCCGGCCGGCCATCGCCCGCATCACCGCGGCGCGGTCGCGTCGCATGTCCATCGACACGCCGATGACGCGGACCTCCGGGTGAGCGCGCGCGAAAGCGTCGAGCACGGGCATTTCGGCGCGACAGGGCACGCACCAGCTTGCCCAGAAATTGACGAGGACGACATGGCCGCGCTCGGCGGCAAGGTCGAAGGTGCTGCCGTCGAGCAGCGGCAGGCGCAGTTCGGCGATTGGGCGCGGCGGCGCGGCGCGCGTGGCCGGCGGCGCAAGCCCGCAGGCGGCGATCGCGGCGAAGGCAAGTTTCCTAGAAGCCATAATTGAGCTGTAGCTTGAACAGCACCGGCGCCACCAGCTGTCCCGTGGTGCCCTCGATCGCCGGCGAAGCCGCGGCTTCGACGAATTGCGCGATCGGAATTTCGACGTCGCCATAGATCGACAGCTTGCGGGTCAGCCGGGCGCCGATCCCGGGCGCGATCAGCAGCCGCCGATAGCCCGAGTTGAGCGGATCGGCGGCGCTGCCGGTATCATGGCCGCGCAGCGATCCCAGAAGCTGGAGCGACGGCTGGACGGCGAGCCCGTGCCCTGCATCAAGCGCATAGGTCAGCCCGAGCGCACCATCGGCTTCATTGCCCGGGCGATAGCCGCCGCGCGTCGTCACCGCGAAGCGATATTGCGCCTGCGCGAACCAGCCGAGCCGCCCGGCGATCGTCCCGAGGTGATAGCCGCTGAGCTTGAGATCGGTGCTGCCGCTGCCCGGCAGTGTATCGCGGTCATAGGGCCGGTTGCCGTAGCGATCGAGCGGGCTCGAATCGCGGCCGGTGGGCAGCTTCACGGCAAAGCCGAGCCCTGTTGACATGTCGGCGGAAAAACCGGTGTACAAAAGCTGGATTTGGGCATCGCCGAGAGCGGTCAGCGGCAGTGTCTCGATGATCGCACGGCCGTTCGCCCCGGCGGCGGTGGTGGTGAAGCGGCGCTGAACAAGCGGCAGGTCGGCGCCGATCGTCCATTTGCGGCTGACCATGTAATCAAGGCCAAAAGTGTAGAAATCGGTGGCGATGCGCTTGTCCGAATTGTCGGCGGCCGGAGCGGGCGCGCCATGCTCGAAATTGCGGTTCTGGTCCATGTGATCGATGCCGAACCAGGCCGATAGCCCGCTGTCCGACTGGACCGGCATCATCGTATCGGCGCCGACCTCGAAAATGCCGCAACCGCAGGCACAGGCAGAGACGCAGGTGGGCGCGAACAGCGCAGCTGTGGCGAAAAGACAGGAAAACGCTCGTTTGGTCATGGAGACAGGCCGTCTGAAAGCCGTGGCCCCGAAGGCGCCTGTCCGCTTTGCGGAACCGGCAGCAGGCTTCGGGCCACGGGTCGGGCGCACGCGGGCGCCGCGCGAATGGGCGGATGCGGCAAGCCCCGGAGTGGGCGGCGATCAGGCCGTGACGGGTGGCGCGCGCAACGGCGGCCGCAGATGCGATGGCGGCCGCGAGCGCGGCCGCCCTGCCGGCACAGCCGGCGCCGGCGCGGCGCGCAAGGCTTGCGCAACCGCGGCCAGCGCCACCGCCGCGACCGATACCGCCGCGAGCATCAGCGTGGCGAAGGGGCAGGCATCGCCATCATGCGCGCCGCCCGGGTGTCCCGGCGCGGGCTGCTGATGCGCGAGGAACAGCTCTCCGGCTGCCCGATCGAGCCCCTGCCCGCACAGGGTGACGCGGGCGGCACCATTGCCCGCATCGAGCATGAAACCCGCCGGCAGCAGCGCCTTCATCGCCAGGCTGAGCGCCAGCAGCAGCAGCGCCAGACGGCGTTGGGAACGAATCAGGGCGCGCAGGGCCGACATCGGCGCCGCGATGCGCAAGTTCGGGCGCTTTGTCAGCCCCGATTCATCCGCGCCCGGCGCCGGGAAAAATCAGCAGGTCGCTTTCGCCGCAAGTCGGGTCTGCGCCGTGGGGCAAGGCGCCGCGCTCCATTGCCCGCCGATCGCCTCGATCAGCGAGACCGCGCTCACCTGCCGGTTGATGACAAGCTGGACCACCTTGAGATGCGCGGCATTGGCGGTCGATTGCGCGGTCGCGACCGTGGTGTAATCGACGGTTCCCGCCTTGTAATCGTTGAGCGCGATGGCAAGCGCATGGTCGGCGGCGCTGGCCGCGGTATCGAGATCGTCGGCTTCGCTTGCATAGACCCTAGTCGCGGCGAGATTGTCCTCGACCTGCTGGAGCGCGGTCAGCACCGTCTCGCGGTAATCGGCGACCGCGGAATTGAACGCGGCGCGCGCCTCGGCCACCCGGGCGCTGCGGGCGCCGAAATCAAGCAGTGTCTCGGCGACCTGCGCGCCCGTCGACCAGATCGAGCTCGCCGCCGAGAACAGATTGCCGAGCGTGGGCGAATCGGTCGATGCGCTGCCCGACAGCGTGATGCCGGGGAAGAACGCCGCCTTCTGGACGCCGATATTGGCGTTCGCCGCCGCGACCTGACGTTCGGCGGCGGCGACATCGGGGCGGCGCTGCACGACCTGCGCCGGGATCGCGCCGGGAACCTCGGGGACCGACGGCCGCCATCGCGCAGGCGCGATCGCGAAGCGCGACGGATCGGCGCCGACCAGCACCGCGATCGCATCCTCGAAGGCGGCGCGTTGCCGCGCAAGATCGCGCAGCGAGGCGGTGTCGCTGCTCAGCGCGCTCTGCGCGGTATCGACATTCGACAGCGAGACCGTGCCCGCGCGATACTGGTTGCGGGTGACTTCAAGGTCGCGCGTGTCGGCGGCGACCGAATCCTCCAGCACCTGGCGCTCCTCGTCGAGGCCGCGCAGCTGGAGATAGTCCGAGGCGAGCTCGCCCTGCGCCGACAGCGTCGCATTGGCGAGCTGGCCGATGCTCGCCTGCGCGTCGGCGTTCGCCTGGCGCACGGTGTTGGTGACCGTGGACCACAGATCGGGCGCCCAGCTTCCGCTGACGCTGGCGCCGTAATTCGTGCCGCTGGCGTTAAGCGCGCCATTGGTGCTGAAGGTCGAGGAATGGCCGCCGAAGCTCTTGCTGTGCGTCACCCCGGCGCCCGCCGAAATGGTGGGAAACAGCGCCGCGCGGTCCTGCTGCACCAGCGCCCGCGCCTGGTCGAAGGCGGCACGCGCGGCGATCACGTTCTGGTTGGTGACCACCACCCGTGCTTCGAGCGCGTCGAGCGCCGGATCGCCGAACAGGTGCCACCACTCGCCCTTGGCGACCGCATCCTCGGGGCTCGCCGTGACCCAGCCGGGCGCGTTCTTGAACGCGGGCGCGGGCGGCGCGGTGCTTGGCACATGGTAACGCGGCGCGAAATTGCAGCCCGACAGCGCGGCGGCCATGGCGAGGACGGCGGCATGCAGGTGAAGGCGAGCGGTCATGCAGGGCTTCCTTGGGGCGAGGCATTGTTTGCGCCGGGCGCGTGGCGCGCAAGCAGCGCCTCATGCGGGCTGCGCCGGCGCCAGCGGTCGAGTGCGAGATAGACCACCGGCGTCGTGAGCAGGGTGAGGAACTGGCTGGCGATAAGACCGCCGATGATCGCGATCCCGAGCGGACGGCGCAGTTCGGCGCCATCGCCAAAGCCGATCGCCAGCGGTAGCGCCCCGAAGCCGGCGGCGAGCGTCGTCATCAGGATCGGCCGGAACCGCAGCAGCGAGGCCTCGCGGATCGCATCGAAGGCGGATAGCCCGTCTGCGCGTTCGCGCTCGATCGCGACATCGATGATCATGATTGCGTTCTTCTTGACGATGCCGATCAGGAGGATGATGCCGATGAGCGCGATGAGATCGAACTGGCCGCCGGTGACGATCAGCGCGAAGATCGCCCCCACCCCCGCCGAGGGCAGCGTCGAGAGCACGGTCAGCGGATGGATCGCGCTTTCGTAGAGGATGCCAAGCACGATATAGATTGCGACCAGCGCCGCCGCGATCAGCAGCGGCGTCGATGCGCTCGATTGCTGGAACACTCTTGCGGTGCCGCCGAATTCGCCATGCACCGTTGCCGGCAGTTTGAGCGCGGCCTGGGCATTGGCGATCGTCTGCGCTGCCTGGCCAAGGCTGACCCCCGGCGGCAGGTTGAACGAGACGGTGGCCGAGGGCTGGCCGTCGCTGTGGTTGACATTGGCGTTCATCGATGAGGAATTCCAATGCGCCACGGTGGACAGCGGCACCAGCGTCCGGGCCGCGAGGCTGACGTCGCTGCCAACCGCGGCGCCTGCTCCCACCGTCGGATTGGTCTGCACCACCTGCGGGGCGAGCGAGAGATTCCCCGCCGCCTGGAGATACAGGTTGGCGAGCGCCTCGGGCTTTCCGCTGAACCCCGGGGCGGCTTCCATCACCACATGATACTGGTTCAGCCCCTTGTAGATCTGCGCCACCTGACGCTGGCCGAACGCATCGTACAGCGTGTTGTCGATCATGTTCATCGCGATGCCCAGCCGCGCCGCGCTCGGGCGGTCGACAGTGACGAAGGCGGCGGCACCCGCATCCTGCTGGTCGATATCGACATCGGTGATCGTCGCGGGCTGCTTTTTCAGCGCCGCGACAAGGCGGTTGCCGGCCTCCTTGAGAAGCTCTGGATTGTCGGCCTGAAGCACATATTGGTACGTGCTCGTCGTCTGGCGGCCACCCGCCTGGAGATCCTGCACCGGATTGAGGAACAGGCTCACCCCGCGGATGCGGGAAAGCTGCGGCCGCAGGCGCTGGATCACCGCATCGACCGGCACCCGTTCGCCGCGCGGCCGCAGCGTCGCGAAAAGAAAGCCGCCGCCCGCCCGGCTGCCGCCGGTGAAGGCCACCACCGTCGCCATTGCCGGATCGGCCTTCACCACCTTGACGATCCGCGTCAGCTTGTCCTGCATGTCGTGGAAGGAGAGCGACTGGTCGGCGCGGATGCCGCCCATCAGCCCGCCGGTATCCTGCTCGGGGAAAAAGCCCTTGGGCGCGACGACAAGGAGATAGACGTTAAGCGCGACCGCGCCCGCCAGCAACAGCAGCACCGCGCCGCGATTGGCCAGCGCCCAGTCGAGGCTGCGCGTATAGCGCGCCTGCGCCATATCGAAGGCGCGCCGCGCGGCGCGGAACAGCCAGCCCTCGTCCGCGTGCTGCGCGGTGATGATCCGTGCCGCCAGCATCGGCGTGGTGGTGAGCGAGATCACGAGGCTGATCACCACCGCGGCGGTCATGGTCAACGAGAATTCGCGGAACATTAGGCCCGGAATTCCCGCCATCAGCAGCAGCGGCACGAACACCGCGATCAGGCTCAGCGAGATCGACAGCACGGTGAAGCCGACTTCGCTGGCGCCGAGCAGCGCCGCCTCGAACGGGCGCATCCCCGCCTCGATATGGCGGGCGATGTTCTCGACGACGACGATCGCATCATCGACGACGAAGCCGGTGGCCACGGTCAGCGCCATCAGCGACAGATTATCGAGCAGGAAGCCCGCCATATACATGATTGTCAGCGTGCCGAGCAGCGATACCACCACCGCCACCGCCGGGATGATCGTCGCCCGCCAGCTTCGCAGGAACAGGCTGACCACCAGCACCACCAGCAGCGTCGCGATCAGCAGCGTCACCTCGACCTCGCGCAGCGAGGCGCGGATGGTCGTCGTGCGGTCGGCGACGACCTCGAGCCTGATGTCGGCGGGCAGGTCGGCCTGGAGCCCGGGCAACTGCGCCTTGAGCGCATCGACGACCTGGACGATATTCGCTCCCGGTTGCCGGCTGATCAGGATCGGTACCGACCGGCGGCCGTTGACAAGCCCCATGGTCCGCACGTCCTCGGGACCGTCGATGACCTGGGCGATATCCGACAGGCGGACCACTGCCCCCCCGCGCGAGGCGATGACCAGCGGCGCGAAATCCGCCGCGCGAAGGCTCGCCTGGTTGGAATAGATCTGCCAGGCGGTGCCGGTGCCATCCTTCGAGGCGGCTTCGAGCACGCCGCGCGGCCGGTCCGCGCTTGCCGATTCGAGCGCGGTGCGCACGTCTTCGAGCGCGATGCCGGCGCGCGCCAGCGCCAGCGGGTTGAGCTCGATCCGCACCGCCGGCAGCGCCGCGCCGCCCAGCTCGACATTGCCGACCCCGTTTACCTGGAGCAGCCGCTGCTGGACGATGTTGGAGACCGCGTCGTAGATCTCGCTCGGGCTGCGCGTCGGCGAGGTGAGCCCGAGGATCATGATTGGCGCCTCCGCCGGGTTCGCCTTGCGATAGGTCGGGTTGGTCCGCAGCGAGGACGGCAGGTCGGCGCGCGCGGCGTTGATCGCCGCCTCGACGTCGCGCGCTGCCCCGTCGATATCGCGCGACAGGTCGAACTGGAGCGTGACGTTGGTCTGCGACAGGCTTGAGCGCGAGGTCATTTCATTGACCCCGGCGATCGTGCCCAGATGCCGTTCGAGCGGCGCCGCCACGGTCGAGGCCATGGTCGAGGGGCTGGCGCCGGGCATCGTCGCCTGGACCTGGATGGTCGGAAAATCGATCGCCGGAAGTGGCGCCACCGGCAGTTTGAAAAAGGCGACGATCCCGGCAAGCGCAAGGCCGAGGGTGAGAAGCGCCGTGCCGATCGGACGGCGGATGAAGGGGGCCGACAGGTTCATGGCGCGCGGCTCATGCCGGCACCGGCGCTCCGGCGGCGCCGTCGCCCGCCGCGCCGGCGCCGCGCCGTTCGGCCCAGCGCTCGAAGCCGAGGAAGATCACCGGGGTGGTGAACAGCGTCAGCACCTGGCTGAGGATGAGCCCGCCGGCAATCGCATAGCCCAGCGGCTGGCGCAGCTCGTGCCCCATGCCGCTGCCCAGGATCAGCGGGATCGCCGCGAACAGCGCGGCAAAGGTGGTCATCATGATCGGGCGGAAGCGCAGATGCGCGGCGCGGCGGATCGCGGCGTCGGCGTCCATCCCTTCCTCGCGCATCGCGGCCAGCGCGAAGTCGATCATCATGATCGCGTTCTTCTTGACGATGCCGATCAGCAGCACGATGCCGATGACACCGATGACGCCCAGCCCATAGCCGGTCAGCGCCAGCGCGATCAGCGCGCCGACCCCGGCCGAAGGCAGCGTCGAAAGAATCGTCAGCGGATGGATGAAGCTCTCGTAGAGCACCCCCAGCACGATATAGACGACGATGATCGCGGCGATGACGAGGATCGCCTCGTTGCCGAGCGCGGCCTGGAAGGCACCGGCCGCGCCGCTGAAATCGCTGCTGATCGCGCCGGGCAGGTGGATCTGTCGTTCCACCCCCTCGATCGCCGACACCGCGTCGCCGAGCGACACCCCCGGCGCGAGGTCGAAGCCGATCGTCGCCGAGGGAAACTGCGACTGGCGCGACAGGACGAGCGGCGCGCGGCCCTCGCGGATGGTGGCCACCGTTTCGAGCGGCACCGCGCCACCCCCCGGCAGCGGGATATAAAGCTGCTCCAGCCCCTTGGGATCGGCGAGCATCTGCGGGCTTGCCTGGAGGATGACCCGGTTCTGGCTCGATTGGGTGTACATCGTCGAGATGATGCGCTGGCCGAAGGCATCGTAAAGCGCGGTATCGACATCGAGCGCGGCAAGCCCGAGCCGGCCGGCCGTATCGCGGTTGATGTCGATGGTGATCGCCGCTCCCTGTCCCAGCACATTGGCATTGACCCCGGTGAGCGCGCGATTATGCGCCAGCGCCGCCGCCAGCTTCGCGCCCCAGGCGTCCACCTGGTCCTGATCCGCGCCCTGGAGCGAGAACCGATAGGGGGTCAGCCCGCTTTCGGTATCGACGGTCAGATCCTGCACCGGCTGGAGGTAGAGCCTGACGCCGGCGACCTTGCCCGCGCGCGCCGCCAGCGAGGACAGGACGTCCGACAGGCCCGCGCGCGCATCGAGCGGTTTGAGGTTGATGAGCAGCCGGCCCTGGTTGAGCGTCGGATTGACACCATCGACGCCGACCGACGAGCTGAGGCTGGCCACCGCCGGATCGTCGAGCAGCGCGGCGGCGACCTTCTGCTGCAGCGCCGCCATGCGCGGATAGGAGATGTCCTGCGCGGCGATGACCGTGCCCGATATCTGCCCGGTGTCCTGGACCGGGAACAGGTTCTTCGGGATCAGCCAGAACAGCAGCGCGGTGAGCACGAGGCTGCCGGCGAACACCATCATGGTCAGCCTGGCGCGGCCCATCACCCAGTCGAGCGCGCGCGCGTATTGCCGCGCCAGCCGGTCGAACAGCGCCATGCCGCGCTCGGCAACGGCGAAGCGGCGCTCCTGCTCGTGCGGCAGCAGCCAGCGCGCGGCGAGCATCGGCACCGCGGTCAGCGCGACCACCGCCGAAAGCACGATGGTCACCGCAAGGCTGATCGCGAATTCACGGAACAGCCGCCCGACGACATCGCCCATGAACAGCAGCGGGATGAGCACCGCGATCAGGCTGACGGTCAGCGAGATGATGGTGAAGCCGATCTCGCTCGCGCCGCGCAGCGCCGCCTCGAAGGGCGGCACGCCTTCCTCGATGTGGCGCGAGATGTTTTCGATCACGACGATGGCATCATCGACCACGAAGCCCGAGGCGATGGTGAGCGCCATCAGTGTCAGATTGTTGATCGAGAAACCCAGCGCCCACATCACCGAAAACGAGCCGACCAGCGACAGCGGCACCGAAATCCCGGCAACGATGGTCGCGCGCAGCGAACCCAGGAACAGGAAGATCACCATGACGACGAGCAGCACCGCAACGACAAGTTCGAACTGCACATCGGCGACCGAGGCACGGATGCCGGCGGTGCGATCGGTCAGCAGCGCGACATGGACGTCGGCGGGAAGCTGCGCCTCGAGCCCGGGAAGATCGGCCTTGATGCGATCGACGGTGGCGATGACATTGGCGCCCGGCTGGCGCTGGATGTCGATGATCACCGCCGCCCCGCGGTTTTCCCAAGAGCCGTTGCGGACGTTCTCGACCGAATCCTCGACCCGCGCGACGTCGGACAGATGCACCGGCGCGCCGCCGATCCAGGCGATCACCAGCCCGCGGTAATCGGCGGCGGAGTTGAGCTGGTCGTTGGCGTCGATCGTCCAGCTCTTGGTCGGCCCGTCGAAGCTGCCCTTGGCGATATTGGCATTGGCGTTGCCGATCGCGTTGCGCAGCGTTTCGAGCGACAGCCCCTTCGCGGCGAGCGCGGGGGGGTTGGCGGTGATCCGCACCGCGGGCCGTTCGCCGCCCGAAAGATTGACGAGGCCCACCCCCGATTCCTGCGCGATCTTGTTCGAGAACTGGCGCTCGACGATGCCCTCGACCTCGCCCAGCGGCCGGGTTCTGGAGGAGACGCCCAGCGTCAGCACCGGCGTGTCGGCGGGGTTGACCTTGGCATAGACCGGCGGCGCCGGCAGATCGGCCGGCAGCAGCGTCTGCGCGGCATTGATCGCGGCCTGCACTTCCTGCTCGGCGATGTCGAGCGACAGGTCGAGATCGAATTGCAGCGTGATCACCGAGGCGCCGCCCGAGGAATTCGAGGTCATCCGCGCAAGCCCCGGCATCTGCCCGAACTGGCGCTCCAGCGGCGCGGTGACGGTCAGCGCCATGACATCGGGGCTGGCGCCCGGATAAAGCGTGCGTACCTGGATCGTCGGATAATCGACCTGCGGCAGCGCCGAGAGCGGCAGCGCCCGATAGGCGATGAAGCCGGCGAGCAGCAGCGCGATCGCCAGCAGCGTCGTTGCGACGGGGCGCAGGATGAAGGGCCGTGAAGGGCCGCCGGGGGGCGCCGGGTGGAGCGGCGCGCCCGCCTGCGCGGGCTCGCTCATTGCGCGGCGGCGGGCCGGTGCCGATGCCCGGACTGGCCGCCGCCGGCCGCGGATCGCGAGGCTCCGGCCGGCCCGCCATGCGCGCGCGGAAGCCGGACCATCGATCCGTCATCGAGCCCGTCGGCACCTTCGGTCACCACCGTCTGCCCCGCCTGCAAGCCCTGAAGCACCGCGATCGTCGCGCCGTCGCTCGGCCCGGTGGTGACCACGGTCAGCTTCACCGTGCTGTCGGGCTGGACGACGAAGACAAAATCGCCGGGCGCGCCGTGGCGCACCGCGGTGACCGGCACGGTATCGACATGGTGCAGCGTGTCGATCCGCATCGTGACATTGACGAACTGATTGGGGAACAGCGCCTGCTTCGCCGCCGTGCCGGGGTTCGCGAAGCGCGCCTTGGCGTTGACCGTGCCGGTGGCGGTGGCGATCTGGTTGTCGAAGGTGCCGAACCTGCCCTGCGCGAGAACCGACTGGTTGTTCTGGTCGAGCGCGGTGACCGGCAGCCCCTCGGGCGAGCCGGCCCGCCGGCGGATCGCATCGAGCTGCGATTGCGGCAAGGCGAATTCGACGTCGATCGGATCGGTCCTCGTGACAACCGCGATGCCGTTGGTGTCGCTCGGCTGCACGTAATTGCCCAGCGTCACCTGGCGCAGGCCGATCACCCCGTCGAACGGCGCCTTGATCGCCGAATAATCGATATTGAGCCGGGCGCTGTTCACCGCGCCGCGGTCGGCGGCGACCGTGCCGGCGAGCTGCTTGACGAGCGCCGCCTGGGTATCGACCTGCTGGCTGGCGATCGACTGTTGGCCCAGCAGCTTGCGATAGCGCGCAAGGTCGAGCTGCGCATCGGCCAGCTGGGCGGCATCGCGGGTGAGGTTGCCTTCGGCCTGCTGCAAGGCGATTTCAAACGGGCGCTGGTCGATCACCGCGATCACCTGGCCGGCGTGCACCTGCTGGCCTTCGCGGAACAGGATGCGCAGCAGATTGCCGGCAAGCTGGGTGCGCACGATCGCGCTATCGATCGGCGTGACCGTGCCGATCGCGCTGACGGTGACCGGCACATCGGCGGGCACCACCCTGGCGATCGCCACCGCGGCGACCGGCCGGCCGGTATGCGCGTTCTTCTTCGCGCCCGCGGATGCGAACCAGCGCCCGATCAGCGCGGCCAGGACAAGACCGATCGCGATGAGCCCATAGGTGAGCCAGCGCGGCCGCTGGCGCAGTGCGGGATGATCGGGATCATGGGGCTGGGTCGCCAAACAGAGAGCTCCTTCCTGACGAGCGGATGGGGCTTTGCGGGCTTCCTCTGAAATGGCAAATTATAAATTCCCATATTTTGTAACGGTTAAGCTGATTCAAGCGCTTGCCGGTCGTTTGCGCGATAATTCCGGGGCTGTCGCCCGCGCGGGACGCATTGCTGTCCGCGCGCCGCGCGCCGCGCAAGGGGATTGCAAACCATCGGCATTCCCGGCTCTAAAAGCCGATGAACAAGCTTCCTGTCCTGGCCGTGGTTCCTGTGATGCTGCTGGCCGCGGCGCTGCTCCTGGGCGGCGGCGGCGCGCGCTTCGCGGCGCCCGAAATCGGGCTTGAGCTGGTCTTCGCGGTGCTGGCCGCGGGCTGGATGGCGCTGGCGTTGGAGCAACCCGGCGATGGCCCGGCGATCGCCCGTCGGGTGTGGCTTGCCGCCGCACTGATCGTCCTGCTGCCGCTTTTCCAGCTTGTCCCGCTGCCGCCGGCGCTGTGGCAGGCGCTTCCCGGCCGCGAACCCGCGCGTGCGGCCTTCGCGACGCTGGGGCCGCAGGCGCCGTGGCGCCCCTGGTCGCTGACCCCCGATGCGACGCTCGGATCGCTGCTGGCGATGGCGCCGGCCGCGGCGATGCTGGTGATGGCCGCCGCGCAGAACCGCGGCGGACGGCAGGCCTTGCTGGCGCTGATCGCGGGGGCAGCACTGGCCTCGCTGGTGGCCGGCGCGGCACAGCTGTCGAGCGGGGCGATGCGCTTCTATTATCCCGACGAGCGCTTCCTCGACGGCTTCCAGGCCGGGCACAATGCCGAAGCCGACCTGCTGCTTGCGGGCATGGTCGCGCTGGCGGGCTGCGTGGCCGCCGGGCGCGGCGCCCTGGGCGGCCTTGCCGTTGCCGGCACCGCCTTTGCCAGCGGGCTGCTGGCGCTGGGCGTGGTGCTCACCGCCTCGCGCGCGGGAATGGCGCTGCTGGCGCCGGCGCTTGCCGCCGAGGTGGCGATCCTGGCGCCGCGCCTTCGCCTGCCGGGGCGGCGACTCGCGCTGCTGGCGCTTGCCGCCGGCGCGCTCGGCGCCTTCGGGCTGGCCATCGCCCGGCACGATACGGCACTCGCCCGCGCCTTTGCCCGCTTCGGCAATGCAGAAGAGCTGCGCCCGGCGATCTGGCGCGACAGCGCGCTGGCGCTGCGCAGCTATTGGCCGGCAGGCGCGGGCATGGGCAGCTTCACTGCGGTCTATCCGCGCGCCGAGCAGCTCGATTCGATCCGCGCGGGTTACATCAACCGCGCGCATGACGATTATCTGGAACTGCTGATCGAGGCGGGGCTGCCGGGGGCGCTGGTCCTTGCCGCGTTCGCCGCGATGCTCGCCCTCGCGGCGTGGCGGGTGTGGAGCGAGGCGGGCGCCGATCCGCAGCGGCGCGGCGCGGCGGCAATCCTCGCGCTGATCGCGCTCCATGCCGTGGTTGATTATCCGTTGCGCACGATGGCGCTAGCCTGCATGACGTCAAGTTGCGCGGGAATGCTGCTTTCCGCGCCGCGGGGGGGCGCGCGCAAGGTGGACGGTTCGCAATGATGCTAGGGAACGGCCGCTGGCCGGTGCTGCTGCTGGCGCTGGCCGCGGCCGGCTGCGGGACCGAACGGCCGACCAGCCTGCCCGGCGGTCCTGCCGCCTATCGCGCGATTCCGGTGACCGCAGCCGTCTCGGACATGGGCGAGATCGCGCCGGGTGACCGGCTCTCGATCCGGGTGCTGGGCGAGCCCGAGCTGACGTCCGATCAATATGTCGTCGATGACAGCGGTCGAATCGAAGTGCCGCTGATCGGCGATGTCGGCGCTGCGGGGCACACGCCCGGGGTGCTGCGCGACGAGCTTGCGCGGCGCCTTGGCGCACGCTTCATCCGCGACCCGCAGGTGGCGGTGAATATCGCGCAGCACCACAAGGAGGTATTCACCGTCGAAGGGCAGGTCCGCGAGCCCGGCCGCTACGAGGCTTCCTCGGACATGACGCTGCTCGGGGCGATCGCGATGGCCAAGGGCACGGGCACTGCCGCGCGGGTTGATGAGGTGGTGGTGATGCGCGATGTCAACGGCCAGCACCTGGGCGCGCGCTTCGATATCGACGACATTCGCATGGGCCGCGCGCCCGATCCGCAAATCGTCTCGGGCGACAAGGTCGTCGTCGGCTATTCGGCGCGCAAGGGCGCCTGGCACGACTTTCTGCAGGCGACGCCCCTGTTCAACATCTTTTATCTGATCCATTGAGCAGCGCGACGATGGCCACAGCCCGCAAAGCCGCAGAGATCGATCCGGTGCTCGCCGGGCGGGGTGACCGCAACCCGAACGAGGGCATGCTCGACAGCCTGTTCGCGGGCCATCGGCCGGGCCTGGACCTGCGCTATCTGGCGGCGCTGCTGCGCAGCAACCTTGCGCTGATCGTCGCCATTCTCGCCGCGGCGCTGGGCGTGGCGGTGGCGGCGACGCTGCTGACAACCCCGCGCTTCACCGCCACCGCAACCATCCAGATCAACGACAGCAGCAGCCGGGTGCTGGGCGACAAGGACGGCGAACCCGCCGACGCTGCCGACAATTTCGGCTATGATACCGATCGCTTCCTGCAAACCGAGGTTGATATCCTGCGCAGCCGCGGGCTGGCCATCCGGGTCGCGCAGAAGCTTGGCCTGGCCGGCAGCGCGCGTTTCTTCGCCGCGCAACAGGTCGATCTGCCCGCGGCCGGAACTGCGCCGCTTGCGCTGCGCAATGCGGTCGTCGGGATGCTGCTTGGCCATCTCAACGTCACTCTGCCGCGCGATTCGCGCATCGTCACCATCCAGTACGACAGCACCGACCCGGAGATTTCCGCCGACATCACCAATGCCTATGCGGGTGAGTTCATCCAGGCGAACCTCCAGCGGCGCTACGACAGCTCGTCCTATGCGCGCGACTTCGTTTCGGGCCAATTGGCCGAGACCAAGCAGAAGCTTGAGGATTCGGAGCGGGCGCTCAACGATTACGCGCGCCAGGCCGAGCTCATCCATACCGAAGGCGCGCTCCCCGCCGACAAGTCGGGCGGGCAGAACAGCAGTTCGGTGACCACCGAAAGCCTTGTCGAGCTCAACCAGGCGGCGAATGAGGCAACCGCCAAGCGCATCGCCGCGCAGGGCCGCTGGCAGGCGATCTCGTCCGGTCCGCTGCTCGGCGCGCCCGAGGTGGTGAACAATCCGACGATCTCGTCACTGCTGTCGCAGCGCGCGGCGATCGAAGCGCAGCTTCAGGAAGAACAGGCGCGCCACCTTGATGCCTATCCCGCGGTCAGGGCCAAGCAGGAGGAGTTGGCGGGGATCAAGCAGCAGATCCAGGCGGTGGCCGGGAATATCCGCGAATCGGTCAAGGCCGATTACGCCGCCGCCCGCAACAGCGAGGAACAATTGACCGGCGAGGTCAGCCGGCTGAAGGGCGCCACCCTTTCCGAGCAGGACCGCAATGTGCAATACGGGCTGTTGCAGCGCGAGGTCGATACCAACCGGGAAGTTTATGACGGGCTGCTCCAGCGCTACAAGGAACTGAATGCGGCGGCGGGGATCAGCCTCAGCAATATATCGGTGATCGACAGCGCCGATCCTCCGGCCAGCCCGTCCTCGCCCAATCTTGTCAAGAACCTCGCGATGGCGCTGGTGGTCGGCGCGGCGCTGGTGGTGGCCACGCTGTTCATCAAGGACCAGTTCGACGATGCCATCCGCGTGCCCGAGGATATCGAGGGCAAGCTCGGGCTGCCGCTGCTCGGCATCGTCCCGCAGAACCGCCGCACCGATCCCGCAGAAGCGCTGGCCGATCCCAAGTCGCCGATGGCCGAGGCCTATAACTCGCTGCGCGGCACGCTGATGTATGCCACCACCGACGGCCTGCCGCAGGTGATGCTGGTCACCAGCGCGCAACCGGCCGAGGGCAAGACGATCACCAGCCTCGCGCTGGCGCAGGGCTTTGCGCGGATGGGCAAGCGGGTGGTGCTGTTCGACGCCGATCTGCGGCGGCCGATGCTGCATCGCCACATCGGCTATGACAATGCGCGCGGGCTGTCCACGCTGCTCACCCAGCGCGAGCCGCTGGCGCAGGTCGTCCAGCCCTCGGGCATGGAGATGCTCGCGCTCGTGCCGTCGGGGCCGGTGCCGGCGAGCCCGACCGAACTTGTCTCAAGCCCGCGGCTCGAAGCGGTGCTGCAAGAGGCGGCGCTGAGCTATGACGTGGTGATCATCGACAGCCCGCCGGTGCTCGGGCTTGCCGACGCGCCGATGATCGCCGCGCTTGTCGACGGGGTGATTTTCGTGGTCGAGGCCGAACGCGGCCGCCGCGGCGCGCTGAAGACCGCCCTGCGCCGGCTGAAGGCGATGCGCCCCGTCCTGCTGGGCGCGGTGCTGACCAAGTTCGATCCGGCCAAGGCGGGCAATCGCTATTCCGAATATGCGGGCTACGACTTTTATCGCTACGACGCGCCCGCGCAAGACGAATGACCGCAACCCGCCGATGGCTGGGCCGCGCCGCGATACTCCTTGTCGCGGCGGCCTATGCGGGGCTGGTGGTCGGCAACGGGCTCGACCGGCTGGCGCTTGAGCGTCCGGCGCTTGCCAGCCGGGTGCCGGCCCTCTTTGCCGAACATGCGCTGGCAACAGCGGCACGCGCGGCGCTGCGGCGCGATCCCGCGCGCGCCGGGGTGCTCGCCGCAAGGCTGGTCGCCCGCGCGCCGGTCGATCCGCAAAGCACCGCGCTGCTGGGTGATGCGCGGCTGGCAACGGGCGACGGCGCCGGCGCCGACGCCGCGTTCCGCGTTGCCGGGGCGCTCGGCTGGCGCGTCCCCGAAGTGCAGGCCTATCTGTGCCAGCAGGCGCTGCAACAGGGCGATTATCGCGTGGCGGCGCTGCGTTTCGATGCGCTGCTGCGCCAGCGCCCCGAAGTGCTGCGCGTGCCGGGGGTGCTGAGCCCGTTCCGCGACGATGGCGCCGCCGAGGCGGCGTTCATCGACCGGCTGGCGGCGCGGCCGCCGTGGCTGGGCTGGTTCACCGGTGCGATCGATCCCGTGCCCGATGCCGAACTCGCGCGCCGCGTGCCCACCCTGCTGCAACTGCGCCGGCGCAAGGTGGTGCTGGGCTGCGCGCTGGTCGCCGGGCCGGCCAAGCAGTTGCGCGCGGCGGGCAATTCCCGCGCCGCCGATGCGCTGCTTGCGGCGCATTGCCCGGCCGGCTGACCGGCAAGCGCGGGCGAAACCCGCTTCGCAAACCCCTGCCCACCAGGGGTTGGGCAAGCGGGCGTGTCCTCAAACCGGAAGGCGCTGGCCGGCGCGCTTGCGGCCCTTTTTTGCCGCGCCCAGCCGGCTCAGCGGCGCGACCAGCCCCTCATACAGGCCGAACAGATGCTCCACCCGCTCGCGGTCGCCGGCGAAGGGCGCGGGCCGATACAGCCGGTCCACCGCCGCATCGAGCGCGCCATGCGCCTTCCTCAGATTGGCGGGCATGGTGTCGGGATCGTAAAGGTCGGCAAGGCTGGAGGCCGGCCATGCCGCGCGCGCATCGAGCACCGCCTGCGCCAGCGCCTCGATTTTCGCGCGCTGCGCCGGGGTGGCGTCGGGCCAGGGGAAGGTGTTGTAATTCAGCCCGATCCCATATTGAAAATCGCTCTTAAGTCGGCCACCGATGTGAGCTGTCCAAGCCATATGTGCCCGGCTCGTAACAACTCCAAACTCCCATAAGCTCGCTTCCATCAAGATACGTAACTTGTTGCTCGGAATGACCGGGGGTTCAAGCCACCCTAACGGGATATATTCGCGCCGTTCGGAACTGACTTCGGGAATCACCAGAAATGATCCGGCAGGAATAACTGTGACATGAAAGGCGGTAGGTGTAGATGCCAGCGCTCTCGACGACACGCCTGGCGAATCTTTCTTTTCTTCTCCTTTTCCCTTCGGCGGAATTTC
>JAGWPW010000093.1 GCA_028870315.1 Sphingomonadales bacterium | reverse complement strand
CGGCGAATTGCCCACCGCCGCGTCGGAGATCGTTCAGGTGCTGATCGAAAAATCGCTCGATGGCAAGGAGAGCGCCACTTACCAGATGTTCCAGAAGCTCATGGATTGGTGCTCGAAAGTCACTCGGTTGGAGGTGCGCACGAACGCCGATAATCCGGAGCAAACCGCCAACGCGATCGCTTTCGGTGCGACCGGGATCGGCCTGTGCCGCACCGAGCATATGTTCTTCGATGCCGGGCGCATCTCGGCGGTGCGCCAGATGATCCTTGCCGAGGACACCCAGGGCCGGCGCGCGGCGCTGGCGAAGCTGCTGCCCGAACAGCGCGCCGATTTCCACGCGATCTTCGAGATCATGGCCGGGCTGCCGGTCACCATCCGCCTGCTCGACCCGCCGCTGCACGAATTTCTGCCGCAGGGGGACGAGGAATTCGAGGAATTGTCCGAGGCGATCGGCATCGGCGTGGCGACGCTGCGGCGGCGCGCGGACGAGCTGCATGAGTTCAACCCGATGCTCGGCCACCGCGGCTGCCGGCTGGGCATCACCTTCCCCGAAATCTACGAGATGCAGGCGCGGGCGATCTTCGAGGCGGCCTGCGACGTGATGGCCGCGGGCGCCGAGGTGCCAGTGGTGCCCGAGGTGATGGTGCCGCTTGTCGCCACCGGCCGCGAGCTGGAAATCCTGAAAGCGCTGATCGATCGCACCGCGGCCGCGGTGTTCGCCGAGAAGGGGCGCCGGCTCGATTACCATGTCGGCACGATGATCGAGCTGCCGCGCGCGGCGCTGATGGCGGGCGAGATCGCCCGCCACGCCGAATTCTTCTCCTTCGGCACCAATGACTTGACGCAGACCGCGCTTGGCGTCAGCCGCGACGATGCCGCCAAATTCCTCGGCCCCTATGTCGAGCAGGGCATCTATCCGCGCGATCCCTTCGTCAGCCTCGATCTGGAAGGGGTGGGCGAGCTGGTGCAGATAGCCGCACATCGCGGGCGCGAGACGCGGCCGGGAATGAAGCTCGGCATCTGCGGCGAACACGGCGGCGATCCCGCCTCGATCGCCTTTTGCGAGGGTATCGGCCTCGATTACGTCAGCGCCTCGCCCTATCGCGTGCCGATCGCCCGGCTGGCGGCGGCGCAGGCGGCGCTGGATTAACGAGCCCAGCCCGAGAGCGTCAGCAGCTCGAAATGCTCGATCGTCCGGCCGTCGTCTGCCGCTGCCGCAAACGCGGCGGTGGCGCGCGCGCGCATGCTGCGATCGAGGCGCGGGCCGGGTTCGGCAAGCACATTGCCGAGCCCCTGCGCACGCAGATCGGCAACCAGCGCACCAAGCGAGCGATAGGCGACGTCGAGCCCGCGCGAATCGGCAAGAGGATCGGCGAAGCCGGCGCGCTGAAGCAGCTGGCCGCCGGCGCGCACGTCGATCATCGGATGCAGCCGCGGCGCCGGGCGCGCGTCATCGGCGGCGAGCATCGCCGCGCGCAGCCGCGGCAGGCTGCCGGCGCCGGGAAAGCTCGCGAGCATCAGCCCGCCGCGGCAAAGCGCGCGGCGCGCGAGGATCAGCGCGCCGGGAAGATCGTTCACCGTATCGAGCGTGCCGAGGCTGACGACGAGGCCGAAGCCGGCACCGGGCGCGGGCGCTTCCTCGTCGAACCCGCGCGCCGGTTCCCCGGCAAGGACCGCGACGCCCTGCCGGGTGAGCGCATCGGCCAGCATGCCATGAACATCGCCGACGACCAGCGCCTCGCGCGGCGCATGGCGCAGGAAGGCGAGCCGCTCGATCACGTCTTCGACCATGTCGTCGAGAAGGTAGCGGGCGGCATCGCCGCGCGCCTGGCAACCCAGCATGCGGCGCCGCGCGGCAAGCCGGCGCGAGGGCGAGAAGATGACGGGAGGCGGGGCCATGGCCCGTCCTGCCGCGCCGCGCGCGCGCCGGCAAGCGCCGCCCGTTCGGGCGCGCGCGCCGCGTGAGGCCGGCCGAGGCGCTGGCGCCGCTCATCGACCTTGTGTTCCCGCCGCGCTGCCCGGTCTGCGGCGAAGCGGTCGCGGGTTCCGCGGGATTGTGCCCGCGATGCTGGCAGGGGCTGGTGATCCCCGGTGCACCCGCTTGCGTCACCTGTGGACGGCCGTTTCAAGGCGTCAGCGCGACCGGGCTTCGCTGCGCGCCCTGCCTTGCCGATCCGCCGCGCCATGACGGGATCGTCGCCGCGACGCTCTACAACGCGGTCTCGCGCCGGCTGATCGTCGGGTTCAAGCACCATGGGCGGATCGGGCTTGCACCGCTGCTGGCGCGCCTGATCCTCGCGCGGCTGCCGGGGGTGATCCCCGAAGGGCTCGACGAGAGCTGGCTGATCGTGCCGGTGCCGCTGCACCGCTGGCGGCTGTGGCGGCGCGGGTTCAACCAGTCGGTGCTGCTCGGCCGCGAGATCGCCCGGGCCAGCGGCGCGGGTCTCGTCGTCGATGGGCTGCTGCGCCGCAAGGCCACGGTTTCGCTTGGCGGGCTCGGCGTGGCGGCGCGAGCGCGCGCGCTCGTCGGGGCGATCGCCATCAACCCGCGGCGCAAGGCGCGGCTCGCAGGCGCCCGCGTGCTGCTGGTCGACGATGTCGTGACCAGCGGCGCGACCAGCGGCGCCTGCGTTTCAGCGCTGCGCCGGGCGGGCGCGGCGAAGGTTGTGATCGCCTGCGCCGCGCGCGTCCTCGACGAGGCGCTTCCCGAAAACCGCGATCCCGCTGGCTGAATCGTTCCGCGACCGGCGCCGGCTTCAGCCCTGTTCGGGCACCGGGCTGCGTGGCGCGCTGCGCACGGCCGCATTCGCCGCGCCAAGCACCGCGCGGACGCTGGCGGTTGCGATATCCTCGTCGATGCCAACTCCCCAGAGCGTTTCGCCGGCGGGGCCGGTGCATTCGAGATAGGCAGCGGCCCGTGCCTCGCTGCCCGCGCTCATCGCATGTTCCTGATAGTCGCGGACCTCGATCCGCACCCCGAAGCTTTCGGCCAGCGTCGCGACCACCGAGGAGATGAGCCCGTTGCCGCGCCCCGAGACCGACTGCTCGCGGCCATCGACGCCGATCTTGCCGGCGAACAGCCGCGTGCCGTCCGCAGCGCGCGTCTCCTCGTAATCGACGAGCTGGAAATGCTGCGGCGCGGCGAGGTGGTAGACCCGCTGGAACACATCCCAGATGTCCTCGGCCTGCAATTCGCGGCCCGCTTCGTCGGCCAGCGCCTGGACATGGCGCGAGAAATGCGCCTGCATCCGCTTGGGGAGCTTCAGCCCCTGGTCCTGCTCCAGCACCCAGGCGAAGCCGCCCTTGCCGCTTTGTGAATTGACGCGGATCACCGCCTCGTAGCTGCGGCCGAGATCGGCGGGATCGATCGGCAGATAGGGCACCGCCCACAGCTCGTCGTTGCGCTGTTCCTGCGCCGCGAAGCCCTTCTTGATCGCATCCTGATGGCTGCCCGAAAACGCGGTGAACACCAGTTCGCCGCCATAGGGATGGCGCGCGGGCACCGGCAGCTGGTTGCAATATTCGACCGTCTGGATGACCTCGTCGATGTCCGAGAAGTCGAGCCCGGGATCGATCCCCTGCGTATAGAGATTGAGCGCGACGGTGACGAGGCAGCAATTGCCCGTGCGCTCGCCATTGCCGAACAGGCAGCCCTCGACCCGGTCGGCGCCGGCCATGAGCCCGAGTTCGGCGGCGGCGACCCCGGTGCCGCGGTCGTTATGCGTGTGCAGGCTGATCACCGCCGCCTCGCGGTTGGGCAGGTTGCGGCAGAAATATTCGATCTGGTCGGCATAGATGTTGGGGGTTGCCGCCTCGACCGTCGCGGGCAGGTTGAGGATGATCGGATGGGCTTTCGTCGGGCGCAGCACCTCCATCACCGCCGCGCAGCATTCGAGGCTGAAATCGAGCTCGGCGGTCGAGAAGGTCTCGGGGCTGTATTCGAAATGCCATCTGGTGTCGGGAAAGCGCGCCGCCTGATCGCGCAGCACCTTGGCGCCGTTGACCGCGATCTGCTTGATCTGCGGCGGTTCGAGCCCGAACACCACCTGCCGCCACAGCGGCGAGATGGCGTTGTAGAGATGGACGATCGCGGCATGGACCCCCGCGAGGCTTTCGAACGAGGTCCGGATCAGATCCTCGCGCGACTGGGTCAGCACCTGCACGAGCACATCACCCGGGATGCGCTGCGAATCGACCAGGCCGCGGATGAAGTCGTATTCGGTGGCACCGGCGGCGGGAAAGCCGATCTCGATCTCCTTCAGCCCGACCGCGACGAGCAGGTCGAAGAAGCGAGTCTTCTTTTCGGCGCCCATCGGATCGATCAGCGACTGGTTGCCGTCGCGCAGATCGGTCGAAAGCCAGCGCGGGGCATGGGTGATGGTGCGGCCCGGCCATTGGCGGTCGGCAAGGGCGATCGGCGGAAAGGCGCGATATTTGACCGATGGGTCTTTCAGCATGGACATGGTCGATCTCGATTGATGACGGTGACGCGATGGCGGAGAAGCGATCCCTTGAGCGCCGCGTGTGCCACGCGGGGCACGCCGTTTCACGCCCAAGGGCGGGTAAGTCGCAGCGTCGGATCGAGAGCCAGGGTCATCGCGCGCCTATGCGCATGCGCGACCGCGGCTGTAAAGGGGAAAGCCGGAATCGGCACTTGCGTGCGCCGCCGTCGTCCGACCTGTGCTACAGGTGCTACAAGCGGATTGTTCGTGGCCCTGCACCCGAAGGAAACGGGCAATGACGGCAAGCGGAAGCATCGAATATCTCGACAGCGCCCCCGATGTCGTCGCCCTGCGCTGCACGGGGCGCTTCACCCGCGCGATGCTGGACCCGCTGATGGCGCGAGTGAACGCGGCAATGGCCCGCTTCGGCAAGGTCCATCTCTATTGCGAGGTGCATGAGTTCGGCGGCATCGCCTTGGCGGATATCGTCCATTATCTCGGCCAGGCGCTGCCCCTTTTCGGCAAGCTCGACGGCTTCGGGCGCATCGCGGTGGTGAGCGATCAGGCGTGGATCCGCGCGGTGGCGCAGCTCGAAAGCGCGATCCTGCCGTATATCACCTATCGCACCTTCCCGCTTGCCGAGGCGGCGGTGGCGCTTGCCTGGGTGAAGGGCGGCTGATCGCGGGTCATCTCCGCGGGGCCAGGCTGTCGAACCAGTCGAGATAGGCGGCCGCGCAGGTTTCGGGCGCGAGATGATCAATGAGCCGGGCGAGGGCATCGGCGTCGGGCGGGGGCGCGGCGGCGACTGCGCGCAGTGCATCGGCGAGCGCCGCCGGCGCGCGCGAGCCGATGATCCGGCCGCCGCCCACGGGCAGGATATCGCGCAGGAAATGCGAGCAGTCGGTCGATACCACCGGCACGCCATGCGCCAGAGCCTCGACCGCGACCGCCGGCCCGCCCTCGAAATGCGAGGTGACGAGCAGCACATCGGCGCGCTCGAGCCAGGGATCGATCTGCGGGACATGCCCCGGCGTATCGACGATATCGGTGAGGCCCAGCCTCCTGATCGCCCGTTCGACCGCGCGCCGCTGGCTGCCGCTGCCGAGCAGGCTGAGGCGCGGCGGCAGCCCGCCAGGCGGGTTGGTGGCAAGCGCGCGCATCGTCCGCAGCGCCAGCATCACGTCCTTCTGCGGCTCGAAACGCCCCGCCCAGACGATGTGAAAGCGGCCATCGGCATCGGGAACATGCGCATGGCTCATCCCCGGGTTGAGATAGGTGGGATCGTGCAGCGTGCGGATGTCCGCCTCGGGAACGAGCGCCGCGAGTTCGCGCGCGATGCCGCCGTTCATCGCCGCGACGGCATCGATGCAGTCATGGTAATGGCGCACCACGCGGCGCAGCAGCGGCGCGGTGAAGCGGTTGGGGGTGATCGGGTTTGAAAGCTTGAAGGCAACCGTCCAGCCGGCTCCCAGCCGCCGCCGCTCGGCGCCGATCGGGATGCACAGCTGAAGGTGGAAATTACCCGGCAGGAAGACGACATCGGGGTCCAGCCGGGCGATCTCGCGCGCCATCGCCCGGCCAAGGCGGAAGCGCGAGAACAGGCTGCGTCGCACCGGCGGCGACAGTTCGGTCACCGCCACCCCCTCGGGGATCGTTGCAGCGAGCGCACCGGCGCGATGGCCGACGAGAAAACGCACCTCGCGCCCCGCCGCCGCCCAATGCGCGGCAAGGCCGATGGCGATGCGCTCGGTGCCGCCCGAGGAAAAATCGTGGCAGCAGATCAGGATGCGCCGTGCGGCGATCGGCTCTTCTCCCCCCAGAGCATCGCGCGGGATTTCCGGGATCCCCGCGCGATGCTCTCCCGAGCACGAAAACGCTCAGTTCTTCGCCTTGTCGACCAGCTTGTTGGCGCCGATCCAGGGCATCATCGCGCGCAGCTTTGCGCCCGTCTCCTCGATCGGATGTGCGGCGGCGGCCTTGCGCGCTGCCTTGAGTTCGGGCTGGCCGGCGCGGTTGTCGAGCACGAAATTCTTGACGAAGCGGCCCGACTGGATGTCGGCGAGCACGCGCTTCATCTCCTTCTTTGTTTCCTCGGTGATGATCCGCGGGCCGGTGGTGATGTCGCCATATTCGGCGGTGTTGCTGATCGAATAGCGCATGGTGGCGATGCCGCCCTCATACATGAGATCGACGATCAGCTTCAATTCGTGCAGGCATTCGAAATAGGCGATTTCGGGCGCGTAGCCAGCGTCGACCAGGGTTTCGAAGCCTGCGCGGATCAGTTCGCTCGCGCCGCCGCAGAGCACCGCCTGCTCGCCGAACAGATCGCTCTCGGTCT